>CAYJTB010000014.1:0-40173 GCA_964372875.1 uncultured bacterium
CCAAAACGTAAGCGTGCCGCTCTCCCCCCACCACTCTTTCTTTAATATTTAATATAAAAGTACCTGTGGGTTTAAGGACACGCAAAAACTCTGCTGAGCGTGGCAGGAACCAATTAACATATTCATCTGGTTTAATCCCACCGTAGGTTTTTGAACGACTGTCGGCATATGGTGGTGAGGTTATGATTAAATCAACACTATTTTTGTCAATTTTTTGGAGAACATCTAAGCAATCTCCCAAAAATATTTCTGCTTTAATTTTTCGCATTTGATCTTCTGGATGTAATTTGTTTTGATTGAAATCGACGATTAAATCTGACATTTTGATTTACCCTCTACTATTAACAAGTTAAAAGGGTAAACCGTTTTTGCCGACTTTTCCACGGAACGCTGAAAGCGTCCGTAACCCGAGTTACTAATTTACAATCGAATTATAGCAGAAAGAACAATTCTGCCCATTTAAAAGCACAAACTGAAAATTATTCACACCCGCCAAGCGAGGCGGGATTCTAAAAGGCAGTTGTTTAAGAAGGATTCGCGGTCGTACTTGTCAGAACGGATACTGGGCATCGGCCGAAATCATACCAAAATCAGGGCCTAACTTGAAGGTAATCCCTTAGCGGGTGGAAATGATTAGATTTGACGGAAGACGAAACGAGGCAAGTTTATTATTTCGCCGCTGACGACGGTACTGCTGCAGCCCCTTGAGCAGATGAAGATGGTGAAGATTTTGATGGGGTTGATCCGGGGAGAGCTTGCGGCGGCAGCGGTGCAGATGAAGTTTGAGTCACAGCTCGTAATTCGGCAATCGGCTTAACGGGGATCGTTGGTACGGTTATCTTTTCCGGCACCCCGGTACGCTTGAGCACTTCCCAATTAAGAATTTCAACAATACCTGCCACACCTTTAACGTTGCGATAAGTCGAGTTGACCAACCCTAAATTAAAGGTCTGCTGTTGAGGCTGGCCTGTCGAAAGATCCGTAAACGTTACTTTATCCAAATTAATATCGAGTTCATCAATGGTCGCCTGAGCCCCCGAAGCACTGGAAGAGGCCGCGGGTAAATTAAGACGCCCTCGATCGTTTCGCATCAAGCGGAATTCTTTAAAATTAACCTGCACCTTTTTAAAATGAGGCCGTCCTAAGAGAACGGAAAAGAGGGAATATTTTGCATTCACTTCTGCAATCAATGCTAAGGGTGAGGCAGGAAAACCTTTAGGATTGGAAAATTGAAGATCCTTAATCCAGAACTTGGGACGCGTCAAATTGAAATGGGCCGTCCCAATGCGAAGATAAAGACCCGTGGCGTTAGAAAGACGATTTTGAACAAGCCTTTGGGCGAACCAAGGAGAGATAAAAACACCTAAGAGTACAATCAGAAAAAGGCCGACCACCCAACCACCGAGATTGGAAGGAAGACTGGAAGATTTCTGTTTGGCTGTAGAGGTTTTCATTGGGGGTACTGTAATGGAACAAGTCTTTCAATTCAAGTTTAATCTTCATAGAATATCTTATGGACCCGGCCGCCAGGCTTCGCCATTATTTAGAGAAAATCGCCTTTGAGCGGAATTTCGAAACATGTCCAGAATCCCTCCTCCGGGTTCAATCCTTTATTAAGGAAACATTCACAGGCCTCGGCTACACCGTCCAGGAAGACCCCTTCTTCTATAGAGGAAAGACATTTACGAACCTCATCGCCTCTTTGGACCCTGAGGACCCGAGACCCCGATGGATTTTCGCCGCCCATTTTGATTCGGTATCCGGTTCACCCGGGGCCGATGATAATGCCACGGGCGTTGCGGCCCTTCTGGAAGCCGCACGTACTTTTGCTGAATTCAAGCAAAAGCAAACAACGCCCCTTCCCTGTCGCGTTGAATTTGCGGCCTTTAATCTTGAAGAATATGGAATGATCGGAAGCCGCGCCTACGCCAAAAAATTAAAAAAGAAGCGGGCGGAAGTGCGGGGAATGTTTTCTTTAGAAATGGTGGGCTATGCGGTCCATTCAGCGGGTTCGCAAAAAATGCCGGTGGTCCTCAAGGCTTTTTATCCGGACGTGGGAAATTTTATCGCTCTTGTTTCCAATACGTCCTCCAAACCTCTTTTGGACAAAACAAAAAAGATTTTTAAAACAGTCCCGGGCCTGGGCACCCAAACATTGATTTTGCCGGCCAATGGCTGGGTTTTCCCGGACGCCCGCTTAAGCGACCATTCTCCTTTTTGGGACGAAGGCTTCCCCGCCCTTCTGGTCACGGATACCTCTTTTTACAGGAATCCTTATTACCACACCCAAGAGGACAAGATCGAGACCTTGGATCTGGATTTTTTGGGGAAGGTAACGGGAGCGGTTTCTAAGACGGTTTGCCTGTTGGCTCTTGCGTCAGATGGATGGGACACAGTCAGGGCAAGGACAAACCTGGCGTAAATATTCAAAGGCGTAAATTCCCGTGGAATGCCCGTCCGACCAATGGAATTTAACGCCGTAATTTCCGACAGGCTGGGTCTCTAGCGGTTTAATATCCAGAGAAATCGATTTCGGATCAAGCCTGGGCCTTCCTGTCCATTCATCGATGCAGGCAGCACACCCGCATTTTTTCCTTAAATAAGGAAAACTATAAATACTCTGGTGTCCGTCCCGCCAGACAATTTTGACTTCTTTCCCGGAAGTCAGGTCAAACTCCGCAGGACGGATTTGTTCGGGTTTAAAGCTCATGTTTTAAAGGTCGATGGTTAATAGAGGGCTCTTCGCGTGAACTTTTTCGGTCTTAACTTTGATTTCTCTAAATTTTTCAAATCCGCCAGCCATCGCCGTAAATGGGAACGCATCCGCATCCTTGAAGCCCTTTATCTTGATTATGAAAGTAACCAGCCTCCTCTTCAAGGTAAGGGTGAAGCCCAAGATCTTTCTTTGGGAGGCATTTGTTTTAAGGCTGACCAAAAAATCCCCAAAGGAACTTTATTAGAATTAAAACTTCGTTTTGCCGCCGGATCCACCACCGCGGATACTTTGATCACGCAGGGCCATGTCATTGGATGCAACCGCAGGTGGAGGCGGAAGCATCATCATGTGAGATGCCGGCTGGAAGGGCTTGATCAAGTCAAACAAAAAACACTCGAACTTTTTATTCAGTGGTGGAAGGAACGACAGGAAAAATACATGCACTTCCGATACGGAAATACCGCTTAACGGTAAGCCGCTAAAAGAATCGCTTGGATGTAGAGCAGGACAATCCAAGTCGGCAAGCCCGTTTCAAGAGAAGCGCTCCTTTCGCGCATCACTTTCGTAATCCCGATCGCGACCCAAAGAAAACCCATCACGCGCTGTTCAAAGAGCGGATAAAGCTGGAACAAAAGCCCCGCTGGAATCAGAAGAAGCCAAACGGCCCCGCTGGGCCAGGGCCCCAGTTTCCTTATATTGACCAGACCCGCCTGAATGCCCAAAAGAATTAATACCCAGCCCAAAAGCACGGTCACGGAAAAACCGTAGATCGTCCAGCCTTGGATGAAGGTTGCGATGCCCGCTAAAACAATAAAGGCGGGCCACAGGAGAAGGGATTTTGGAACAAGGGCGCTTGACTTGGCTTCGATCATGGCGGCGGCCGCAATCAATGTGAGAAGGATTCCTCCCGCAATATTCCAAACCCACGAATCACAGATCATGATTTCACTCCCGCCGGCATTTCGTGTGACACGCAGTGGATCGCTCCCATTCCCATCACCAGATCCTCGCACCGGATCCCCACGATTCTACGTTTTGGAAAAAGATCTTTGAGGATGCCCAAAGCCTTCAGATCTTTTTTGTGGCCGAAAACAGGCGCCAGCACCACATTGTTCCCGATATAAAAATTCATATAACTGGCCGGAAGTCTCCCCCATGACGCATCGATCCGGTCCGGCATGGGAAGGGTCGCTACATTTAACCTTTTTCCGTCTTGATCTTTGGCTCCCTGCAAAGTTTTAAGATTTTTTTGGAGGGGCTCAAAATTCTTATCGTTTTGATTTTCTTCATGGGCCGCAACGACCGTCGTGGGATTCACAAAACGGGCGATGTCATCAATGTGCCCGTCCGTGTCGTCGCCTTCAATCCCCTCGCCCAGCCAAATCAAATGAGTAAAACCCAGAAAATCTTTCAAGGCTTTTTCAATTTCAGGTTGTGAGATTCCGGGATTGCGGTTGGGATTAAGAAGGCATTGCTCCGTGGTCAGGCAAGTCCCGAGACCGTTGGTGTCGATCGACCCGCCTTCTAGGATGAGTTCCGACGGGAACACCGGCAGCCCAAGCTGCGCGGCCATAGCTTTTCCTACTTTGTCGTCCAACATCAAGGATTCGTACTTCGCGCCCCAGGCATTAAACCGCCAGTGGACCCACGCCACTTCCTTGCCGCCTTGCGAATCCCTCCAAATAAAATTCGGGCCGTAGTCACGGATCCAAGCATCGACGGTGGGAATGAGGTAGAAAATAAGGTTGGGAAGTACCATTGGTCGGCCCGCCGACCAATTGAGGACGCGCTCTTTTTCCTTTTCGTCGTTAACCAGAAGATAAACTTTCTCGGAAGGCGTAAGCGCCTCGATCATTTGTAAATAGACTTTTTCGATCTCGCGCACTTTTCCCGGCCAAGTCTCTTCGTTGTGCGGCCACGCAAGCCAAGTTGCCTCGTGAGGCTCCCACTCGGCGGGCATCCGGTAACCTAATTGGAAAGGAGTAGTCTTTGGTTCTTGGGTGGAAATTTTAGAAGCGGGCTGGATCATCCCTTTAACGCAACTTTACCGGCGGAAGGTGAATCCAAAAAACGTTTCGCCAGATCGTGGTAGGTGTCAATCCTGCGGTCTCTCAGAAAAGGCCAGTTTTCCCGGGTCCGCCTGATTTTGTCGAGATCGCAATCCGCGATAAGAACTTCTTCTTTGGCGGAACCGGCCTGGGTGATCACCTGACCCAAGGGACCGGACACAAAAGAACTGCCCCAAAATTGGATCTTTCCTTCTTTCCCCACGCGGTTCACCGATGCGACAAAAACGCCATTGGCAACGCCGTGGCTTTTTTGAATAAGCCGCCAGGCGTCTTGCTGAATCTTGCGGGCCTCCGGCCGTTCTTTATCAAGCCACCCGATCGCCGTAGGATAAAAAAGGATTTGAGAGCCCGAGAGCGTACTGAGGCGCGCCGCCTCGGGGAACCACTGGTCCCAGCAAATTAAAACTCCGATTTTTGCGAAACGGGTTTGGAAACTCTGGAAACCAAGATCACCGGGTGTGAAATAAAACTTTTCGTAATAACCGGGGTCATCAGGGATATGCATCTTGCGATACCTTCCAAGAAGCGAGCCGTCGGCATCGATCACGACCGCGGTGTTGTGATAAATCCCTTCGGTCCGCTTTTCAAATAAAGAGGCCACAAGGACTACTCCCTCTTCCTTCGCGATCTCGGAAAGTGACCGGGTGGTGGGTCCTGGGATCGGCTCGGCCAGCTTGAAATGACGGTCGTCTTCTGTCTGAGGGAAATAAAGGGAGCTGAAGAGCTCCTGGAGGCAGACGATTTTCGCTCCCTTTTTTGCGGCCTCGCGGATCCCTTTAATCGCCTTTTTTAAATTGAGTTCAGGCGTGGGCCCCGCGCTCATCTGCACAAGGCCCAACCGGATTAATTTCGAATTCTTTGCTTCACGCATTTATTTTTTGGCTTCGACAGGCGGCGCGAGTTGAATAGAAAAAGTGTGTTCGTCTTTATCTCGATGAAAGCTGCAGTATTTACCTTTCATTTTTGAAAAATGATAGACCGAATAAGCGGTGCCCGCCAAAGAGACAGCGATGATGGCTGCGCCCAAGAATAATCCCAGCAATTTCACAAAACCTTTTTCTTTGGCTGCATCTGCGTACACCTTGTACCCCAACGCTAAAGAAATGAGAAGCAATCCGAGTTTCATTCTACGCCTCCTTGGTTAAATTTTAAATGACCGAGCCGTCCGGAATTCTGGCACCCCGGGCAATGATCACAATGCCGTCTCTGACAAAATAATTCTCGCCGTCAATTTCTTTGACCTTCTTACTGTTGCGGATCGTTACATTGTTTCCTATGCAGGCATTTTTGTCCACGATTGCGTTTTCAATAAAACAATTTTTTCCCACGCCCAGTTCGGGCCGCACCGTCTCCAGTTCCTCCTCTTGATAAAAATCTGCGCCCATTAAAACGCTTTTTCGGATCACCGTCCCCTCGCGAATCACGGAGCGCAGACCGACCACGGAATCCTGCACCGAAACTCCTTTTAAGACACAGCCCTCTGAGAGAAGGACATTTTTAAATTTAGAGCCAAAGAGGCTGCTGGGCGGAAGAAACCGGGGACGGGTAAAGACCCGGTCGTGGGTGTCATAAAAAGTAAAAGGCGGCTTTTCTCTGGTGAGTTCAATATTGGCTTCATAAAAATTCCGGATGGTTCCGATGTCGCGCCAATAATCGTCAAAGATATAGCCGTAGGCCTTTACCTTTTCGATGGCCTTAGGGATCACTTCCCTTCCGAAATCCGCCTCTTTGCCCTTCAAGAGATGGGTGAGCACCTCGGCCCGGAAAACATAGACTCCCATCGAAGCTAAATAGAGATTCCCTTTTTCCTTCACCTTAAATTCGCGGCGGACACTTTCCGGGACCACATAATTTCGAATGTTTTCACCCGGCGCGGGCTTTTCTTTAAACGCTGTGATCCGCGCGTCAGAGCGAAGATGCATAATTCCAAATTCGCTCACATCTTTTTTCAGCACCGGAACCGTCCCGATGGTCAGGTCCGCGCCCTTTTCCTCATGGAAATTAAAAATCGCCCTGTAATTCATCCGGTAAATGTGGTCTCCGGCAAGCACCAAGACCCAGTCCTGGGGCCTTAAGTGATAATGAGGCAGGTGTTTTCTGACTGCGTCTGCCGTGCCTTGAAACCAGTCGCGATTTTCAAGCGTTTGTTCCGCCGCCAAAAGTTCCACGGAGGTTTGATTGAAGGGTTCATAAGGATACGTGCGGTGAATATGCCGGTGCAGCGATGTTGAATTGAACTGTGTCAGGACGAAAATTTTTCGCAGCCCTGAATTGATCGAATTAGAAATAGGAATATCCACCAGCCGGTATTTGCCTCCGATGGGAACGGCAGGTTTGGAACGGTAATGGGTCAGTGGGAAGAGTCTTTTACCTTGACCCCCTCCCAAGATCAAAGCGGTGACGGAACGGCTGCTCATTCCGCGAGATACCGAACGTTACAACCTTGAACATGCCGCCAAAGCAGGTGCCGAAACGTGTCATTTTCTTCCATCAATAAAAACATTCTCCGGCGAATTTTTTCGATGAAGGCTTCTTGATGAGGGTATTTTTCCGCGTTCACAAAAAGATCAATCCGTTGGATGAAAGATTCGATCACGAGGGAATTTTTACGGATCTGTTTTTTGATGAGGTCCGCTTCAAAAGGAGTCAGCGCCTGGGAATCCGCGTCGATCTCGGGCGGAACCCGGACGGGCAGTTCAAACCCGAGGTGAAACATCATGGATGGCCCTCGCGAGAAGGATGTCGAGTTCTTTACTGAACTGCGATTTGGTATAAACCTGCCTGCAGCCTGCGGTTCTCATTTGTTTTTCTAGTTCACGTGCTCCATGAGAAAGATAACCGATTTGCGGGATTTTTGAAAGTTTTTCGTCCATTCGAAATTTGTCCAGAAGCTGGAAGGACTCTCTTTCCAGCCCCCCGCAATCCATAATCACCAAAGCCGGTTCTCTTTCCTTAGAAGCCTGACACAACCGGTCGGCCGTGTCAAAGGCCCTCGCATCCAACGAAATGGCTTGGGCCGACTTCACAATTTTTTCTGCAAAAAATAAATCATTCACAAGGATATAAACGATTTTATTCACTTTGCATCTTGTGTATCGGCCCGAATCTGGAGCAGCTGATCCAGCACCTTTATTTTTTCGCGTGCATCCTGAGCCAGTTCTTCAGGCCATTCGATTTTTCCCAGCTCCTCTTTCGCCTGCTCCCAATTTTTATTCTTAATAAAAAGTTGGGCGGCTTCGTAGCTGCGCGAGGCCTGGTCCATGGCACCCGGGATACGGCTTTGAATCACTTTTTCTTTCTCGGCTAAATCCCCGCCCAGAGATTCCCAATCAGGGGCGCTCGCTTGGGCGGGCGCCACTTGCGATGAAAGGACATCCCGGATGTCCGAATCCACCTTGGAAATTTCTTGGGGCAGGGCCGGCGGGTTGGCTGTTTTCGGTAATTTGTCCGCGCCTTGGAGCTTGCTTTTCAGTTCCAGCACCTTGGCATTGGCCTCTTCCCAGGATTCTTTTTTCAAGAGTTCAATCAAATGATCGTAATCGGATTTTATCTTTGTCTCAAAGTCGGCAAGACCCGTTCCCACGATCGTGGTATTCATGGCCCCGATCTTCGCAAGCGTATCATTAATGTAGGGCCTGAGCATGGTGAGCACCACACCGCGGTGCCGCGGGACATCGTTTTGATAAACAGGAAACGCAAGGGAACGAATCCATTCGTCTCTGGCCTTTAAATAATCTTTGGCCTCGAAGGCGCGGGCTCCGGCGAGACTGTAGGTTTTAAAAATCTCTTTTAGTTTCCGCTCATAAGACCATCCGAGCGGGACACGGTAATTGGCCTGCTGAGTTTTGAGAAATTCGTCAAATTCTTTCTCGGTCCAGGGCGTCGTCGGAATTCCCCGGGCTGCGCGAGAGCGAAAAAAAAACCGGGGCGAAAGCACTTCTTTTTCTTTTTCACTGACCGGTCTTTTGGGATCTGCGGAAACGACCCGGTTTAAAATTTCCTGCCGGCCGGGGGTTAAGGTAAGTTCCGGGGCCTGGGTTGCGATCTCTCGCGCATTTTTAGTTTCAATTTTGCGAAGGATCTCGTCTTGTTTCTTCACATGACCGAGCGCAAAGATGATGATGCCGATGAAGAAAAGAGCGAAAACAATACCGCCCGCCCAACGCAGCAATCCGCCGGAATTCCTTGTTTCCAGGGCAAGCGGCGGTTCGAAGACGGAAGGCTGCGGCACGGGGGCGGCAGTCATAGGACCCGCCGCACCTTCGGTGTGCCTTTCCTCGTTTTCCGGCTTCACGGAAGTCGACCAAAAACATTTGGGGCAGGCGAGACTCTCCGCCGGCTCATGCTCAAATCGGTTTCCGCAATGGCTACAAACAAATTTTTCCATAAAATGCCCGCTCATTATCTCCTTTTTCCCCTCAAATTTCTAGGGCAGTGCTAATCAGCGAATTGACTCAAATTAAAGGTAACCGAACAGCGGTTTAGCCACTCTTTTTTTGATTAGCCACCTTCGCAGATTCTTGTATCACTTTCCCCAAGATTTCTTTGGGATGATAACTGAATCTGTCCTGAAAAGGCATTGCAACAAAAGTGGAATACTTGTCCGCAGTGAACATTGCGGCAAGGGCTTCGTCACGAAAATTCGTGTAGATCGTCTCAGGGTTCATAGTCGCTAGTACCTTGTCATTTTAATTTTTAGGGGAACAAGTACTGTGCTGGATTGAAATTGGAACTCCCAATTTCAATCCTGACTACGCACTAGGATTGTACTTTCTGCATTTTTTTGAGCGTGCCTTTGCCGCTATGCTTCGGCCTTTCTTTGAGCATTTTTTCAATATGATAACTCTGAATTTTATTTGGCTTGGCCTTGCGGTTGAGCCAACGGTTTACCGTTGAGAAGGCTACGCCTAGCTTGATTGCGACCTCTTGTTGGGGAATTTTGTTCTCTAATCTATATTTTTCGAGTTTTGCGATGATGTCCATCATTTCTTCAGCTCTTTCAGATAATTCTTTCCCTTATCCGTTAAGCAGTATTTTTGAAAACGGCTGTTGGGTTTATCGGGGATTGTCATTTCAACGAAATGCCCCTCAATAGCAGGCACCAAATAGGCCTTTCGGAAATGCTCGTCATTTTTAAGCTTTAGAGCATTTCGCAATTCCAGCTTTGTCTTTTCGCCTGCCGCGACCCGAATTAATCGTATGACTTCCGTGGCGACTTCCGTGGTGACTTCCGTGGTGACTTGAGGGGTAACAGTTCCCTTAGTATCCGATTTATGAAGAGGGATGATAGCCCGAAAAATATCCCCTTCTTCGAGAACGGGTTTGCCGCCGTAGTGCTTGCTGTAACGAAAAAGTTTTCTCACGCCGGAGCCGAGCTCATCAGCCCAGCCGATTTGTTTAAAAAATCGGGCAATGACCGGATTCTTAGGATAGGGTGAGAAATGGTTGGGATTAATCAGGCCGTGACCGTGCGGACGGTTGCTGTTTTCTGTTACCACCCGGTCTTGTTCAATAATAAACTTGGCCGGAAAAGCGTTTAAAAACTCACGATGAATAAGCAGATTTCCGATAACTTCACGGAAAATCTGATCTCTTAGGCTGATTCGGGTGGTGCCTTCGAGATAAAACGGGTCGGACAAATGCTTTTGCACAAAAGCCAGCAGCCGTTCATAGCTGTCCATTAAATTCGTACGGATGTCATCCCGGTCATCATAACGGTCTAAATTGATTTGTCTTAAAATGGCGTCTGTTCTGTGGTGAGGCAGTACCGAAAGAAGGGTGTCATCTTTTCCGAAGATGAGCGCTGACGCGAGCGTAAAGCCTTCTTTTCCGGTTTGCCAGTCCTTGAGATACATCTGTGAACTTTTAAGGATTTCTTCATTCGTCATTTTCGCCCAAGGGTGACCCGACTTCTGGTTGACGGCAAGTTTTCTTGCTCTGACAAAAAGATCCGGCCGGAAATCTCTCATGCGCAGATATGGAAATACTTTGTTTTCGGAGTAAGTGGTTTGTTTTCTCAAATAAAGCGCAGTCACGAGGTTCGTGTTGTCTGTAATATCGAAATCACCGTCTTCATTGCGGTCATAAATTCTGCCGCTGCAGCGGTGCACCTGAGAGCTTTCCGGCACAAAAATATAGAGGATGCTTTTGCCGTGGATTTGAATTTCTTCAATGCTCAAATAAAAGGCAGGGTTAATCTTTTGCGGATTATTCATCGCGGTCACAAAATCTTTTTTGATTTGCTCTACCGCTTGTGAATCCACGCCTGTCATTTTGCCGCCGGCATCCACGCCGATAAAAAGCTCTCCGCCCGCGCGGTTCAGAAAAGCACACACGGTCTCAAAAACATCCCGGCTCAAAGCGCCTTTGCACGCTTTAAATTCAACCGAAATTCCCTCGCCTTTTTTAAGCGTCTTGACTAATTCTTTTTCGTTCATTATTCGCTTTCAAATGTTTCTTTGAACGCCCATTTTAATTATTTACGTTTGTGATTGTCTCGACATTGTAGAGATAATCACAAAGATGCGCAAATTTTGTTGCGACAGCGTCGCAACAATTTAGCTTAAGCGTACCCTTCTGACAGGAATGCATTTTATAGCGTTTTATTTAACTGTGCAACCTTCTTTTCAGGCTCCGCCGTTAAAAGTTTCGCGCCATACTTACGGTTCGGCTTGGCTAAATATTTCAAAAGCTCGGCTGTGTTGTAAGCAATTTCACGCGCGTCTTCTTTTGACAGAGGATGCCCGTATCGCGGCTGCCAAATTTTGATGGTCCGCTCCAAAAATATGTCACTGAAATTATTTTGCATAAATAAAATCCTGTCAAAAGGCATAAAGCTTTTGACGGACTTCTTTTGTGTTGGGTCTCCTCTTAAGTTTGAAATTTTAACTCGTTGCGATGTGCTTATATAAGGAAGAGCTCTTGGTTAGGCGGATTGGGCCAGGCGGAGAGTGACTTGGAGGGCCTGCATGAAACCTTCGACGAGACCTCGCAAGGCATCGGTCACACGGAACTGGATAAAACGCCCCTGTTCCTGGAAAGCCGACGTCCCGCGGTCCACATCAACAGCCGGAATGCCTTGAGAGATTTTCATGGCACTTGCCGCACCCCAAACACGAAGTTGAGAGTAGAGATTCTCATTTTCCAAATTGCTCCGCATGATCTTGGCATAGGGGTCGAGGGAAGATGAAATATCCAGGTAAGGCGCCACTCCTTCATCAAACCATTGGACAAAATATTTAGATTGAAGGTCTTGGACATTTTGTACCGGAATTCCTTTCTCTTTCATGAGCCGGTAAATCTCTCGGGGGATTTCGCCCAAATCCTCTCCGTCTTTGATGAAAACAAAATCAAAGCGGTCCCTCACCTCTTTTGCCGGCGAAAAAATTCTTTGAACGGATACCGAAAATTTTTTCATTTCAAGTTCAGAAACGGCCTTTTGAGGAACGGCCAGGCGGAAAAATTCGTTTTTCTGACTGAGAAGAAGGGAACGCAAAGCCGCCAGTTCCGAAGGTTTTGGAAGTTTGGCCGTGACGAGAACCAATGCGCCGGGCGCCTCAGAGCTGCGGGCGACCGGATAAGTTTTTCCGATTTCCTGTAAGGCGTCCGAAGAGGCGGCGGGCCGGATAAGCCGGGCGTAATTTTCCAAAATTCTTAAATCTTTGGGCGTAGAAATTTTCGTTATTCCGCCGGTGAGCGCCAGAATTTTCATCTCGATCGGAAGCGCGTTGAAACGGGAAAAATCGGGCCGACCCCATGAAACGTTTTGGATTGCTGCGGGCAAAATTTTAGGGTGCGCGGTTGCCGATTGTTCTTGCGGCTGGCGAACTTCAGAACGCAATAGCGGCAAACGAACATCTTTCAAATCGGGATATTCTAAAAAGGTGATTTTTCCGGAAGGCTTCCATTGGAGAGCCTTCTCATCGGCATAGCCATCCGTGACTTGAATTTTAAGAATTCCTTTGCGTTCAGAAACGTCCAAGATCGCGTGGCTCGGGGCAATTTCCCCGGAGGAGGGAATGAAAATCTTTTTTCCCCATTCACGAGGCAAAATGGGATTCGAGCCAAGGCTTACATAACCTCCCCGCCGGGGAAAAGTTACATTTTGTTTTTGATCCTGTTCGTACCGGATCAGCCAGCTGCCGGCATTTTGGAACTGATTTTTCCGGTAAATCGCCGTTATCACCGCTTTTTGATTTCCTAAAACAAGTGAAATGCCTTTCTCTGGGAATTTGCCTGGCAAAAACTCAAGACCCGTGACAGCGCCCGGAAGAATTTGAATGTAATTTTTATTTCCGATTTGAACCAGGCCCGCTGCATTGAATTCGGATTTCGCGTTCCGGTTTTTTAAAATCCTTTCAATGAGGTCACTGAAAATTCTCGGCCAGGCGGAACGCTCCATATTGAGCACGGCCTCCGTCCTGTTAAGCACGGGCTCGCGTTTATCCAACCGGTTGATTTCAGAATAAACATCCCCCATCATCCGAATCATCATTCCCTTATCGAACCTGCCCTTTTCCCTTTTCGCGGTCTCTTGAACCTCATAAAGTGTTTGAAGGAATGTCTTGATTTCCAAATCGGTCAAATGCCCCTCAAATTCGGGAAAGAAAAATGTCCCGGGCCCCTGCTCAAAAGCCCGCGGCTGGCGGGTGTAATCCGCATAAAGAAAGGCCTGAATGATGCGTGCCTCAAAGGGCGTTATATAAGGAAGCTGTTTCTCTAGGCCCAGCGCATCCAGATTCACAAACTCGCCGGGTTCATTGAGGTGGTCGCCTTCAGGATCCGTTTTAACGGGAACGTGGCGGAAAAAAACTTCCGCGCGCGTTTCTGAGCGGGAACGGGTACCCCTTCCAAAAGTGCCGGGTCTAACTGGTTGTTTTTCTGAACCCGGCACTTTTGGAAGGGGTACCGAGTTTTGACCTAATTTTTTTACTTCGTAATTGAAGCCTTCTTCGGCGGAAGCATAAGTCACGGCAAAGTCTTCGTTGAGTAAATTGAAACGCGAAGCAAATTTTTCCGGTGAGGGCAGCAAAATTTCTCTTACTTGAATACCGCGGTCTTTTGCGTAAATGGAAGTTGAAAAATTTTTCCAAAACTGCCTCAGTTCCTGAATATTCTCCGCCTGCTTGGCCGCTTCAATAAAACCGGCCGTAACCACCCTCAATTCGGAGCGGCCGGAACGTCCCATGGAAAACAGGGTTTTCCAGTTAAGCATTTTGGCAGCTTCTTCCATGGTTGCCAGATCAAATAACGTAGGAGTTTTTTCAAGCATCGCATCGCGGTAAGGCGAAGCGCCCCCTTGCTTGGTAAAACGCGGAATAAGCGTTTCATAACGAATCCCTTTTTCCCGTAACTTTTGCCGGAGCCCCTCGGCATGAAAACCTCCGGTAATCACTACGGCCTTACCCAGCTTTTGATTTTTCATTTCCCGGCTTATGATTTCCTCGAATCCGTTTTCTCTCTCCTCTATTAATTCATAAAATCGGAATGCGGCCCGGTAAATTTCCGCAAGATCCGAAACCGGACCGTTTAACTTAGCGCCGATTTTATGGAACCGCGCTTGGAGGGCTTCGGGCGCAAGCAAATCTTGGCGGACAAAGGCGAGTTTCCAATCTTGGCGGGAGAGTTCGAGTGAAAATATTTTTTTGAGGAGCGTCAGATCCCGGTCAAGTTCCAAAAGTTCGCGTTCTTTGCGGGTTGAAACAAGTTTTTTAAGGACCATGGCAGAAAGGCGGTCTACCTCGTCAAAAAGGGCCTCGGAATCCAGTTCGCCTTGGAGGATTTTAAAACCAATCCATCGGTTAAGCTCTTCCGGCAAGGCGTTATCTTTGGATTTCTCAGCTTCTCTTAGAAAATTCTCCGCCGCGGAACGGGAAAATTCGATTTCCTGTTGGCGCAGCAAATCTGAAAATCCTGAAAATGCATTTTGATTTTGAAGACGGCCCAGGAATTTTCTGCGTTCCTTCAATATGATTTTTTGATCCAGGCCCGGCTCCATCGACTCTAAGACAAGCGCCCGCGTCAGCTGCGGCCATTCCGTTTGGGCGGATAATTTTTCAAGGTTAAACGCGAGAATTCTTTTCGCTTTACCTGCGAGGCGCTTAATATAAGGGAAGAAATCGCGGCTTCCTTCATGAAATTTTTTCCAGTCAGTGAGCTCTTGCCGGATTTCCTGGGAGAGCATCAATGAAGCAAGCCGGTTCCATTCCCCCTCTAATATTTGAAGAAAACGCTGGGTTTGATCTTTGGCAAGTTGAACTTTTTGAAAAGCCGCCAAACCCTCACGGTAAAGTTCCGGCCGCTCGATCCCGAAAGCTTTGACATCGGAGGGCGCATCCATTAAATAATATTCGACACCCGTTAACTCGCCTTGCCTGGTGAGCGCATCCGCAAAAGCAATATTTAATTCAGACGTTGGAAAAAGCCGGAGGTAATCGGGATTAAGCTCACCCGATGCGCCTTCCACGAAAAGCGTTTTGAAACCGTATTGATCGTGGAGAATTTTAAGGATTTCCCTGATCCGAAGCTGCGCTTCGTAATTGCCATGCGCAGTTTGGATGTGAAGAATCGTGGGAACGCCTTCTTTGGCGAGCGCCAGATCTTTGGGGATTTCCGTTCCCGCAAAGTTTGCGGCCCAAAAGAAAATCAATGTAAAAACCGTTGAAGATTTTGAAAAATGATTTTTCATAACCGAAATCATTTCTTTAGAGACGCAGTCGCAGCTATTTTCGCGGAAGTTGCTGAGGCATTCGAGCCGGTTGCAGGAGCCGTTGCCACCGTTGTTGAATCATCCAGTCCGTATTCGTCGATGAGTCCACCCACCCAATGATCCAACTCCGGATCAAAAATAGTGTCTGGAGGAGTTGCGGCTCCCATCATTAAATTCTGCATGACGTTGGCCGCAATGACAAGCGGGCTGCCGCCTCCCATACTCGACATTCCGCCGGAAGCGTTGCCGGCCCGTTGAAGAATGACGCGCACGGTGCCATTTTCCAACACCTCAAACTCAAGGGAGAGAAATTGCCCGGGAAGGCCTTGGATACTGATCTGATTTGCCGGAGCTGGATCGCTGCCGATGCGAACGGTTTCTCCTACTCTTGCACTTATCTCTCGCTGAAAGGCAAAGCCGCTGCCATTTCTCCTTGGAATTTCCAGCCGCACGGTAAAAGTACTATTCAGCCCAGGACGCACCTTGATTGTTCCGGGACTGGTCCCCACAGTAACCGGATAATCAAAGCCTTGGGGTTGAAAAGACACTGAACGCATCCGATTTGGCGCAAGGGGCTCAACACGTAGAGGAGGTTGCGGTGGAGCAGGCTGTTGGGGAAGGATATTGAAATTTCTCAATATCACATCGCTATTGCCTCGATTTTCAATGGTGATTGTTCTGCTCTGCGGGTCTGTCCGAACTCGGATATCTTGACTGATAATACCGTTAGCAGGAATCCTATGAGACATTATGGTGTCAAATTCCGTTCCCATCATATCTAAATAATTCTCGTAATCCAAAAATCCAATCCTGCGATTATTACCACGGGCTATATAGCCATTTTCGCTAAATTCAACGCTCACCAATCCGCGCGCCGCGAGGACAAATCGTTCGGTGGGCGTCGCGGGAGTTCCCGAACCGGCGCGATACCGCGTTCCATTTCTCGAGCCAGGGTCGCGGATGGTGACGCGATTACCGTCAAATTCTAAAATAAGATGGTCTCTTGAAATTGTTAGGTTGAGTAACAAAATATTCTGATCATAACTGCCGTCTTCAGCGCGGCCAAGATGCACCCTCCCCCTCCCATTCGGCAGATTGAGAGCATAAGTTCGTCCTCTTGTTGTAATCGCCCATTGACCATTGGCGCCCCGGCTTAAGGTAATCAATTCTCCGTCCGATCCGGCCAACCGGAATTCAATGGGGGTGCCTGTAAAATTCATTGAAACACGCTGCTGCTGCGGAACATCGGACCAGTTTACCGGCAATTGATTTTGAATGATGGGAGGCGGTTCGGCGATTCCCCCTTCACTGGTGAAACGTATGCCCGCCCCGTCAACAGCAGGATCCACGCCCAGCAAACGGCGGAGCGCATCGATTCCGCTATCATTGGTCACACGTCTTAAAATCTCCGGATTGTCAGCGCTTTGATTGCTTAATCTTGCTCCGTTGTTTCTATTTTCAATCTTGATCCCATCCACTTCAGCTTCTCCGCCTCGAGGAATCCGCTGCCTGATTTCTCCCCGTTCACCGGAAACAACAAGAATCTCGCCGGTAGCCAAGCGGATGAGCACTGCTCGCCTTGCGCCCACCCTCAAACGGATGGGTGCCCCGTCGAAAGGAACGAGTATCCCCGAAGCGGGAATAGGCCCAGCTTGAAGGGAAGGATCGGTTTGGAACGGACGACGGCTATCCGAAATTCCTAAAAGCGCTTGAAGAAGGGGAGGAAGGGAAGAATCATCTTCTCTTGCCCTTCTTAGCCAGCGAGGTCTGGACACCGTCACGTTGTCTTGCGAAAATTCAAACACCACAGGAAATTGATTGTGACGGTAGAGATAGCGGCTTCTTCCCGCCGGAACTTCTTCGCCGCCAACAACCCAATTTCCATTTTGATTTTTTGAAACTTGCACCGCTTCATCTCCTACTGTAAATCTTATGGGCGCATTTTGATAAGTTGTTGTAATCGATGGGTCGCCGCGATTGAGGGATGCATTGATCGGCTCCACCGGCCGCTGGGCAGGCGGCTCGGCCGGACGCGGGTTAAACAAATTTTTGCAGCGGGTAACGAGGTCGGCCATTACGCTGACAAGACCATCACGGCTTATAGTCAGAAGAGACCTTAAGGAAGACACTCTTAAATCGCGCAAACTGGCAAGCCCTCTAGCCGCAAGACCGCCGGCTTGGCCGACGACTCTCGCTAAGGCATCCAGAGGAATACCCATATATAAGGTTTCCACCGACCGCGGACGGGTTGAACCATTCGATCCGTTTGAAGAGCCTGATCCTCCTCTTGATGAGTTTGCTATTTGGTTGTCGAGATATCTTTGAACATCTTCATGCTTGAGTATGATAAGAAATTCGACTCTACCACCGCGTCGTTGGAAGATAATTCGATAATTATCATTTACTCGAGCTTCGTAAAAATCAGATCCTGGAGGGGCATTTAATTTTTTGACTCCGTTCGGAAGAGAGCCGCCGGCTTGTAATGCCTGCGCGGTCTTGCGAAGCGCTGCGATGACTTGCGTGCGGCGGGTGCGGTCGGTCCCGATGCTCTCGGAAAATCCGGGATTCACAAAAAAACTAATCTGCTGCTGGCCATTTCCCGACTGCACTTCGTCATAACCTGAGGCTAAAAGCCATTGATTCAATCCCATCTGTATCAGCGTGGGGGCGGGAGACGGATTTAACACGGCTTGGTTTGCATTTCGGTAAAATTCCAGTTGCTGCCTGAGTAAATCAGCTAACGGGGAATTTGAAACTTTATATTGATCGATGGCGGCTTGGAGTTCGTCTAGAATTTTTCTCACTGAACCCGTTTTACCCTCCCGAAGCGCTTTGGCAAATTCCGGCAAGCGAACGCCTGTCCAAACGTATCCTCTGCCGTCAAACGTGAAGAAACTGACAAAATCACTTCCCGCTAAGGTTCTTCCCAGAGGCTGCGAAACCAACTGATCGGGAGAACCTTGAGAAAACGTATTCAACAATTCTCCAATGATGCCGGTACGCTGCGAACCAAACCGGATCTCCACTTGGCGGATCCGTTTATCGCCTGAAATACGCAAAAGTTCCGGCAGGGCAACGCCAAGAACGCTGTCGCCCCGGCCAGTCATCCAAAACGCCGCTCCGCTTGTGGGTGACATGTCCAAGCTGAGCGTGCCATTCTCGTAAAGAAAATTTGCCGGCTCTCCAACGGAAATCCGGGGCCCTCCGTTCGCACCCGGCCTTTCTAAGGAAGCCGTGATAAAAAGTGTGTCGGCCGTCCCTTCATATTTAATGACAAGCCGGTTGGGAGAATTTTGAATAGGGGCTTCGTATTCCCGCGCTTCTGTTCCTAGCGCCTGTAAAATAGAATTCAGATTGAACGCGGCCGCAGGGCTTGAGACGGATACTCGAGGGACGGTTCCTGCAGGTTGGACTTGGGGAGGCCGCCAGCCGGCCTGTTCGGCAAGCGTCCGGCCTTCAACGCCAAGATCCGCGGCCATGGTCGAAGTCGGAATGATCGCATTCAAAATTTCTAAGCGTAATCCTTGCCTGGCAAAGCCTTCAAGTAAGGAATACGCCAACTGTTTATAGCCTTCTCCTATGGCTTCCCTTTCCGCGCGGCTCCTCGGAATCTTTGCCGGAAATATTTCTACATCCACGGGGACTGAAATAGTTTGAGAAGGATTGGCTGGGTTCGGACGATTTTCATAAAACACAATAAATTGAAGGTCGGGGTTGAGTCCTGCTTGTCTTGCGCGGCCTTCTAAAATAGCGTGGTAAAGACGGCTTTGCACAGGTTTTCCATCCTGACCTATTGTTATTCCATCTCGAGGAGCTACGAGGACTTGCCCGCTCGCGCTGTCCGCGACACCGATCATTTCAAGACGTCCGCTTGGGGTTGAAAGACCCAAGCTGTTTAAATTGCTCGCCTCTTGTTCCGCCGCAACACGTACTGACCGATCGATCGCCAATGAATCGAATGCGCCTTGCGGTGTGACGATGCGGCTAAGCTGGTCTTGATATTGGTCGCGAAGTTCGGCTAATATTCTCGCGGCGGCTTCGGCAAGTCTGTTGGGTGAGAGTTGATTCCAAGTCCTTCCTTCGGGGCGAAGAAGATTATCAATTTCCGCATAAACACGCTGCCGCATTTCAAGCGGCAGATCATTAAGGATGCCGGTGACTTTATCGGTAGCGGCGCCTTCTTTGTTTGCGGCCTGAAGATCTGAAACAGCTTTCCGAACTTTATCGATTATGGCCGGGTCTTGTTTCGTTTTTGCTTTGAGGAGATCCAGCAAATCCCAGCTACCGATACCGATTATTCCCATCGACAATAAATCCACGCTATCGACTCCCATCATCAAACGTAAACCTGTAAGACGGACCATGAGACGAAAAGTAAAGGGCAGCTCCAGACCTCTCATCCAATCCACAATCTTGACTCCAAGAGTGCATGAACCATTCATAACTGACTTGGCCGCTTTGGAAAGAACGTCGATGCTTTGAATAAATTTGGCGCTGATAAATCCCTGGAGAGCGGCAACACTTGCTGTGGTGATGCGGCGTAACGCGCTTGGCGTGGGGGGAGCGGGAGTTGGGCTTCCATTATTAGAATTTCCTGATCCTCCATTACCATTGGAGGAAGAACCGGCGGCTTGATTGACTCTGCCCCGGGCAAGCTGGATCAGGGTCTCGGAAAAGCTGGCCTTTACGGTGGCCAGTTGAGTCCTCAAGGGTTCTAACTGGCCCTGTAAAGTGTTTCGTTCTTGAATGCGGGCGGTGCGCTCAGCGGCGGTCAAGCTTCCTTTTAATTCAGTCTCAATCTGAGCGAGTCGCGCAACGATGCGAGCGATTTCAGTTGTCATGGCATTGACGGCCTGCAGGTATTCCGGACTCGCGCGTCCGCCAAGAAGCTGCATGAGGTCCTGCTGCAGCCTTGCCTGTTCATCTTTTAACGATTGATTATTTTTATCTGCTAGAAGCCGCCGCTCCAAGGCTTCGAGTTCACCGGCCTTCGTTTGCATCCTTGCTTCAGCTTGCGCGTCACGGGGAATCAAGGCAATCAACTGGGCGTTGGCTGTCTCAGCTGCTCTTACCGCGGCACCCATCAAATCAGGCAATTGAAGGTAACGGGCCTGCTCTGTTTCCGTCAGAGTATTGATTCCAAAACGCCGGATTCTTTCCCGAAGCCCAAGGTATTCGTCTTCAAATACTTTCGCATCTTTGTGGGCTTTGGTGACTTCGCCTAACTTCTCTTTAATTTGACGATTGAGTTCGCTTCCAAAGGCCATCAACCCAAGGTTAAAAGCAATCGTCCCAAACTCTTGATCCATTTGAGTGATGTTTCCGGCCTGGATGGCGGAACGCAGGTTGGCAAAACTTGCCGTGGTCCCTGTGGCAAGCTGGGCCATGAGATAATAATGAAGAGTCTGCTGGGTCGCATAGAGCCCGTAACCTGCAAGCATTCGGGCGGCACTCACACTAGCGTTGCCGGGTGCCACCAAAGCAGGAGCTGCACGGCCTAAGCCGTAAGTAACAACTAGAAGCGGAAGCATATCGATTCCCATTTCTAAAAATTGCGCAGGGATGGCGGCGATGCGGAGTAAATCCGAACTGAAATCCCTCCCTTGATTGGCGAGTTCACTCGCCCAGCGCCTTAATAAAGAGGAAAGATTGGTCAGTTCGCCTTCGCGAGCTTGACGGTATTGGCGGTAAGGGTCTCTGGCGGCCTGATCTACTTGGGTACTAACACGGCTCGAATAAACCTGGAAATTTTCAGGGATATAAAATTGTCTAAGAAGTGCGGGATTGAAACCTCTCAAGGTTAGAGCCTGATCAATAAACTTTCTCTCCGCTTCTTCGACCATGGCTTGGAGTTCCCGCCTTTGCGCCTCAGTTAAACCATTGAGTAACTGTTGAAATTCTACGGTCGGAGTCCTTAAGAGCCGGTGGAGACGAAGCGTGTATTCCAGTTGGGCGCGGGGGTCTCCTGTGACAATGGCGGTGATTCCTGCGGCATTTCCAAAAATAAAATTGCCGATGGTCTCGGCACCTGCTTCATGAGTCAGAAAATGGGTAATGTTTCCCAAAATGGGAAGGGTCGATAATTTTTGTGAGAATTGCGCGCCCCAGGTGGTGTTAGGAATGGAAGCTGCACTGTTTGCCAGGACTCTTTGCCCCTGACCGGCGGTCCAGCGGGAATTTCCGAGGCCTCCTTGGGGTGAGTAAGGTGTTGTGGTCCGGACGGCGGTGCGCTGGATATTGGTTAATACGTTTTGCACCACATTGCGAGGAGCATCTTGGTAACCGTACGTGTGAACTCTTATTTTTCCGTCACTTAAAAATTCTGCTTCACGAACAAGGCCATTGGTGAGGATGTCAAACAAATCCATATTGGCTTCCACAGGCTGGCCGTCTAAACGGGTAAAAGAAGGCTGGAAGAGAATGAGTGCAGGCGTTGGTGTCGTTCCGGGGATCGGGGCATACAAAGGATTGCCAAGTTTTGCCGTGCGGAAGCGCCGGACTCTTTTAGGTTCTGTTCGATAGATAATCGGATTCGGTTCATCGGGCGAACCCACAGGGATGAACTCCCCATTTGGTCTCTTATGCCATTCTGTGAAGACATGGTCCCCTTCATCTATCATCATCATTTGATAGCCGGTTTGGCCGTTGGCTAAGGTGATGGATTCAACGATCATTTTTCGGTTGGTAACATTGGCAGTATCCGGATCGATCGGAACCCCGGAAGCGGGATTCGCCCATTGCTGGAGTAAAGAGGTTATTGAAATATCGAGGTTGCGGCTCGCGGCAAAGAAACGGTCTTTAATGGCCCGGCCCATTTGAATGGCGGTGATTTTTTTCTGTTCTCCCGAAGTATTGATCAAATCGTCCAAGTTGATATTCCACC
The DNA here is from genome assembly GCA_964372875.1 of uncultured bacterium. Classification (GTDB taxonomy): domain Bacteria; phylum Omnitrophota; class Omnitrophia; order Omnitrophales; family JACQLI01; genus CAYJTB01. The sequence goes on from CAYJTB010000014.1 coordinate 22,377, forward strand.
GCACAACCCTGCCGTCTTTTTCAAGCCTTGAAATATAACGGTCCTCATAAAATTCTACGGAACCATCGGCATGATCCGTTCTGCTTGGGTCAAAACTGCCGTCCGGCCTCAGCGACCCGTAAGTAACATTTCCGTCTCGCGAGTAAACTGTTCGGCTCAGATCATTGCTTCCCTCAATGGATTCATCCTCCATCCGAGACCAGGGACCTTCCGCCCATCCTGTTAAGGTTCTGCGGATAACGGTTTGCCCTTGGTTATTAATGGTTTCTGTTTCTGAAAGCTGAGAGTAAAAAGTGCCTTCAAGTCCCGGAGCGGTTCCTCTTGATCTCTTGCCTGTAACAACCCGGGTGATGGTCCGGCGGCCTTGGGCATCCGTTTCCTCACGCTCCGTAATGCGGGTCCACGGTGTGGTGGATTTAGCGTCGATCATGCGCTCTATGATTCGCCTGTTGTCAGCATCCCGTCTTTCGGTCTCAACGATCTTCGACCATTGGGTTTCATTATCTTGCGATGTAATTTCTCTTTCAGAACTTCCGTCTTCTTTTATTTTGGTGGTAATGAGACGGGTCCGCGGGCCGTTCCATTGAAGAATAAAACTAAGATCATCCGGAATAAATAACCCTGGTACATTCACCGACGTCCACCCGGCTCCGACCGGATCAGGTTTCCAGCTTTCCAAAAGCTGCATCGTACCAGCCACCTGGCGATTATTAATAGTAAGCGTGACCCGTTGCCGCAGGGGAGGTGCGGGAGTTTCTTCGGGATGAATCCATTCAAGGTCTGTCTTAACTAAATCTACAATCGCAAGCACAAGTGCTAATTCTTCCTGCGGGATAGGATGATCCGTCTCTTGAGATTCAGCATAGGCCTCAACGGCTGTGGTCTCAAGGTGATCTACAACGGAAGAATGTTCTATTTGAATCCGATTCTCGAGAAGCTGCCAGGCGGGGGTGAGATAGTTTTCACGGAAACTACGAATGGCGCTGCGAAGATCTCCATCGGCGATATTTGCCAGGTCCTGACCTGCGGCAAGAGCTTGATATTTTTCCAGAAGGTTCGCAGAGGCAATCCTGCGAAAAATACCCGAAATTCGTGAAGGTTGTCCGTAGGCATCTTGAACACGGGTTTCCCATCGTCGCAGGTTGTCCTGGCTAAACCAATCCGAAGGATCCGTGTTGAGCCAACTCCCGTCACGCTGCCTTTGTATATTCGGAAGATCGGGCAAGGCCCTTTCAACACTTGTGCGCCAAGCAGTTAATCCAGCAACAAGCGTCCGATGATTTTCTGGATACTGTTCGGCGTTACCTAAATCGAAATCATCACGGCTGGCCGCCACTCTCGCCTCTTCGGGAAAAAGAGAAGAGATAAGATTGGAGAGGCCGCCGGATAGCCAATTCATGGCGCTACGGGCGGCATCGGAAATAAATTCGGTAACGTGGGTAGCAACGTACTCCGTTATTTGGGAGCTGAGCTGCTGGAAATTGATGCGTCCGGCCAAGGCATCTTCCACAAATCGCCGAATACCTTGGGGAAGAGAACTAAGGACGGAGGTCCTGGAGGAAGTGATCATGCTATCGATTTGTGTTAAGTAGGCTCGGGGATCACAGGCCGAACCGCACTGAACACATTCGGGACAATTTGGATCTGCCGGCGTCAACGCAAGTAGTTTTTCAAGATCTGAGTCTTCAAAAGTCCCCGCATCGATAAGGCCCTGAACTTCCCCAAGGGTACTATCAGCTTCCATAAGACGCCCCAGCTCATCACTCACACAATCATTGCAGGGCGGATCGGACGGTTCTTCTTCTTCCTCATCATCGACTTCCTTCATATCCACCCACTGCCCGTGCGTTTTTTCAAGGATCCAGACTTGGCAGATATTGGGTTCCCGGCAAGTGACATTAGAAGGAAGGTTGAATGAGAAATTCCGGCTGCTGTTCACCTGGAGATTGGTTATGAGCTGCCACCCCCACTGTTTATCAGGGGTGCTGTTGTTCCAAGTCCAGAGACTTGCCGCGTGAACGGTGCTATCGAAATCGGATTCCATCTCCCCACTCAAAACATTAATCTGATTTTGCGCATCGATCCTCACGGTTTTGATACGGGCAGGAATGGGAGTCTCGTATTGAAGAATGGCACTTAGGATTTCTTCGCCCTGGGCTGGGACAACTCGGGCTTGTAATTCGTAACGTGTATTGGGGTCCAGCAAACCTGTTCCGGCGGTAAAATCTTGGTTGTTCTGTGCCAAAGCAACAGTCCCGCCCGTGCGCGTCCAATTGGAATCCCCCGCTTTTCGATAATAAAGGAAGAGACGATCCTGGGAGGAAATGGCTGGGCTGATCGAGCCCGCAACAAAAAGTTTCCTCGGATCCATCAATTGGCTGGGCCGGTCGCTTGTCGTGTGGAAACCCTTATGCTGATCCGGATCAAAATTGAAGGCCGTGAACTGGACGGGTGAAGGAGATGGACTTATAGAAATGGGTTTATCGCTTAATACGGATGCGGGCTTTATAGTTTTGAGTTTATTTGCCAGAATGGTTTTATTGACGACGACTGGCTTACTGACAACGACGGTGGCGGTTGCCGCAGGACAGGATTTGCCTACGCACTGAGTCGTGGTGGATGGGGTTGCGGAAAAGACCGGGACGATGGGCTCAAAGAAAAGAGCCAGCGAAAGCCCTAGACACAACACTTTAAAAGCATGTATTTTTTTATTCCGCATAAAAGTAGTTTGTAAGTTACTTGTTCGAACTGAGCTTACCCGACTTTTTGGCAGTTTGGGACTGGTTGAGGGCGAAGTTATAAGGCGCTAGAAATAAGACTTTCTAAAACGCTAAATTTAGAGCAATAACTAACAGGCCCGGTGGAAGGAACCGCCTGCCGGCGACACGCCGGGGTCAAGTCTCAACTTAGGAATTTAAATAAAGAAACGGGTAAGTAAGTTTTAAGTTGAGACTTGACCCCTTCTTCCCCTTCTTCTTTTTGACTTCCGCTTCTGCACTTAGGCGGAGGTAGAGAGAGAACGCTGGGCGCGGAGGCTTTGTTCAAGAGCAGAAAAAACGGGGCTTGAGTTTTTGCGAGAGGTTGATACGGAGTGAGAAACGATTTGAGGCGCGCGGGTCATGGATCCAGTGTTCGAAGGCGTTAAAGGCAATGGCAGGCCTGCGAAACCGCTGAATAAAATTGAGGAGGTTCCTGCGATCAATAGAATCGAAAAAATTTTCATGTGATCTCGCCTTTCTTTTCCTGCGGCTCCGAATACAAGGGGATAAAAATCGTTGAATTCCCCTCTTCCACCTCAATCCCGTCATTTCTGATTTCTCGTATTTTAGAAGTTCCGATGGTATCGCCTAAGGCATAGAGTTTGTCATTCATTAAGACCCGCGTAAAACCCTCGGAACGGATGATCCCTTGCAACACGGGTCCGTCATAAAGCCCCATGGAACTCAGAGGTTTTCCCGAAGCATCGATTAAAGACTTCGTCGGGTCGCGGCGGAGAACGGATCCTTCAAGCGCCACACGGGTTTCCGTAAAACCCCGGAAAAATTCCAGAGTCTTTGTGAGGTCATTCGTAACCCGATCGAATTCCTTGGGAGAAATTTCGGCATAAGCCAAGTGAGTAAGGATTGTTGTAAGAAACAAAAAAGAAAAGAATATTTTTTTCATTTTAAAAAGACGTTCATGCTCACAGTGAGTTTAGGCGGTTCCGACGGATTTTCCGTCGTCGCGATCTTCCAGGAATCAATCTCAAGTCCCGTCTGGGTCTCGACGGCATTCATCCAATGAAGGAGCCTCGTAAAATTTCCCCAGACTTCGAGCTCCACGGTCATTTGGGAATAACCTGGATTTTCCGGGCTGTCCCCCGTCCCCTTCGAACGGATTTGTTTGATCTCCACATGGTTCTGGGTGCTCAGTTTTTGAATGGCTTGCATGGCCGCGGAGGGATCTTCTTTCGTAAAAACGGATTTTTGCCATCCTCCGAGCTCGCGGTGAAATTCCGACAACAGCTTTTCAAGTTGGGGACGAAGAACTGTCATTTTTTTTACTTCCTCCGCCCGGTGAAGCTTCGCGGATTGAGGAAGCACGAAGGATTTCCAAATGAAAAGATTCAAAAGAAGGGGTGAGAGAATAAAAACAGACCATAAAAGAATAAACTTTTTCCGGTCTTTAAAATTCCAGAGGGCTTCCATCTTAATGTTTTCCTTCCGGCCACTCGGCGGTGAGTTCAAATAAAAAAAGATCCGCGCTGCCTTGAGTCTTTTGAGAGGAATTGCCGAGTTCAAGACGTTTAAGTCCCGAGCTAAAATGAGGATCAGCCTTGAGCGCCTGGATCCAGGCTTTCGTAGGAAGTTCGTAAGGCTTCTGGGGATCGATTAAATAGATCGCTCGAATTAAAAGCATTCGCTCCTCTCGCCCTCCGGAGATTTCAGTGATCCAGGTACGAGCAGGCAGCGTGCTGCTCAGAGCATCTAATTTCCCGGAGGCAAAAAAACGGCGTTTCATTAAATGAGTAAGCCCTTTAACCTGAGCTAAATCTTGGACTGCCCGCTCATAAAGCGTTTCCATTTCCAGTCTGTCGGTTTTCTGTAAAGTGGTGGATGAAGAAATTTTTCCAAGCTCTTTTTCAAGGAAAAGGGCTTTCACAGAAGAAATAAGAGTTTGGCCCAAGAGCCCCGCCGCCCAAATCATATTGAAGGCAAGATAAGCGAATGCCGCGTAAACAATAAGCCGACGGGTCCTGACCGCAAGAAATTCATTACGGACAAAATTGATCGAGAAAATTTCCTGGGCAGAGGGATCGTGCCGAGGGCTTTTTACATTGGCATCTTTCATCCAAGAACGAAACAACGCTGCGGTATTCACGAGAGCCGCCTCAAGGCCAGGCCAATGGCAAGAGTAAGAAGCGGGCCTCGGGAGGGTTCCAACGTTAAATTTTTTGAATCCCACTCCAATTGATCTAAAGGATTCCATAAAGTCACGGGCGCAGGGATCGCAGATTTTAAAAGTGCAGGAATTTCGGGGTCGGTGCTTCCACCGCCCGTCACATAGATAGAATCAAGGGAACGCATCCGGGTCTTTGAACGCGCATAAACCAAAGAATCTCCGATTTCTTCCACCCAATCTTTTTTCCGGCCTTCCGCCATGGCCTTGGCGCCTATTTCGAGATCGCGTGTCAAAAGAAGTTCGCCGGGAGTTTTTGCAATGACCAGAGTCGTTTTTGAATTTCCTAGATTAATAAGAAGAACGGTCTGCGCAACGGCCTGGGTCCGGCGGCTTCCGATCAATGTCCAAAAGGCATTCCAAAGTGCAAGCCCTTCAACGTCGACCACGACAGGTTCAAACCCTGCTTCTTTGACTGTTTTCAAGCGGGAAGCGATCACCGATTTTGGGACGACCGCCAAAAGGCCCCGAAGTTTTCCCTGGGCTGATTCCGAAAAAAGATGCCAATCGGTCCTCATCTCATCAAAGGTATGACCATTGAGGATGGCCTGCTCGGCCTCCAACCGAATCGCCTGCTGAAATTCTTTTTTGGGCATGGAGGGAAAGGAAAAACTCTGGGCGGTCACTTCCGGCGATGAAACTCCGATCGCAACTTCTCTACAAGAAAGTTTCGCGGCAAGATTTTCTTTTTCGGATAAAACATTTTGGAGGAAAGCGCGTTTCAGAACAATGCGCTTTCCAGAGATTTCCAGTTCCACCATTTTGATGGCGGCCGAACCAAGATCAAGGCCCACGAGGCGAACGGCGGTGAACCGATCAATCAAATTTTCCACGGACCTGAGATAGCTTCTCAGATTATTCAATTTCGCTCCAGGTGTCTGAGCCTATGGATTCATTCGATAAAAGTTCCGGCGGATAATAAAAGCCAGGCATCGGATCGTAATAAGCGGGGTTATTGTCGTCCGTGTAGGTGCTTCCTGAACCTTGAATTTCAATGGTGTTTCCGATCAGGGCTCCATGAACATCAATAGGATTAAAATTGATGGTGCCGCCTGCATAAATGTTCCCGTAAATCGTTGCGCTGCCGCTCGATTTTGTGACATTGCCTGCAGAAATAACGGCAGGATAAGAAGACGGCGCCCGAATCGTTCCATTGCCTTGAAACTCAACTTTATTGACACCAATAAGAATGGTATCGTTCAACGTGTTGCCGGTCTTCACACTCAAGGTTCCCGTGGCAAAAATAATAACGTTACTCGCGGAGGCGTTTTTAATCGTCGCGTTTCCGCTGATGAAGTAATAGCAATTACTCTGAAGCGTTCCGGTAAACGTACAGGCCGCGAGCGTGGGGAAGTTACCGATTTGTCTATAATAATTACTTGAACTGGTGAGCGGATTAGAAGGCGTGGGCAAAACAGGCGAAGAATCCGGGTCACGTCCGTCCATCGCGTCGACGGTTGGATTACCGTTGATCCGGTCCGGACAAGGATCTCCGGAATCTCCCAGACAATTTATCAAATTCATTCCGGTGACTGTGTGAAGACCTTGCAACTCGACCAGCTTTTCTTGGCCATTGATGTTTCCTAGCGCACGAAAAGTAACCCGGCTATTCGTATCTGTGGTACCGGGTTCATCATTGAAGGCACGTACTTGGTAAGAGCCGCGGTCAAAGAGACTGTCGAAACCAAGACTGTTTGCCCCTGAGACCACCGCACCAAAGGGAGGAATCACACACCCGCGATTGGTGAGCGGATTGGCAGGGTCATAAAAAGGACAGAGTCTTGCGTCAGGAGTTGTGTCGGTCTTTGACGAATCGTTTAAGGTAGAAGTCCAGTTGTAAACCGGGCCGGGCGCTTTGAAAGATTCGCGGGCGCGTTCCATGCCTGCGCTCGCTAAATAAAAAGCCCCTTGATTATCAAATTCATTTTGCCCTGTCTTTTTTTCCATCAGATCAAAAAATAAGAAATTGATTCCGCTGATGCTTAAAACGAGCATCAGAAGAACGGAAAGCGGCAAAACAAAACCCTTTTCATTTCGTAAAATTTTCATGCCGCATTCCGCAGAAATATCTGCGTCTCCAATTGTTCGGTGGCTCTATTCTCCCGAGTGATTTGCAACTCGATTTTTACAATCTTGCTTGAAATGATAGTCGGCACGAACTGAGTCACCACACTCTTTGTCCCATCGATAAGTGTTGTCGTCTCGGACGGCACAACACAGTTGTTCGTTATTTGAAACTGGGAACCTGCGGTTTGAAAAGTATGCGTTCCACAAGCCGCTGTGAGCGTAAGGACATTCCCCGTAACATTGGAATCATTGCTTTGCCGGGCCGCACGCGCGACGGCACGCATCATAAGGTGGGCATCGCGCTGGGCCTCCACTTGACGTTTCCCTCTTTGCCAAAACGATCGTTCAGCCATTAAAGGAACGGCCGTCGCAAAAAGCGCAATGCTTGCAATGATCATTGTCACTAAAAGTTCAATGAGGGAAAATCCTCGTTCGTTTTTCATAGTTCTCTGGCTCTCAGCGTTTTAATGTAGATTCGGTTGTAGTCGTCATCGTTGTTAATCCGAGGAGTAAACCATACCTTCACTCCAAGCTCCCATGCATCATAAAAACCCACAGGTGTGCCCGCTGACGCGTCATGGACTCCCTGTCCTGTGGTCTCAATGCGCATACCTGTAAGATCATTCACGGTCACCGTTTGAGCGGCGCTTGTATTTGACCAGGTAGTGCAGGGATCTCCCGCCGAACACCAATACTTGGTTCCATCAAGTGTGGGAAGGGCGGATGCATCAGACGAAAGCAATTGTTCCATCCTTGCCCGGGCTTGCTCAAGAGCCGCGCGGCGGTTTCCTTCTTTAGCCATTCCGCCTAACCCGAAGGTAAAAAAACCAAGCGAGGCGATGCAAATAACCGACAAGAGAATGATCCCTACCAAAACTTCTACCAGCGTTACGCCTTTTTCATTCATAAATAAAAAGGGACACTTCTTGGCGGAGAGAAATTCCTCCACCAAGGTCAATGAATGTCCAATCTCTTAATTCGTGGGAACACCGGTACAATCGCCTGTGGCATAGATGTGACCATCTTGATCCATTGAACGAACGGTTGCCGCCGGCACCTGACTTCCACGAACCGGTCCTGTGGGGCAACCCGCCGCAACGTTAGCGCCATTTCCTGTTGCACGGATACAAAAAGCGTCTACGGCTGTCGTAGCGCCAAACGTATAGTTAGCATCGCCAAAAAATCTCCCGCACAGATCACCGGCATTAAAGCCAATGTTTGCAGCAACAATCTGGTCGCCTGCTTCTGTGGTCGTGTTGACGGGATAGGTTGTGTTCTCCGCCAACTCTGCCCGCATGGCGGTACGAACTGTCCCAAGCGCCGCATCCGCCTCGGTCATGCGAGCGCGCTGGACATTTCCCTGCAAAAGCGGAATTCCTACCGCCGCCAAAATGGCAACGATGATGACTACGATTAACAATTCAATCAGAGTAAAACCTGATTGGGTTCTCTTTCTTTTTAAACTCGACATTGTTGTTTTCTCCTTTTATTTTTTAATAGTAGTGCAGGGTTGCCCTACTCTACTTTGCATTACTTCTCTGTAAGTTATCCCTTCATCGCCATCCCAATACTAAACAGCGGCATGTAGAGCGAAAGGACTAAGATCAATACAAAAAAGCCAATAACTACAATGAACACCGGTTCAATGAGTGCATTAATGGTGGTAAGCGCTGCGTCCACGCGCGATTCATAAAATTCCGAAATTCTTTCTAGAAGGTTCGAAAGATTTCCTGTTTCTTCTCCCGCCGAGATCATTCGGATCGCCATCCGGGGAAAAATGGGGTGTTGTTTAAGGCTGGCGGCGATTTTTCCGCCTTTTAGAATTTCTTCCCGGGCAAGTCCCACGGCCCTTGCCAAGATTTTATTCCCGGAAGTCTCTTGCGCCATTTCAAGTGCCCGGTTAATAGGAATGCCTCCGGCAAGTAGAATGGTCAGGCTTCGGCAAAACCTGGCCACGGAAGCGCGTTGTAAAAGTTTTCCAAAGATAGGAATCCGAAGCGTGAGTCTTTGAATCATCTCGCGGCCCTGGGGCTTGTTGGCCCCAAGAATTAAAGCGAGAGTCACGGCACAAAAAATAAGAAAAATGATTAAAAAATGATCCAATAAGAAGGCGTTGAAACCAAACACCATTTGCGTCAAGGGCGGCAATTTGGCGTTGAAGCTCGAATAAATGTCTCGAAACTTGGGGATCACCCAAAACGTTGCAACCACTAAAACGCCTGAGAAAAACGCGGCGAGAAAAATAGGATACGTGAGTGCGGCGCGGACCTTACGGATAATGCGGTCTCGGTTTTCCAGATAAGTTGCTAATTGGTTGGCCACCTCGGGAAGATTTCCACTTTCCTCAGCGGCACCGATAAGGGCCACAACCATGGATGAAAAAACGCGGGGGTGTCTTTTGAGGCTGTCTGAAAAATTAAATCCTTCCCAGAGTTTAGAAACGACATCTTGGAGCACCTTATGAAAACCGGGGTGTTCCAATTCTTCGGTGATGGATTGCAAAGCATCGACGATCGGCAATCCTGCGCCCACCATGGTTGCAAATTCCCGCCAAAAGACGGCAAGTTCTCCGGTACCGATCGGAGGGGAAAGACTCTTTAAAAAATTTTCCCTAAAATTTTGTTTTTTCTCGGCTTGGAGACGTTCGCTCAGTTCTTTGACTTCTAAAACCGTGAAGCCCCGGTCTTTCAGCTGGCTCAACAGTTCCTGACGCGTGCCCGCCTCTAAAATGGCAGTGACACGTTCGCCTTTGCGGGTACGGGAAACACAGCTGTATTTAGGCACGGAGGCTCGCCCCCCTGGATTCGCGGGCTACCAGTTGTTCCAATTCTTTTTGACGGGTGGTAAAAAGCATCGCCTGCTCCACTGAAATTTTTCCTTCTTTAAAAAGGCGGAGGAGTGAGGCATTCATCGTCGACATGCCTTCTGCCGAACCTGTTTGAATGATGGAATAAATTTGCTGGAGGTCGCCCCGGCGGATGAGACTGCGCACCGCAGGGTTGGCTTCTAAGACCTCGGTCGCAAGGAGCCGGCCGTCACCGTCCAGGCGCGGCACGAGCTGCTGGACAAAAATTCCAATCAATGTAAAGGAAAGTTGAACGCGAATTTGCTGCTGCTGCTCGGGCGGAAAAACGTCAATGATACGGTTGATCGCCTGCGTGGCGTCTCCGGTATGAAGCGTCGCAAGAACCAAATGACCTGTCTCCGCCAATTGAAGTGCGGTTTCAAAAGTCTCTTTGTCGCGCATCTCACCCACCATGATCACATCCGGTGTTTGACGAAACACATGTTTAAGCGCATCCGCAAAGGAATGGGTGTCGCGCCCCACTTCGCGCTGTTCAATCGTGCAAGTGCCGTGGGGGTGAGTAAATTCGATCGGATCTTCGATGGTCACGACATGGTAATGCTTCTGCTGATTTAAGAACCCAATCATGCCGGCTTGAGAGGTAGATTTACCGCTGCCTGTGGGTCCCGTGGTGATGATGATCCCGTGCGGAAGTGCGAGCCACTTTTTGACAATCTCGGGAACACCGAGTGATTCGAGCGTCGGGATTTGGTGAGGCAGAGCTCGGATCGCAAGGCCCAGCGCCCCTCTTTGTTGAAAGACGTTAACACGAAAACGGGCGCGGCCTTCCAACCCAAACGAGCTGTCCATTTCGAGCGTTTTCTCAAAAGTTTTTTGCTGATCTTCGGTCAGAAGACTGTAAGCAAAGCGTTTGACTTCTTCTGCGCTGAGAACCTTTTTATCAATAGGCTGAAGATCTCCCACAATCCGCAAGATGGGAGGCTGATGCTCTGTCAGGATTAAATCCGATGCGTTTCTTTGAAGCATCAAATCAATCCATTGTTGAAGTTCGCTCGGTAATGGGTTGGTCATTCGAAAATGTCTCCTTGGGTGGAGCAAATGCTTAAGGCCTCGTCCAGCGTCGTGACGCCCTCGCGCACCTTCGTAAGCGCTGCGTCCAGCAAGGATTCAAAGCCGTCTTGGCGAGCCTGCTCTCCGATTCGTGTGAGTCCAGCATTTTCAGCGACGAGTTGTTTGATCCGGTCGGTGATTAAAAATTGTTCGTACACGGCGATGCGGCCGAGATAACCGGTTTGTCCGCAGCGAACGCATCCTTTTCCGCGGCGAAATTTCCAGGAGGCGCCGGAGCCATCAAAAGATTTGAGACGTGACAGGAGTTCTTGCGAAGGTTCCCAAGGCGTGCTGCATTCTGCACAAATCCGGCGGACTAAACGCTGAGCCATCACAAGCGTCAAAGTTGCAGACAGAAGGTAAGGTTCGATTCCCATATCAATCAAACGGCTGATGGCGGAAATGGCGTCATTGGTGTGAAGCGTGGACAAAACCAAGTGACCGGTCAGAGAAGAACGGATACAAATTTCCGCGGTCTCGCGGTCGCGGACTTCCCCCACCATGATGATGTCAGGATCTTGGCGAAGGATAGAACGAAGCCCGGCAGCAAAGGTGAGTCCAATATCAGGACGCGTGTGGACCTGATTGATTTTACTGAGTTGATATTCCACGGGATCTTCGATCGTCACAATATTTTTGGTGGGAGTCTTCATGGCATTCAAAGCGGCGTAAAGGGTCGTGGTTTTTCCAGAACCTGTCGGACCGGTAAGAATAATGAGTCCGTGAGGGAGGCCGAGCGCACGCCTGAAATTTTCCAAAAGACGGGGTTCGAAACCGAGCGAACTCATATCTAAAATGAGAGAACCGCGGTCAAGAATACGAAGGACGAGTTTCTCGCCATAAACCGTGGGGAGACACGAAAGCCGGACATCGATCGTTTTATCGAAGGCCTTGAATTTAAAACGGCCGTCTTGGGGAAGCCGGCGTTCTGCAATGTTAAGGTTGCCGAGAAGTTTAACGCGGGTGGTGACGGCCTGAAGCATAAGTTTAGGCGGAGCGCTTACTTCTCTTAATTGACCGTCAATACGCAGCCTCACCGTGACGCAATCTTCCCCGGCCTCAATGTGAATATCACTGGCCCTTTCCTGAATCGCTCTCATTAAGAGTAGATTCACAAACTGAACGACGGGGGCATCGGAGGCCTCATGTTTGAGTTGTTCCAACTCATCGGGTCGTTCACCTGGCCGGGCGGCCGCCATCTCTTCTCCCTCCTCTTTTTCTTCAAAGAGATTATCCATGGACCGGGCCAAAAGGGAGGTGGCATGATAGAAACGCTGAATGGACTTCAAAATTGCCGAACGGGTGCTCACCACTTTGAGGATCCGGCATTTGGTTTCAAACCTAACAGCATCCAAGGCACGGATATCAAGAGGATCGGCCATCGCCACCGTAATGATATTTTGTTCTTTGTTGATAATGATGAGTTCGTAGCGGCGCGCTAAAGTTTGAGGAATCAGTTCAACCGCGGCGAGATCAAGGTCAGCCTCTTCGCCTAATTTGATATAAGGAAGATTAAAAAATTCGGCTAAAAATTTTGCGAGATCAGGCTCGGAAAGGAAACCCGATTTAACAGCCGCCTCACCCAAGCGGATTTTTTGCTTGGCTTGAGTCAAAAGAAGTTCTTCCAACTGAGTTGGGCTTAAAAGCCGGCGTTGTAAAAGCGCCTGTCCAATCAGTTTTTCGTTTTCGAGCTTTTCGTCTGCTACTTCGGTTTGCAAATTTTCTCCTGTATGTAAAAAATTTTTTGCTTATTCTCGACTACGAGCGAGCGCGCCGTGATCGCCCTTCGAGTTCTTTAAATTTCGAGTTGCGTAGGTCAAACTTGCCTGGGCGTCGTTGTGCACCAATTTGAAAAGACGATCAAAAGAAAGACCTGTCAGCGTAATTAATTTTCCAATGAGACGTGCGGAAGGCTCCTCCGCCGAGGAAAGAAGCTGGCTGACTCTTCCTTTTGAAATTTCGAGCTCCGAGGCCAGCTGCGTTCTTGTATAACCCGAGACCGTGAGCCATGAAGAGAGTACTTCACTATGAACAATCACCGTTGGGTATCGCATTTTGAGGTTTAGCAGCAGTATCTTGAAAATAAGGTAAGGCTAAAGTGCGAGTAAACTATGCCGATAACGAGGTTTTGTCAATAATCTTTTTTCTGTAATCAGTGTAAGGGTTTTCGGCCGGAATATTGTTAGTTTATATCCTACAAAAAGCTTATAGCAACGTTTATCAACGTTTAACCCCAGCAAACAATTATGAAGAAAGCACCCGCTTCGTTAAGACCGTTCCTACGGCAATCATAAATAAATTAGGAAGCCACATTGCGAGAAGCGGATTGAAATGGTTTTCAACCGTCATGGCCTTGCCCCAAATGTAGAAGACGTAATAAATCGCGATAATGGCAATCGCAATACTAAAACTAATCGCGGGTTCTCCCCTGCGGGTCCAAATGGCGATAGGCATCCCAATCAATGAAAATACAAACGGGGCGAAGGCGAAGGCGATCATACGGTGAAAGGCCGCTTGGTATTCGCGTTTGCGTTTAGGTTCAGCCGTCGTGTCGTGCCGCATCTGATAAATCAATTCATCCAGCCTCATCTCTCTCACCTTCTTTTGAACTTTTCCCTCTTGACCGCCCTTCCCTAAATAAATCGGAGGCAATTCAAAGGTCTTGAAATTAAGTTTATAGAAGACACTTGGATATTCTGGATTAGGTTCATCGCTTGTCCCATTATAAAGTTTAAGCGTCAGTGTTTTATCCTCGGGCGAAGAAATAATTTCTCCCCACTCGGCCATAATCGTCCGGGTGGCCTTGCCTTTTTCCTGCGGCTGATAAATGGTGATTTCATAAAGCTTATTTCCCTCGACCCGCTGGGTCAGAATAATGTAGTCCTGAAAATCTTTGATGAACTTTCCCGCTTCGAGGTAGGCGATCGGCCGCTTTAGAAAAAGTTCTTTGACCTCACGCCGATAGGCAAACTGCGCCTCGGATTCGACTTGGTCACTCAAAAAAAGAAGCCCAAGACTCATAAGAAAGGTGGTAAGGAGAACAGGCAGCATGATCGCAAAAGGGTTCATTCCGCTTGCCTTGATGGCGGTGATTTCATTATTTTGCGCTAAATTTCCGAACACGAGCAAAATAGCCGCCAACACACTGGTAGGGACAATGAAACTGAGGAGTCCCGGAATCAGATAAAATAAAATTTTCAGGATATCAAAGATGCCGACGCCTTTATTGAGCAAAAGATCGGCGAGTTTGACGAGATTTCCTACCAGAAACACAAAAGAAAAGAAAAGCAGCGAAAGAAGAAACGGACGGACCAGTTCGAGAAGAACGTATCGGCGTATGATTTTCATTTGTCAGTCCTAAGATAATCCCATACCAAGCGGCTTAAAATCAAACTGACCCAAATCGACCCTACGGTGTCGGAGACCCAATGCCGGTCCAAATAAACACGCGCCAAGGCCGTGCTCACCGGCAAAAGAAAAATAAGCCGGCGCAAGGGGTGCCGGCTTGAATAAAAAAAATAACTCGCTGCACCGGCGACCAATGCAACGTCGCCTGAGGGAAAGCTTTGAAAACCCCGGTTATCCGAAAGAAAACCCTGGAAATCAAAAAAAGAAAACGGCGACAAACCGGTATAAGGACGGGCCCTGAAAAAGACAAATTTCGACAGGTGGACCACAAGCCCTGTGAGGGCACTCCCCAAAACAGCCCCCAAAAACTTTTTCGCCCAAACTTCTTTTTGGAGCAAACGCAAAATAAGATGAGTTCCGGCCAAAAGAATCCAAAATTTCAGATTATCGCTGATAAAACTGCCGAACTCAGCGATGTACTTCATGAGAGCAGCTGATTGAACGGCTTGGCGCAAGAAGCGGTCCAAGGGCAAAAGTAAGAGGATGATCAAAGGGAAACTGATTAAAAGCAGAAGATAAAACCGGGTGGAGAAATTTTTCTTAAAATTTTTGAAGTTCTTAAAATCTCCTCTCCTCCAAGCTGCCATCAAAGTAATGAAAAGGAGAACGCCTACGAAAATTTTTGGGGCGAGGCGTATCAGTTTAGGGGGTATCATCGGGCGCGGTTAGAAAACAAAATATAACCCTGCTGTTCAAAAAGAACATAAAGAGGAAATGGGCTGAACTTTTTTGCTGTTTCAAACCCTTCCTCGTCAGTCAAAGCGAAAATCCTGTTCGGGCCTTCGATAAATTCTTTAATGCGGTCTTCGGCATCAATATAAAATTTGGGAAGAAGGGGGTCGGTTTCAAACCTGCCCCCCGCCTCCGTCTGCCCGCCGATATTAAGCACCCGTTCACCCAGATAAAAAGGAAGGCTCGCAAAATAGCGTTCATACATCATTACGATGTCACCCGGTTTTCTGAGTTCCTGGATTTTTTCAACGAAGACCTTGGCATTCTTGTATTTAATATGAGGTAAAGCCGTCAAAGTTGCGAGGCTGATCGCCACGGAAATCGCCACCTGGAGAGGAAAAATCCATGGGTGCTTTTTCATTAAAAGAACTGCACTCATCGATATCCAGGCGACAAGCATCAGGATGGCCCCGCCAAAAATATAGGCGGGCGGAATGCCGCCAATAAACTCGGGACGAAGCTTGATGAAGACGAGACCTGCGATCAGAAGCACCAGATAGATGGAAGATAAGACCCAGCTCACCACCGCAAAGGCACGCGTGACGGGAATTTTTCCTTCGCTAAATTCTTTCCAATAATAGGCGAGCAAAAGACTGAGGAAGGGAAAAAGCGGAACAATGTACGTGGCCAGTTTACTTTTAAAGATTGAAAATAAAATAAAAGGCACTAAAAACCATGTCAAAAGAAAATGCGCTTTATCCTTTAGCTCTTGAGGTTTTCCTTCTTTATTAAATGCCCGAGTCAAAGCACTCGGAAGAAAAAGCGTCCACGGCAAAAACCCGATGGGCAGAACGATCAAATAATAAAAAATAGGATACCGGTGTCCTGCGCCCCCTTTGAACATACGGGCAAGGAGCTGGCCGCGGAGAAAAAAATCAAGCGTGCCCGGCTTTTGAATCGCGACCAAGAGAAACCAGGAAATAGAGATCGCAACCATGATGACAACTGCTAACCACCAGTGTTTTGCGGAAATCTCGAGCTTCTTTTTTTTCCAAAGAATGAAAATCAATGCAGGAAGAAGCGACATCATCCAAGCCACGGGACCTTTGGTGAGCATTCCCAATCCGATGGCGAAGGCGGCGAGATAGAAGTAAAGAAGTTTCCCATTCACCCTCACCCCAACCCTCTCCCAAAGGGGGAGGGGGATAAGGTTTGACCCTCTCCCTTCCAGGGAGAGGGAAGGGTGAGGGTCATCAAAGAATAAATGGGCGATGGAAAATGCGGCGAGGATATTGAAAAAGGCAAGCTGCATATCGGGCGTTACAATCCGCGAAACCACGACATACAAAGGTGCGTTCAAAAGGATACAGGCAGCGTAAATACCTGTCTTAAAATCAAAAAGGAGATTACCGAGCCGGATCACCAAAAAAAGCGCGCCCAGACTAAAGAGAAAATTTGGAAACCGGGCCGTCCATTCCGTGGGGCCCAGAAGTTTGAAACTGGTTGCGACGAGCCAGCTTGAAAGCGGGGGTTTGTGGAGATGAACAAGGTAATTCATCCGGGGGATGATCCAATCCCCGGTCTTCGCCATGGTGAGCGCCATATCCGCGTAGCGGCCTTCATCGGGTTCAAAAAGAGGAATCACCGCCATGTTCCAACCCAGCACCATGCCCGCGGCGAGAAGAAAAAGGAGGGTGATGAAAAATCTCCTGGAACCTAACGTCAATGGATCCCTTTGTTTCCCGCTTTATGAATTAACCAAAGATTGCGAAAATAAATGAAGAGGCCGAAGAATTGGCCGGTGATAAAGACGGGGTCGCGGCGATGAATGGCATAAACAAAAAGAATGAAACCGCCCACCAAGCTGAAATACCAAAAAGAAGTCGGGACAACGCTGCGTTTCATTCGCTCGGAGGCAATCCACTGGACGAGAAAACGCGAAAAAAAGAATAACTGCCCCAGGAATCCTATCATGATCCAAACTTTAACCTGATCCGTCACAGTTTTTTGCTCCTTGTTTGATACCTGACTTTTCTAAAAAGCAGCCATTTTACCACAAACAGGTCCATGAGAGGCCCGCCCAGCCGGTTCCAGAGACCATACTTGGACCGGCCTCCACGCCTCATCTCATGACGGACGGGGATTTGCTCGATCTTAAATCCTTCCGCCTCCGCAATAACCAAAAAAAACCGGTGCATTCCTTTATAAGGAAGAAAGGCGGACAAAGTATGGCGTTTAAAGATGCGCAAAGAACAGCCCACGTCTTTCATCGTGTCTTTGGTCACCAAACGGCGAATTTGATTGGCGATCTTGGAACTGATTTTTTTGAGCCAACCGTCCTGGCGATTTTGCCGGACGCCTGTGACGATGTCAGCTCCTGATTTTTGAAGGAGGTCAACCAGTCTTGGGATTTCTTCCGGGGGATTTTGCAGATCAGAATCAAGGGTTACCAGGATCTCTCCCCGAGCCTCTTCAAAACCCGCCCAAAAAGCAGCGGTGAGGCCAGAGTTTTTTTTCAGTTGGACAAGACGCATTCCGGATTGGACGGCGATGAGGGTTTCCAGATACTCTCCTCCGCCATCCTCGGAACCGTCGTCCACAAACACAATCTCCCACGACTCCTGAAGCTTCTGGGCCGCAACCTGGAGCCGTTCAAAAAGTGCCTTCAGATTCGGCTTCTCATCATAAAAGGGACAGACAATAGAGATCATGGGAATTGAAAGAAGTTATGATGCGGGAAATTTGATGAATTGACAAGTGCCTTGAATTTTATAGCAAAGTTCACCCCCCTACAGT
>CAYJTB010000014.1:40273-44441 GCA_964372875.1 uncultured bacterium
CTTGCCGTAATTATCTAATGTACGGTATTCTTGCATTCCCCCTTCGGGAAACTCCGGGAAACTCATTGAATTTTTGAGGGTTTCGAACTACAATACCGCCTGTCTTACCTACGACGCGGGGTGGAGCAGCCCGGTAGCTCGTTGGGCTCAGGAATGGGCGTCCTTCTAGTAATAGAGGGAAAGATTACCTGTCAAATTCGGTGAACCCTGAAATGGGAATACCGAGCCAAGCCCGCAAGATTTAGGGCGGGAAGGTGTAGAGACTAGACGGCAGGCATCCGTTAAAGGATGCGGATGAAGGTATAGTCCAGACCGCAAATTAACCCTCACGGGTTGAGCAGTGAAAGCTGTAGCCGGTAAGCATAACCCAAAGGTCGTTGGTTCAAATCCAACCCCCGCTACCATTTCTAAAAAGGCCTGGCCAACCGCCAGGTCTTTTTGTTCAGAAACGGTTGCAATACCTGCGCGGTTGGCACAGGTGCCGCTACCAGTTACAAAAAAAGGGGTTGCGATAAAAATCGCAACCCCTTTTTTCTGCCCAAAACCTGTTTTGGGAACATTTCAAGCGCTTCCTCTTCTTCAATCATCTGGTCCAGAGGAGAGAGACCTTCTGCAAGTTTCTCCCGGACTTCAAGTTCGTATCCGGAGAGCTCCCTCCCCTGGGGAGGGTTTTCGATACCATGAAAATCTGTTGGTCTGGTCCTGGTCCGAGGGCGTTTCGTTCCCGTTCGTTTTTTATCCACTTTGTGTGGTAAGGATATCACACAGGAAATGTAAAAGCGCTTCAGAGAGTAAGGGATCGGGAGTCAGAGATGCCGGAAGGTAAAAGCAGACAGGAAAGGATCGAATTATTTGGGTGGGCTTAAGCCGCAATTGCAAAGACGAGCTGGGAGAGGTATTGCTGCTCGAGGGCGGCGAGGAGGGCTCGGGTGGGAATAACGAAACCGTTTTGTTCGGTGAAGCCCTGTCCTTCTTGGAATCCTCTTTGGGCATAAAGAAGCGTGGAGGCAATCACACCGATTTGATTCACACGGAAGAATTTGATGTGGGAGAGCTCTTCGGGGCTGAATTCTTCTCTGGGGTTGACGGCTCTTCCTTCTTTGGAAAGGTGAATATTCATTCTTTTGGGAAGGCCGTAGCGCCTGAAGGCCAGATCGGCATTCGTATTCGTTCGAGAGACATTGTCTAATTTGAAGAGGGAATCAAGAACCGGAGAAGCTTCCATCTTCCCTTGATCGTTATAGACCACAAGCCTCACTTGGCTCCGATTCATATAAAGCATCTTGTAAAGTTCCTCCTGCTGCGGCTGTGTAAGCTTCGTCAAATCCTCAGCACTCATCATCAGCGTCTCTTTCGTGTGAACCTGTTCCATCAATTGGAAGAGATTAAGAGAGGAAAGGGATTGAGTCGGCGCGGGCGCCTCTTGCTACTTGGCCAGCCTCTCGGATTTGTTTCTTCAAGAGATTCAGGTTGGGAATTGTTCGTTTACTCGCAATTTTGTTCAAGGTGTCAAGAGCAAGTTCGGAAAAACCATCCTTCGCAAGTTCTATGAGCAGATCTTGGCCCAAAGGGCCTACCTGTTTTAATAATCCCTCCCTGAATGATCCGATCACATGGGCACTTAACCCTTCTTGCCCCTTCCTATAAGAATCCGAAATCGACAAAGATTTCTTTGCAACGTTGAGGATAAGAGCGGGTTGGTAAATTTCTGTGCTGAACTTTCTAATGAATCGCACATGCGACGGGTTTAGGAATTTCCCGGTTTGCGGATCTTTTTGGAAAAGATCTATCAAATATTCTCTCAATTTTCCGCCGTTTTTCTCGTCTACGATCGCATGCATCAAGGCATGGTTCTTCTCTATCACCCCCTTAAAAATTGCGAGTTCCGGGAAACCTTCTTCTTGCGCTTCCCTGAGATTGGCTAGGTTTTCTTCAACAGCATCCTCCAGTTTCTTGGATTTGATGATAGGCAGAGGCAGCTTCTCAAACGCTACGAATTCGTCCTCTTGACTATAGAAATCTGTTCCGTAAGGAAACCGAGTGCGTGAAGTGCCTGGACATCTGCCGGAACGTCTAACGTCAATTTTTGAATCGCCTCAACAAAAGCAGTATCTTTGGCTCGTTCGCTCCGCACTTCAGCGCGAGAGGAAGCGCGGCGGGGGACAGGAATTGATTTTACAGCAAATTTAAATTGCATATTCTTATTGACACCTCCTTGAGTCGCGGCTAAGATAGATGTCGAATTGGAGGAAGCTTCACCTTGCTGAACGAGAGACAAATCGACTTGGGAGAACGGGTTTTGGTCAACAGCGCCAACGTCGTCTTGGCCACGATGGTGCTGGGATTCCTGTTGACTCGGGGGTTTAACTTGTTTGTTTTCTTTGGCGGGTGTATCCTTTTTGGCGCCCTGGTGAGTTGGGCCTTTTGGCTCAGAAAGGGGTCTTCGCCATGATGATAAGTTCGGACGTAGGACTTTTGATAATCTTTGGGATGCTGTTTGTGATGGGAGCGGCGATTGTCTACGCTGCAAGAAGGCATCCCCATCCGAAACACCGCCCTTAATTCCTACCCGCACCTCGGCGCGGGGCGGGAGACGAAAATAAAGATCGGTCTGTAGGGAAGAAGAGAGAACCCTTTTTTGATAAGTCAAAAAGGCTTGGGTTTCCTTCGCAAGTTGAGCAAAGGAAATCAATCCTCTTCCGCCGACTTGTAATGCCCCCTCTTTCCGACGGACCTCGATCTCTTTGAGATAATTCTCTGTGCCTTCAAAGGCTTTTGTTTGTTTCCGCATCTCAGAGCGATTGGGAATATTAATCTGTCCGTCCTCTTGCACATTTTGATTAGCGAATACTCCCGATAGAGCTAAATCTTCCGAATACTTCGGGTGGAATCCGTTTGTATCACGCCTCGCGAGAAGTAAAGCATGCAAAGACATTGCTACCGTGATAAATTCAGCTGAAAATTCAAGAAATCTTTGTGTTGCAACCGGAAGATATCGCCTTGCTATTTTCCATTGCTCTTGATTGAGCGCAGTTGATACTTCCTCGGCAACTTTAGTCTCTGCAAGTTCAACCATTTTATTCATTATTTGATCTAGTACTTTTTTTAATTCAATAATTTGTTGTTTATCTTTTCTTGATAACGGTGCATTTTTTTCTAAAAGGCCATTTATTTCCTGATACCAATGACTAGACCATATGAAGGCTGCCAGTGCATTCAAGTAAGGTTTTTTGACTGATACAACTATTTTTTTGGGCTGATTCTGGTCATCCTCAAATTGGTAAACCTCAGGAAGAGCGGCTTCTTTGGGAGAGTCGCTATGAGCCAGCCAGCGGAGGATTCGGATATTCTTGTAGATTGAGGCCAGGCTTCGGTGAAGAACTTTTGCTATCTTCTTCGGAGGCAAGAGCCTTTCGAAGTAAAGGTGGGAGACGTTTCTCAGCTTGGCTCGGTAGAGAGGCTTCGTAATGAGCTTTTTGATTCTCTGGCCTTCAAGCTGCCGAAGCGTCAAATTCTCGATCTTTCTCAGGGCTCTCTTGAGGCGGGATGAAGTGCTTGAAACCCTGATCCCAAGCCTTTGAGCGATTCTTGTAAGGGGAACTTCTTTCTCATCCGGATCCCTGGAATAGCGCTGGTAACGAAGCTTCAGACATTCCCACTGCTTCGCCGTAAGGCCTGCGTATTTCCGGTTTCTCAGCACCCGACGCCTGATCTGGATTTCAGCTTTCTTCTTCTCAAACTCTTTCTCTTCTTGAATCATCTGGTCCAAGGGGGAGAGGCCCTCTGCCAGCTTCTCCCGGACTTCAAGTTCGTATCCTGAGAGCTCAGTATTCTGAGAAGGATTTTCGATCTTGTGAAAATCCGTTTGTCTTGTCCTTGTTCGAGGTCCCTTTGATTTTTCTCGTTCTTTCTCCATTTAGAAATCCCCTTCTAAGATACCACACGTCGATCTCGATCTCGCCTGCTTACAAAAGGGTGTAAGGACCCTTAAAAGTAAGAGCCTTGTTTTAAATTCAGAAGATCTCTCTCTAGAAATTTTTATATTTTTATAGAGGGCAAGAACCCCTAAAAGTAAGGGCTGATTAAATAACTGGCTGAGTTATAAAGTCACCAGTATAATTTAGCAAAAATTGGACACAACGAAAATGACCAATAGGTGGCTCACCAT
>CAYJTB010000015.1:0-44168 GCA_964372875.1 uncultured bacterium
GATCATGAAAACAAAAATCTCAAAGAAGTTCAGGAAGATTCAAACACTTGCGGTTGTCTTAACCCTTTCTTTCACCGGGATTCCGGTCAGTCCCGTGCGGGCCGGAGATTCGACGGCTTTAACCGGACAGAAAGAAACTGCCCAGCCTGTGAAATCCGTTACACCGGTAAAGAGAGTACCCGCTGCTCTTCCGAAAGCATCCACGTATACAGGAGACCTGGTGCCTCCCGGGCCGCTGAGTAAAGCGGCAGTTACTAAGGCGCCCACGAATTTTAAAGCTTCCGTGACAACTCCTACGCTTATGTTCATTCAGGACATGGATGATACTGTTAGGTTTAAGTTTGCGTCCACCTCAAAACTCCACCTCGAATTGCTGAAACAAGCCTACAAGATAAGCAGGCTTTATAAAGTAGACAAGGAGGTGAGTTTTAGGAACTTTTCGGATGGGGCGGGCGCACTTGCGGCGCAGGTCCAGTACCATACCGATGGAACTACGAAGATTGTCTATCCGGTTGACCCGGTTGGCCCTGGAACCTTCAGTTACGACTATCCCCCCACTGGAACACTTCCAACGTGTGAAGTGGATGCACATACCGGTAACTGCTACTACCCTTTTCTGAATCCAACGGTCATCAACCCGGGCAGTATGCCACCTAAAATGAATATCGCTTTCTACAACACCCAGGCGAGTCTTAAAAAATTCCTGGACACGTATTTCACAAAGGCCCCTATCCTGCGGACACTAGAGAATCATCAAGTGACAGTATACAAGGACGGGGGCGGCAACCAGGTAGCATGGGTCGATGTGGTGCTTGACCCTTCCTCCGGGAAACAGACGAGTGCCACCTATAACTTTAACAATACCCGCCAAGCCTTCACGTACGGCTCTAATAAAACACTTGCTGGTTATGACACGAATGCACCGGAATTTCCTCCCGTCCCCGGACAACCCCCCACTCCCGCGTATACAGTGCCGGATTTTATATGGAACATAGCATCAAGCAAACACCTCGACTACCTGAAACGAGCTTATAAGGAAAGCTCCGCCTCTGGGAACACAAGGACTTTTCTGGATGGAGCGGGTAAAGTAGCAGCGACGGTCTACTACGAAGGTGCTGTGAGTAACGGTAAAATTAAGGCGATCGTCTATAGGGATTCAGCCTTTGCCTACTTCTACAACACTGGAACAAAATTATTTATTGGCTGTAAAGACCCTAACAATCCGAACGATAGCGGTGCCTGCTACGCCCCTCCGATGACACCCAAGTTTTCTTCGGATGGCAAAAAGCTCATAAGACCGCTTTTCTACGGTAAGTTGCAACCTCACACAGACTTCCTGGGCGCGAATTACTCACGGCGCCCGGTCACGTCACTCGGCAAGGATTATGAAACGACAGAATACCGCAACAAAACTGGCGATTTGGTGGCAAAGCTCGAAATAAAGTTTAATAAAGACGCCACCTCCCCTGACAGTAAGCCAATCTCAGCCGTCATTACCTATAAATATCCGGATCATTCTGAAAATGATCAAGTCTTCACATATAATAGTCAACCGAATCCGCCGAATGCGCTGACTAGTTACACGGGCCCGCGAGAATAAGGAACGAGTGTGATTTCAATCTTTAAGTCCGGGAGGATTCAATATACTTCATTGCAAACCCATTTGTGAGCCGATAGAATACGTTCCTTCGTATGAAATCCCAAGCGAGTTCTGCGTCGCAGCAGCAAAAAAAAGGCGGGTTTTACTGGTGGCTGCTTTGGATTGCCGCCGCCATCGGGACTTTTATTTTCTCGGCCGTTGTCTGGACCTGGCTCATCACCAATTTCTTCGGTGAAATCAAAGGAATGGCTCTCACCGTTCTCTGGGCCAGCGCAGTCTTTGGGAGCTGGCTCATCACGATGATCCCGATCATCCGCGCCAAAGAGCGTTATTGGAACCGCTTGAGCCAGGACGATGAAACCAACGTAACCTGGTGGATCGGCTGGATGGCGCTCACCATCGCAAGTTTTTTCGCCTCGGTTGGATTCTGGACGTGGTTCCTCGCAAAAAATGGCGGCAGCGTGCGAAACGCCGGCACCGCCCGGAAATGGGTCTTTGCAGTTTTTGGAACTTGGATGGCGGCTCTCGTTCCTTTGATTGTGATCATGTATCAAAAAGTGGACCGGGCTTATGAAAAGGCCAGGCTGCGCCGGGAAGAAAATGAAGAAGCAGAGCAAAAGCGGGCGAAAATCGCTTACCTTGATCCCGCAAAAAGGACTCTTCAAGATCCGCTCGTTCAAAAACTCAAACGAATCCCTCCCACTTTAAAACTCGCCAAGCAGGCAGGGCATCTTGTGACCGCGGTTTTAAAAGACGGCAGGAAGTTCGAAAATATTTTTGTGGTGAATCAATCGGAGGTGCTTGGAATTTACGGGCACGACAAGCTCCCCTTTGAAATCAACCAGATCGCTGATTTAGAACCGGTCGAAAAATTCCCCGTCTTTAGCGAAGAAAAGTGGCTCCGCCTCGACGGCAAAAATTAGAAGTACTTCGGCTCGTTTCCTCGCTTCCACTTCACCGAACATCCGAAACTAGGCTTCTGCTCGCGCGGGACTTCGCGGCCTTCAAGAACCGCATCAATCGCAGACCGCACATCTTGTCCGGTTACAGGTTTATCGCTTCCGGGTCTTGAGTTATCAAATTGCCCGCGGTAGACGAGCCTGCGGTTTTGATCGAAGAGAAAAAAATCCGGCGTGGCGACCGCGGTCAAGGCCTTCGCTATATCTTGTGTCTCATCAAAAAGCACAGGAAAATTAAATCCTTCTTCTTGCGCCATTTCTTTGAGATTTTCCGGCGAGTCAGTAGGAATCGCGGCGGGATCATTCGCGCTGATCGCAACAATCGCCAGATCTTTTCTTTCGTAATCCTTGGCGAGTTGGGCAATTCCTTTTTTTACGTGCTGCACATAAGGGCAGTGACGGCAGAGAACGATTACAAGCAGAGCTTTTTTTCCGGCAAAATCATCCAGGGATACCGTCTTTCCCGACACGGTGTCAGACAGGCTGAACTTCGGGGCCTGGGAGCCCAATGGAATGAGTCCCTTTTTTCCTTCCACGGTGGCAGAATGGACGGGAATCTGCGAACCGAGCAGAAAAGTTAATACAAGAGTGCTTAGTCCAAATTTTTTCAGAAGTGCCATTGTGTTCTTTGCCTCCCAATGAGCGGTGGCTGTTTTAATCAAGAGTGAGGGGATTCACTCAGACGGTTTTTCCGCCTGGAAGAGTCGTAAGGAGGGTTCCCACCTTTTGGATGAGTTCGCTTGTTTCATCAAAAGTAATAATTTGGCTGCGCGAAAAATTCTGCAGTGCATCAATGCTGACCGCCGGACGGCATATGACAGTAAAAGGAATGTACGCCGCTCGGTTTTTGGAAACTCCCTTAAGAATTTTTACGGCATCAAGCACCCCGGGATTTTCCCAAAATTGCACAAAGATGGCCTGCGGAAGAAATTTGTCTGAAAATTTAATGGCCTGATCTTCATCCATTGCCCATTCCACTTCATAGTGATTTGCTTCAAACCAGTTTTTTAATTTACGCAGCACGTATTCTTCCACTCCGATCATCACTATTTTTTTTCCGGTTCCATTCACGCTCAAACGAGGCTCCGCCGGAGCGCTTGGCGCAGCTTTTTGGATTTGACGTGCTAATATTTTAGAAATTCGAGAGATGATCTCTTCGGTCTTAAAAGGCTTTGAAATAAAACATTCGACGTCAGTACGATCGAAAAATTGTTCCATGCTGGGGCGTGCTGAAATCAAAATAATGGGGACATTCCGAAGATCTTTCCGGCTTTCTTTGAGAGTGTTCACGAACTGAAGCCCGGTCATTTGGGGCATGAGAATATCCAAAATAATGAGGTCAAGTCTTTCGCCTGAGATTTTTTTTAAAGCTTCGGATCCATTGCTGGCAGTTAAGATCTTATAACCGTAAGGTTCGAGTATGGCTTGAATGTTTTCAACAATATCGGGCTCATCATCCACGATCAAAATGGTCTTCTTTTGCTCTATCATAAGAATTCTCCTTTAATCTATTTAAAGCTTTTCATGGCTTCTGCTAAGAAAGATAACACACGAATAAAGAGCCTACAAGACTAGGGAGGAAATTTTTTGGGCTAGTAACTGATCTCGTTCATCGAGATAATACGGTCAAAAAGAGAGCCTAAGTGGGAGCGTCCATTTAAGGTAAGGTCCGAGACCACCACCTGATTGATGCGGTTTTTAGCGTCTGACGTCATCGAGTAACGTTCCGCCCAAGTGCAGTGGATCACATAATGTTGGCCGTTCTCTTCTCCCAGATAAAGCATCAAATGATGCGGCATCCGGAAAATGGTGATGCCCGGCAGAATCTGCCCCAGTGCCGCCATTTTTAGTTCGGTGTCTCCTTTATAATTAAAAATTCCAAGCTGAGTCCCGACAAAAGATTGTTCTTTGGAACCGCGAGGCATATCAATGCCTACGGTTAAAAAAACATCTTGAGTAAAGGCCGAACAATCTCTACCGTTATACGTTCCCCCCCAACCGTAGCGCGCGCCCAGCAATTTAAAAGCCTGATGAATGACATTTCGCTGGGTAAAGGGGAGAAAACCCGGCGTGACATCGGAGTTACGGTTAAAGTAGGCGGTTGTCACTGGGGCAGTTTTGTTTTTGGCGGGAAGAAAAACAGCGTACGCATTGGCCGTTTTGTCTGCTAAAGGAACAATCGTTCCCATGCTAGGCCGCTGAATTCTCTGCTGGAATGCGGCATCTGCATAAAGCGGCGCGCTTTCTCCTGTAACCACCAAAAATTGTTTTTGTTTCGAATATTTTTTAAGCTGGTCACGAGTGGGAAACAGGGCAATGTCTTTGGATCTCACCCATCCCCTCGTGTAAGGGGCCTGGATATAAAACCAGTTTCCATCGCTTGATTCGTGATAAATGCCCACCGGTGTCCAAAGTTTGATCAAGGTAAATTGGAGTTGGTCAAACTCGATGTCGCCTTTTTCCTCAAGCATTTTGACTTCGCTAGGAAGTGCGCGGACTGAGGCGGGACGCACGGCCGCTCCCCATCTCATTTTAATTTGCGGCGGGACTTTTTCCCACTGCACCAAAGGACGAATCTGGGTTTCAAAAAGACTCTTGGGCAGGTATTGATCATCCACCCCAAACAAAAGCCTTCCTTTAATCATGGCGTACTCACGCTCGATCAGTTCACGGATGGGAGCACCCTGTCTTGTTAATGAAAGCTTGAAGACATCCACTTGATCTTTGACGATGGCACGGGTGTCTTCATTGAGGATTTCGAGTTGCCCGGGAGTAATTAAAACGCGGTCCGGTTCGGGAAGCCGGTCGACCCAATAGTTGGGGTTCAGTTGCGTGGGCTTAACGCTTGTCAGTAAAAGCGGACCGGGCGGTAAAGGCGGAAGTGGTTCTGCGGTTTCGGCATTGACAGGAACGCTTGCGGAGCAAAGAATAAGAACCGCTTGAAGGAGAATAAAAACTTGGTGAAATTTATTTCGAGATTTAATTCTAAGCAGCCCCCACATCTTCTCTGGTTTTTTGATTGCAGACACTTTTCAAAGTGAGAGAGGGGGCCTGTTGAATCCCCTCCTCATAAGAAGAAAACATGGGGATGGTTTCCCAAGGACAATATTTGGAACACAAGGCGCAGCCGATACAGCGCTCAATATCCACTTCCACCACTTGGCGAAACTGGGCGTTGTCGACTCCCGGGACAATTTCGATACAATCCACCGGGCAAAAAACAATGCAGGCCTCACAACCGGTGCAGCCCGATTGATCAATCACCGCAAGCAGACGGGGTTCGCGCTTTCGGGGCGGCTTATTTGCGATCAGCGGGGTCCGGGGACCTTTTCTTGCTGTATTTTCTGCCATAAGGTTATTTATTTTATCCTATTTTTGTAAAAACCCAACCGAAGAAAAAAATTCCAATGGATCCGAGAAGAATAGTAACGGCTGCGGCCTCGCTTTTCTGCACCTCCGCTACCCACATGGCAGAGGGAAGCGCCAAAAGGCCGAAGACCTGAAACACCCTGCCTACAAAATAAAAAGAGGGTTTCATTTAGGAAAAACGCGCACGCTCAATTCGCTGAAGGCTCTCTTCTTTATGATGCCTCTCGTCTAAGGCGATCCGGCGGAAGAGATCCGCCGCCGAATCAAAACTCCCATAGTCTTTGGAGAAATCGCTGACAAAATCAAAAATCCGGCGCGCGAAATCCGGTTTGCTGTACGTATGCGTAATGGCAACGTAAGCGGCGTGTTCCCAGGCTTGATAAGGAACGCGGGCGATGACTTCCAAAACTTTGAATTTGCTTAAATTTTTCCGCTTTCCGTAAACCAGATCCATAAAAACAAAAAGGAGGCTGGCCGCCAGGCCGTACCGGCGCCTGGGAGACCTGAGTGTGACTTCCTGCTCTTTTTTTAATTGTTCCGGACCCGGTTGCGTTGCCATTTACATCCGGTAAAGCATCCAATAAACCATGATGCCTGTAACGGAGACGTAAAGCCAAACGGGAAATGTAATTTTGGCGATTTTTACGTGGGTGTAAAATTGACTGCGAAGGGCCCAGTAGAGGGTCACGAGCGTAAGCGGAACGACGGTGACGGCAAGAATCGTATGTGAGATTAGAATTGTAAAATAAACGGGCCGGATCCAGCCTTGCTGCATAAAAGGTGTACTGCCATGGAAATAATGGTAGGTCAAATAAGAAACAAGGAATAAAGTCGACGTACCGAGCGCCAGGCACATACAAAGCGCGTGAGCGGTCCAGGCGCCCTGGCGAATTAAAATAAAACCCAAAATAATCAGAAATGCGGTCGTGGCATTGAGACCGGCGTTCAGCGTTGGAAGAGACGCAAGAAGTTCGGGACTCACCGGTTTTTCAAGAGAACTTTTGCGTCTTGAACAAGGCGGGTCATGCTCGGGGCTTCTGCGGTATCATAAAACCCTCGGATTTGACCTTCCCCATCCACGAGGATAAAACGGCTGCTGTGCATGGCCGGCTCATCTGCATGACTCAAAAGAAATCCGGAGAGGATGCGGTTGATCTCTTCCTTCTCGCCCGTTAAAAAAAACCACCTGTTTTTTTCTGCTTGGTAACGGTCCGCATACTTAGAAAGCACGGCAGGGGTGTCACGCGAGGGATCGACAGAAAAGGAAACAAAATGCACGCCGGTTTCCCTGGGGAAAAGAGTTTGAAGTTTTTTCATCGAGGCACTCATCATGGGGCACTGACCGGCGCAGTTTGTGAAAATAAAATCCGCCACCCAGGGTTTTCCTGAAAGCCGCTTCGAGGAAAATTTTTCGCCGCTTCGCTCCGTCAATGAAAAATCAGGCGCCTTGCCGAAAACTTTAATGTCATTGTGAGGCAGCATTCCAAGTGAGACATGCCGTGTCTTCTCTCCTAATCCAAGCCCGATGAAAGCGGAACCCGTGCACACCAGCACAAGAAAGAGTGCGCTGAAAATCCATTTCTGAGGAGTTCCTGTGTCAGCGCTCATTTTTCGAAAATATCCTTGAAGGCGTTATCTAATTTTGGAAAACGAAAGATAAATCCTTCTTTCAGTGACTTCTTAGGCATAACGCGCTGTCCCTTCAAAAGGACATCTGACATTTCTCCTAATAAAATTTTTACTAGGGTTTCGGGGACCGGGAAAAAAGCGGGCCGGTGCAGTGCTTTACCCAAACTTCTAGAAAATTCTTTCATGGTGACTGGCGCTGGGGCCGTAGCGTTCAAGGGACCTTGAACGGTTTTTTTCTCCAAAGCAAAGCCAATGAGTTCGGTCAAATCGTCCAGATGAATCCAGCTCATCCATTGGCGCCCTGAACCCAGAGGGCCGCCTAAGCCCAACTGAAAAGGAGGAAGCATCTTGGCAAGTGCTCCTCCCTTTTTTTCTAAAACAATTCCGATGCGGATTCTTACCACACGGACGCCTAAACTCTCCGCCTTCATTGCTTCGGCTTCCCACTCTTGGCAGGTGCGGGCCAAGAAATCATTTCCCACGGGCGAATCTTCAGTAACCTCCTCATCACCGTGAGGACCATAGTAGCCAACGGCCGAAGCATTGATTAAAACTTGCGGCCTCCGCTTGGATTTTCGGATAGCCTCGACAATGGCTCGTGTCGCACTGATCCGGCTTTCAATCACTTTTCGTTTTTGCTGAGGGCTCCAGCGTTTTCCTATGATGGGCTCCCCTGCCAGATTAATCATCCCGTCCACCCCTTCGAATTCTTGCTCCCATTTTCCTGGGTTTGGAGGATTCCAATGAAGGTAACGCGTGCGGGTGCCGGGAGCGTTTTCTTTAAAAGCCTGACGTGTGAGGATTAAAACTTCGTGATCATTGCGGGTGAGGGTTTCGTGCAAAGCGCTTCCTACAAATCCTGTTCCGCCCGCAAGAATGAGTCGCATTTTAGACCGGGGTTTTATCCAGGGTCATCAGGAGGAGAAGAAGGCTAAGGTATAAAACGGAATTTCTGAAAAAGGAGCGCGAGTTGGAATCCAATTGAAAAGCCGTTTTGAAACTTGAGGCAATCAACCAAATTCCCAGGAGAAGCGCGCCTAAGTAGTACCAATTTCCCGTGATCCCCGCAAGCGAAGGAAGAAAACTGACGAGATGGGCCGCAAAAGTATAGATCACGATTTGGCGGCCGATGCTCCCGCCCGTGGGATCGACCACAGAGAGCATACGAAAGCCTGCCCGCTCATAATCCTCGCGGTAGATCCAGGCGATCGCAAAAAAATGCGGAAGCTGCCACACAAAAAGAATGACGAAAAGAATCCACGCCCCCCACCCGAGATTTCCCCGCGCCGCCGCCCATCCCAACATAGGAGGGATGGCTCCCGGAACGGCGCCTACTAAAGTACAAAGCGAGGTTCTTTTCTTAAGCGGTGTGTAAATCAACAAATAAATTAGAAGGGTTGAGGCGGCAAGCGTTGCCGAAAGTAAGTTCACAGTGAGGGCCAATGCAAAAATTCCAAAAAATGAAAGACTCAAACCATAGATCAAAGCCTCCCCGGGTTTGATTCTCAAACTCGGAAGCGGCCGTTTCTGGGTCCGCCTCATCAAAGCGTCCTCCTTAATTTCTAAACATTGATTGAGGACCATGGAACCCGCCGCCACAAATGAAGCAGCAGAGAGGGTTTTAAAAAAAAGGGTGAAGTCGACAGGATTGCCCGATGCCAAAAGAAAACCTACCGCAACGCTCCAAAGGGAAAGAAAAACGAGTCGTGGTTTTGTGATCTCAATAAAAACCGAAACCGGGGTTCTTTCGTCCACTTTCATGACTGCAGGACTTCCTCGTTTCTCCTGACGCCACAACTTTTAAGGGTGATCATTAAGGCTGTCGCCAAAATTAAAGAGCCAAGGGTTTGGTGAAAAGTCGGGAAAAGAATCGGGGCCAAACCGGGCTGGGCCGCGGCCTGGCGCGTAAAAATAAAAGTCCCGATCCCTAAGAAAAATTCAAGGATCACTAAAAAGCCAAGGAAGAGACTGGTCCTGCGAAGGGGATTTTCTTCGGTAAGAGAGCCGAAGGACCGGCTCACCAAAAGCCCGATCATCATCAAAACAAAAAAGGCGGAACAGACGTGAAAGGCAATCCCCTGTCCTGTGTGTCTTACTACGGCTCCCAAAAGCAATTGGATAAAAGCCATCAACGTTGTAAGAAAAGCGGCGTGACGAAACCCGTCCCGCGCCTCTTCTGAAACAAACCCTTGAGAGGAATGACGAAAGGCCGGCGAGTGTAAGACAGCGAGTGAAACCACAATGCAGAAAAAAAGCGGGCCAAGACACGCGTGGGTGATAGAGACAGGGGGCGGGAGATAATAAAGAACGGTCAGTCCTCCCAGGATACCCTGTCCCACTACGGCTCCTAGAGCAGCAATCGAGAGCCAGCGGATTTCTCTACGCTTTTCCGTTTTTCCAATCCAAAAGGTCAGGATCAAAACAAGAAGTCCTACCGTAGAAGCGATCATCCTGTGGGTGTGTTCGTAACGGATCCCTCCCACCATAGGCGGCATGATTTTTCCATAGGAAAGGGGCCAATCAGGGACGGAGAGTCCGGAATCGGTGCTTGTGACCAGCCCGCCCACAAAGAGAAGGACAAAAGTCGCGAAGACTAAAAATTGGAGAAAACGATACTTCAGGATTAACCTTTGAATGAAAAATTAACTTCGGTCTGATCCGGAACTTTGACGGCCGCAGTTTGACTTCCATACTTCTCGTGCCAGGCCTCGATCGTGTACTCTCCCGGCGGAAGATCTTTAAGGTTAAATGTTCCATCCTCCCCCGTCACTGTATAAAAGGGATGTTCCATTACGCCCGCATAAGCCGACATCCAAGGGTGGACTTCGCATTTTATTTTCACCATCTGCTCTGGGGCGGTGAACTTTTGGTTGAGCTTCATGCCTTGAATCGGCATTCCCAGATTGAATTCTTTGTTGTTCTTCGCAAGGGCATGAACATTGTGAAGCGTTCCGTCGCTGTTGATAATTTGGAGCGGCTGGTTGACCATAATTCCAAAGACGTGAGGATGGTAATAACAACCTTTTTGGTCAAATATTACGACATCTTTCGGCGCTTCAAATTTTTGTCCTTCGGCGCCTTGCTTCACATAAACAAAAACATTTTTTAAGGTACCGTTGGGATTAACAACTACTTCTTCGCTAGGCAGACCATTTGGATTTTGACTGGAACAAGCAGGGTCTGCATCCATGCGAAGGACCTGGGGTGCG
Organism: uncultured bacterium; assembly: GCA_964372875.1. Classification (GTDB taxonomy): domain Bacteria; phylum Omnitrophota; class Omnitrophia; order Omnitrophales; family JACQLI01; genus CAYJTB01. The sequence goes on from CAYJTB010000015.1 coordinate 10,767, forward strand.
GGGGGCGTTCCTTCAAAAGTAACTTTTCCGGTCAACGCGCTGCCGGCTGCTTTGACGGAATGCACCGGGAAAAGTGAAAAAAGGGCCGCGATTCCAATCGTAAGGATGACGCCAGATAAATAGACTTTCAGTGATTTCATTTTAAGCTTCCTCCTTAGAAGTGAGAACTACTTTAGCGGAACTTGGCGGTTAGGTCAAGATGGGCCGGAAGGGCCTGGGTTTTGGAGCTTTTTGGCGCGGCCTGCCCAAATCACAATCACAGAGGCAACGGAACTGAGCACAAAACCGACGACGCCCAATAAAAAGAGCACGCCCCAAAATGCGCCTCGAGACAAGAGAGAATGGGGATCGCCGAAGCAGACAGAGCAAGCTAAAATCAGGGTTTTCATGACGGCGGATTTACCTTTTTCATCTTAGAAAGAAACCAGATTAAATATCCTGCCAGGATGATTGAGCCCGCCAAAGAGCCGGTTCCCATCCAAAGATTTACGGCATTTTGGGTCAGTCCATAATCCCGCAAGCCCCAATCACCGAACCCCAAAGAAAGAAAAATGCAAAGAATGATAAAACAAACGTGGAGTGCTTTAAGGGACATCAGTCCTCCTCACCCGGCGTAGAAAGGGGTAAGAAGAAGGACGAGAAAAAAAATAAAGGCAAGGGCGAGGACCGCAAAAATAATTTGTTTTTCTGAAATGAGGTGCATGAAAAAAAGAGCGACCAAAGAAGCTTTGATCGAAGCAATGGCGAGCGCCACAAAAATTGCCTTGTGAAGAGAAAGGTGCAGATAAGAAACCGCGACGGTCACCACCGTAAGGGCCATCAAGGCCGCAAAAACCGAGATATAAATTTTGACGTGCTTTTTAATTTCTTCGGGTGCGTGTTCCATTTTATGTCCCTCTCACTTTCCCCCTCTCCCACGGGAGAGGGCCGGGGTGAGGGTGAAATTGTTTACAACAAATAAAGGACCGGGAAAAGAAAAATCCAGACCAGGTCCACAAAGTGCCAGTAAAGACCCGCGCATTCTACCCGGCCCAAAAATTGTTCGGGATGAGTCTTCCAAAGTTTACCGCCGGGAAATAGAAAATAGGTGTTCAGGATAATCCCGCCGATCACGTGCAAACCGTGAAGCCCTGTGAGTGTGAAATAAATAGCATAGAAAGTACTGGTGCTGGGAAAATGATGATGTTCAAATTTGTGCGCGTATTCAAAGCCTTTCACGATTAAGAAAACGAAAGCGAGCAAAATCGTGGCGCCCATAAAACGCCGGTACTTGGCAAAGTCTTTCATGGCCAAAGAGGCCCACGCCATTACGATTGTCACGCTTGAAGTAATAAGGACCAAAGTATTTAAGGTCGCTAGAGGAACATTTAGAAGTTCCGATCCACGCGGCCAATCAGACACTCCCGTCCTTAAAAGAATGTAGGCAGAAAAAAGACCGCCGAAGAGCATGACTTCAGAGGCAAGAAAACACCACACGCCCAATTTGGCGTTGGTCACTCCTGTGACAGGATGGGGTTTTGAAATATAACGGATTAAACCCGCCTCGCCCGCTGATGACATCAATTCTCCTCTTTCATATGTTGAGGCCAGAAATCTTTCTTTTGACCCGGCACACTGTATTCGTAAGGGCCGCGATAAACTGACGGGACAACTTCAAAATTTCCATGAGGAGGCGGCGAAGGCGCGGCCCATTCTAGGGTGGTTGCCTCCCAGGGATTTCGATCGACTTTTTTCCCAAAAATTAAACTTCCAAAAAAATTAAGGATAAAGGGAACCTGGGCAAGCCCCAAACCCCACGCACAAATGGAAATGAAAACATTGAGCGGCTGCACCGGTTGCGCGTGGGCATATTGCATCGGATCATAAAGTCTTCGCGAGACTCCGGCCAGACCCATGATAAACATAGGCATGAAGATTCCATTAATAAAAATCAAAGAAAACCAAAAATGGGTTTTCCCGAGGAGTTCCGACATTTTTCTTCCTGTGATTTTAGGAAACCAGTGATAAACGCCGGCAAAAAGCGCGAAGAGCGTTCCCGGCGCCACCACATAATGAAAATGCCCGATCACATAATAAGTATCGTGAAGATGAATGTCTGAAGCGGCCAGTCCGAGCGGTAACCCCGTCAGCCCTCCGATTCCAAACATCGGAAGAAAAGCAATGGCAAAAAGAGCGGGGGTATTAAACCGGATGGATCCTCCCCACAGAGTCAAGACAAGGGAAGTCAAGACAACGACGGAGGGAATAGAAATAATCATCGTGGTGGTTTGAAAAAAAGCGCTCATTTTTGTTCCCATATTCGTAAGGAACATATGATGGGCCCACACAATAAAGGACATGAAGCCGATAAAAATAACCGAGTAAACCATGGCCTTGTAACCATAAATAGGTTTGCGGGTATTGACCGCAAGGATCTCCGCCACAATCCCCATGGCCGGAAGAATCAAAACGTAAACTTCGGGGTGGGCCAAGAACCAAAAAAGATGCTGCCAAAGAAGCGGGTTTCCTCCTCCGCTTACCTCCAACGCTTTTCCTGCCACGACCAGTCCCGACGGAAGAAAAAAACTCGTATGGGCAAGACGATCCATGAGTTGGAGGATTCCGGCCACTTCCAACGGAGGAAAGGCAAGAAGTAAAAGAAAACTGGTTACAAATTGCGCCCACACAAAAAAGGGTAATTTGAAAAAAGAAAGCCCGTCCGCCCGGAGCTGCACGATCGTGACAATGAAATTCACGGATCCCAAGAGTGAAGACGTAATGAGAAAGATCATTCCCAGAAGCCACATGGTTTGCCCCGTGGGTGCAATATCGGCGAGAGGTGGGTAGGAAGTCCAGCCGGATTGGGCAGCACCTGCGGGGACAAAGAAGCTTGCGATCATGATGACTCCGCCGATGAAATAAACCCAGTAGCTTATCATATTAAGTTTGGGAAACGCCATGTCGGGCGCGCCGATTTGAAGCGGCACAAGATAATTTCCAAATCCGCCGACGGCAAGCGGCACCACACCCAAGAACACCATGATGGTTCCATGCATCGCACCCAGCTGGTTGTAAAATTCAGGCAGCATGATTCCGCCTATCATTTGAGTGTCATTGAAAAGGCCTGCGATGAAAGGAATGGGCTGCCCCGGATAGGCAAGCTGCCAACGCAGCACCATGATCAAACCAAAACCAAAAAGGAGGAATAAAAGACCTGTGATGGCGTACTGAATCCCAATCACTTTGTGATCGAGAGAAAAAATATATTTCCGCCAAAAAGGAAGGCCGTGCGAATGATCGTGAGAACTCATACGTGGACTCCCGAAGTTGCAACCGTCGTGGGCGGAGCGGCAGGCGGAGTGACGGGCAGTACCGGAGGTAATTTGGCAGCGACTTGGCCGTCAAACCATTTCTTATAATTTTCTTCTGATTCTACAATAAAAAATCCCCTCATCCGGTAATGACCCAAGCCGCAAAGCTGGGCACAGGCGATTTCAAAATTTCCCGTTTTCTTTGCCTCAAACCAAACCGGAATCGTTTGACCGGGAATGACGTCTTGTTTGACACGCATCACGGGAAGGGCAAAGCTGTGGATCACATCTTTAGAAGAAAGCCTCGCGATCACCGGCTTATTGATAGGAATATGGAGTTGATTGATCGCCACAATATCATCCTTGCCTGCATCATCGTTGGGATCCAAACCGATGGGATTTGTGGGATTGATAAGGCGGCTGTCGAGTTTTCCAAAAATTCCATCCGGGCCCGGGTAATGGATATTCCAGGCAAATTGTTCGGCCACAATGTGAACCTGCATCGCCTTGTTTTGATCCGGAAAAACGTTTTTGATCTGATGGAGAATAGGAAAAGAAAAGCCCGCCAGAAAAGCGACCTCGGCGAGCGCCACGGCTATTTCGATAAAGGTAGGGGTCTTGAAATGATTTAATTTGTAGGCTGCCGTGTGTCCCGGGCGCGCACGAAATTTCAAAAGTGCGGCCATCATAAAAAAAAACCAGCCGATAAAAAGGATCAACATCAGGATGTGGACAAGGTAAATCAGCTTGTCGATCTCCGCCCCGTGAGCGGAAATATTAATAGGAAGGCCCCAACCGTAATTTTTTTCCATGTCTGTCTACTTTTGAGTCCAATCGCCGGATCGCTCTTGAATAAAATCTCCCGGCCTTGCTTTTCCTCTTTGAACTTCTGCAAAAACGGAACGTACGTCTGACATGCCGCCCGGGCCCAGATTGTTTTGATCGACAATCGCCTGATAAATCACTTGCCGGTTTTCATTCTCTGCTTGTACTGCAGAGTCCGCCTCGGGGGAATCCTTAAGCAGCTTTGTGAATCCTTGATTGTCTTCGCCGACGGTTCCCTCAGATTTAAAACGCTGGAGATCCCCGTAACGGGCCTTTCGTGAATCAAGCGCCTGCTGCACCTCAGGTGTTATTTCTTTGAGATCATAATTGGCGGCATAAGCAACAAGTGACAAATTAAACGTCATTGCGAGGACAATAACGATCTTGGTTTGATGATTCATGGTTTAGCTCCTTCGGATACCATATCTTCAATCCCTACGGCGGTCTTTTTCAGGCCGCGGATATCCACCACAATATTGGCATTGATCGTGATCGGCCGGTTCGGGTCCCCCACCGCCTTGACCGTGCATCCGGCGAAAGGCAGAAGAAGGAAAATAGAAAGTGGGACGGAAAGAAGAAACGCGAGGAACGCGTCATTGCGAGGCGACATTCCAAGCGAGGCCGAAGCAATCTCAGAATATGGATTGCTTCGTCGCCAGGAAAACAGGCTCTTCGCAATCCCATCCTTAATTTTTTCTTTAGAGGATCGGGATAGCCCCCGTGGGGCAATGACGGAAATATGTTTCATTAATTTTTCTCTTTCACAAGGCCCATCAGCTGGGCCAGCCGGGAGAAACCATTTTTCTCATCGATCCTTACTTCGATATTCAGATTAAGGATGAGATTATAATCCGGAACGCTCATATGGAGAAAGACTTTCATTTGGTCCAGCTGGTTCATCTCAATCTTAAGCTGGGCATTCTGATAGTTCACGGTTTCCTGCGGCTTGGCTTGCCTCTGCTGTCGTACCGTTGCGGCCATTTGAGGAAGGTAGGGCAATAAAAGATCAAAGAGACGGGCTGCGATCTGGCCTCCCGGTTCCTTGATATCAACTTCGGCTGAAAACTTCGGTTCTCCTTCCACATCCTGATGAATGGAAATGTTTCCTTTCATCGCCCCCGTAGCGCCTTTCAAGTTTTCAGGATCAAGCCATCTCATTTCTTCAAGGCCGAGCCCGCCGATGACGCCCTCCAGATGATAAAATCCTTTCTTGCCTCCTTTCACTCGAATCTTCCCAGCGACGCCCAACGATGTAGACGCGCCCGGTTTTACACCTTCAAACCGGACCGTCATCCCGTCTTTGGAAAAATATTTGACGAGCGGATCGTCAGATACCAGTTCGCGGATTTCCCATGCAAGAGGCCCGCTAGAAGTCTGAAGGTTTCCTTCAATGTTTCCAAATTGAAGACCGCCTTTCGGGCTCAAATGAAATCTTCTAATTTGAATCGACTTGGAGAAAAAGGGCTGGGTGCTTTGATTGAAGGCCTGCTCGAAAATCTTCCGGCCGAGCGCGTCTCGAAAAATAAAAGCAAGGCCCGCCATCCCTCCTAGGCACGCAATGGCAAGAAGAATATAGAATTTACGCACGGACATCATTATAAATCAGAACACTTTCTAAAGTTCTAAAGAAACAGTACGTTCTAGCATTTTTGTTCATGGTCTTGATTTCCCTCCTGAAAGGGTTAGATTTGAAGTTAAGGAGATAAAAAAAATGGTTAACCAAAAAATGTTGTTCCTTACGGTGGTAAATTTTTTGATTTTGCAAGTTTCGCTTTATGCCGGCAATGAAAAGGTTACAGCGGATCAGCTAACCCAGCAAAACCAGAAACCGGTAAAAGTAGCAGCGCAACCCATGGTAAACCAGCCCAAGATCCAGCCTGTGGCCAAGTCGCTTTCTTCGAATGAATGGCTGGCTAGCGAAACCCCTTTGAGTGTTGAGAAGAAATCCGTAGTCAATGCCTCTGTGACTGAAAGAAAATTAACGAGTTTAAAAGCTGCGGAAACTCCGCCTATCCTAATCTATCCAAATAATACAACAACCAACCAAACCAATGCTCTTGCCAATTTTTATCCCTGGGTCACAAACTATACCCCCCTTTCTTCTCCTCCCAACCCTCCACATACATTTGTCGCCACCCCCAACATGCTGGGCGGGTTTCAAGCAATTGGCTATGCTGTTGGTAAAACTACCCGGCCCCCTATGTCGATTTTCTCCACTGGAACGGGAGCCAGTATTAACTATTCACTTCGATTTTGGGGCAGAAACGGCGGGCTAGCACAACAGACAACCATCACTTTAGGAGGACCGCTAACTAATACGAATACATATGATGTGATTCCTATCTTTTCTACTATGGGTACGAATAATCCTTTATTTTATAGAAACGGTACACTTACAGACGCAACCTCATTCCAACTGGTTCCTCCAGGCAGTGGTCCCACCACTGTTAATGCTTCTAATACCTTAGTAAAAAGAATGACTCTCAACTGGACGGGAACTGGTACAAGTAAAAAGATACAGTCCATCATCTTTGAATTAAAGAATGGGCAAAAAATTCAGGCCTATTTTGATACGTCCGGCGCTCTAATCTCTCCTCCGTAACAAAAAACGGTACCGTCTAAAAAAAAGGTACCCCTTCCAAAAGTGCGGGGTTTACAATAGACGTACGACCTTCCCGTCCCGCCATATCACTGCAGGAACACCCGCCGCCTTATGCCTTGCAATCGCTTTTTGGACAGCTTTCTTTAAAGCTTTTTCTGCATTGGCTTGAAGCGTTTCGATATCGGTTTTTGTCATTAGAAGACCTCCGTCCATTTCAGAATTTGGTTGTAGAGCTTTGTATCGAATATCTCGACTTTGCCGCTCTTCTGTTTTGCGATCGGCCGAGGAATATTCCCTGAATTATCAAATAACATCCAGGAATCTAAAAAAGGTTGATATAACTTAAAGAAATTTTTAATGCCTTTGCGGAAGCGCCGGCGAACCACTTTCTCGGAGATATCGTGCCCACCCATTTTGAGGCGGTTCGCCACACGAGCGAGCGAAAGCTTAACGTCGGGTATCCAGAGAAAGAAAAGATGAATAGCGTAGCCTTCCTTTTTTAATTTTTCTAATCGAGAAAGATAGGCAACGCCGGCCAATGTGGTCTCAAAAGCAAAATCAATTTTTTTAGCTGCGTAAGTCTCGATTTGTTCAAGTAAAAGACGGCCGGCTTTTAGTGCGGCGGCATCTGGCGAAAAAGCTGCGAGACCGCGCGCAATGGTATCCGCATTGATAAAGGTCCGGCATTCGACATAATGAGGGAGGAATTCTTCCGCAAATGTTGTCTTTCCCGCACCATTGGGACCCGCGACAATATAAATGTTGGGTTTTTTTCTCATTTTTGTTTCCATTATACTCGAAATGAGTCTTTAAGTTGGAATCGGAAAAACTACCGCCTTGAATTTTTATTGATCTAAAACCATTCTGTCGGTATCGTCTTGGGACATGAAGACGGCGCTGATCACTGGGGCATCGAGCGGAATAGGTTACGAACTCGCCCATCTCTTCGCCAAAGACGGCTTTCAATTGGTGCTCGTAGCAAGAAACCAAGACCGGCTCATGAGGCTTGCCGGGGAATTAAAAGAAAAATACAACGCCCCTGCCGTGATCCTTCCCCAAGACCTCTCCCATCCGCTTTCGCCTTCTGAGATTTTTATTGAGCTGCAAGAAAGATCGATTCACATTGATGTCCTCGTCAATAACGCAGGATTTGGAAACCACGGTTTATTCTCAGAAACGAATCTTTCGGATGAACTCGAAATGATCCAGGTCAATGTCACTTCTTTGGTTCATCTCACCAAACTTTTTTTAAAGGATATGCTTAAAAAGCGTGACGGAAAAATTTTAAACGCCGCTTCCACCGCCGCATTCCAACCAGGGCCTTTCATGGCAATTTATTACGCGACCAAGGCCTTTGTGCTTTCTTTCTCTGAAGCCTTGAGCGAGGAACTGATCGGAACAGGTGTGAGCGTGACGTGTCTTTGTCCCGGCCCCACTCAATCAGATTTTCAAAAGCGTGCGGGTCTTCAAGATATTCTTTTATTGCGCGGAAAGATGATGGACTCCAAAATCGTGGCCGAGGCAGGTTATAAGGGTCTTATGAGAAATAAAACCTTGGTGATTCCAGGCCTTCAATCCAAACTTTTCGCGTTTTTAATTAGATTTTCACCACGAAATTGGGTCACCCGTATCGTAAAAATTCTTCAGGAAAGACGAGGAGTTTAACATGCCTACTAAAATTACCATTTACCAAAAACCAACGTGCACCACTTGCCGGCAGGTTCATACCGCACTCGTAGAAAGCGGGATGGATTTTAATGCGGTTAATTATTACATGGAGCCCTTGTCCAAACCGAAGCTCAAGGAACTTTTAAAAAAGATGGGGATTCCGGCGGCAGAACTTCTCAGAAGAAAAGAACCCGTCTACAAAGAATTGGGATTGGACAAAAAGAAATTATCGGATGAAGAAATCGTGGATTTAATGGCTAAACATCCCGGCCTGATTCAGCGGCCGATTGTGGAAAAAGGCGCCAAGGCCATCCTGGCCCGTCCTGCGGAAAGATTGAAAGAGATAATTTAAAACAATGAAAATTTAATGTAGCGGCGCGGGCGTTTTTTGAAATCCTTGATAAGATCTTTTGTCTCGGCAGCTATTTCGGTAAAGGTCATATAGAGCTGTTCATCGTAGACTAACCGGCCGGCAGTTCCGCGCTGTTGATTTACCGCCACCAAGAGCTGCTCCGTTTCGCCCATCACATCGTTGGCCTGGCGCAGCGCCTCATCAAAATCACTTGCCGGATTGCCGATAAGCGCCACACCCTCGGGCAGGATTTCGGTGTTCTCCGTCTCTGTCGAAATATCCACGTAGCGGTCCCCCAACATTCCCATCGTCCGCACGGCAGGCTTTGAATCTTTCTTGATCCGCTGCCTGGCGTCGGAACGCACCTGCATGTTGACTTCGATTTGATTGCTCAGGCTGTCTTTAAAATTAACACCGGTTACCCGGCCCACGGTCATTCCCCCCATGGTCACAGAGGATCCGGTTTTCAACCCGCCAACATCAGAAAGAAAGGCCTTCACAATGGTCGTCTTTCTGAAAAGAAGACCTTTATCGCCACCGGCAAACACAATGCCCAAGATCAAAAGAAATATGCCGACAAAAGTAATGATCCCAACGCGCAAATCACTTAACACCTTTTCTTGATTATATCGGCTCATGGTTCCCCCTGGCGGGATCCAAGAAGACCTGGATCCGCGGATCGATGTTACGTTTTAATTCCTCCGGTGTCCCTTCAAAAATAAATTTCCCCTGATGCAGAACAACGATGGAATCGGCCAATCGAAACGCGCTTTCGATATCATGTGTGACAATCACAAGCGTGGTGCCCGACTTTTTTTTGAGTTTCAAAACGAGCTGTTCAATATTGTAGAGATTGATCGGGTCCAGTCCTGTCGTAGGCTCATCAAAAAGAAAAATTCCCGGATCGGGCGCAAGGGCCCGTGCAATCGCGACCCTTTTTTTCATTCCACCTGAAAGCTGCGAGGGTTTTAATTTGACCGCACCTTCCAAACCGACAAATCTTAAGACTTCCTGAACACGGGCCTGAACTGTTTTTTCGTCGGCCATTTGATGTTCCCGAAGCCGGAAGCTTACGTTATCGCCTACGGTCATAGAATCAAAAAGTGCTGAATGTTGAAACACCATGGCCATTTTTAAACGAAGTTTCACGAGCTCTCTTTCGTGAAGTCTTGAAATTTCCGTTCCATAAAGATAGACCTCACCAGCCTTAGGTCTCAGCAATCCTAAGACCGCTTTTAAAATCGTGCTCTTACCCACGCCGCTCGGCCCTAAAATGACTTTGGTTTCCCCTTTTTTGATGGTGAGGTCTGCTTGGCTCACCACTTCGCTTGCTCCGTAATCAAGCGTTACTTGTCTGAGTTCAATGACGGCCTCTTGCGGGCTTACCATGACCCGGTTACCACCACGTCATGATAAAAATTTTAGTGAGCAGAAAATCGAGCGCAAGGATGGAGATGGAAGAAATAACAACCGCCCGGGTGGTTGCCTTTCCCACTCCCTCGGATCCCGCGTGAGTGTTCATCCCGCAATAACAGGCCACCACTCCGATCAAAAAGCCAAACGTTGTGGACTTCACAATCCCCCCCCAAACAAAAGCCGGGGTAAGGACTTCAAAAATAGAATCCCAATAAAAAAAAGAACTCACCTGAACGATTTGGCAGGCCACGAACCAGCCGCCGATAAAGGCAACGAAATCGCAGATCATCGTAAGAAGCGGCATCACGAGCGTGCAAGCCACAAGCCGCGGCTCGACCAGTTTTTTTACCGGATCGCTTCCTTCCGCCCGGAGGGCGTCGATTTGTTCGCCAAGTGCCATCGAAGAAAGTTCAGCGGCAATGGCCGATCCCGCGCGTGCTGCGACCATCATGGAACTGAGTACCGGACCGAGCTCACGGATCACGGTGGTTCCAATCGCACGGCCGATATAAGAGGTCGCGCCGATATTTCTGAGCTCCACAATCCCCTGAAGAGCGAGCACGAGGCCCATAAAAATTCCTGTGAGGGTCACAATCGGAAGCGAACCGACTCCAATTTCATCCATGTGGCGCCTTGTGATCGAACGGCGGTAAGGAGGAGAAAAGGCGGAGACAACGCCGTTTTTAGTAAAGGCGGCGATGGCCCCCAGTTCCATGAGGAAATCGATAAAAGACTGGATAGGATTCCGGATAAAAAACAAGAAAATTTTGCTCATGGGGGCGATTAATTTTTATCTATGTATCGCCTTTTGGCACTTAAATTTAACGAAAGACCGGCATTGCGAGGCAGTGTTCCAGACGAAGCCGCAGCAATCTCTGAGATTGCTGCGGCTCGTTCCGCTCGGCCCGCAATGACGGCGATTGATTTCAAGCTTGTTTCTGACAGGGGCACATCTTAAAACAGCTTAGAATTTTAAGGAGCCCGGCCAGGCCTACCACTCCATAAACCGCCCGGCTTGCCAGGGTCATTGGCCCGAGAAATTTGGCCACCAAGTCCACTTGCAAGACCGCAACCGCTCCCCAATTCAAAGCACCGATGATCAAGATCACATTGACGAGATTACAAACCAAGCAGGTAGCATTTTTCATTTTTGAACGCCTCCTTAGGGGTAAAATGCCCCAAAGACCTTAACGGCCATTCCGGGCGGCGGGTAAAGTCTGCTTATTTTGCGGGTTTTTCGGAGGTCTTGGCTTTTTCTTCGGCGCCGGGATGGTACTGCATCAGATAGTCGCGGATGGTTTCGATTTGCTTTTCGGCGTCGCCTCCCAAAACATCAGGGGCTGGGCTTTGACCCTCCGGAAAAAAGGCCGGCATCATGGTGCCAGGCTGCAGGGTCTGAGGATCTTTAAGCCACTCAATGATCCATTGCGGTTTAAGTCTTGTCTTGGCCAAAGTGAGATCGGGTGCAAGAAAGGATGCGCCCAGGGCCGCGCCTTTTTTGGGCTCGTGACATTTGGCGCATTGGAACATCTCAAAAAGTTTCTTGCCGGCGGCCAACTCTTCGGGGGTAGGCGTGGCGTCGGGTTTGATATCTTCAAAAAAGATATCCTGGTTGGCTAGGTAAGAGAAATATTTTATGAGCACGGTCACTTCCTCGTGAGTGAATCCAAACGTCGGCATATGAAGGGTAAGCCAAGGACGGATGGTGGCGGGTTCTTTCAAAAATTGATAGAGCCACGTTTCTTGAACCTTCGCCCCTTCACCTTCAAGAGGAGGAGGTGCCGCGCCGGGATCGGCCAGAAGTTCTTTGATCTGCCCGCCTTTTCCATCGACTAAGTGGCAGCCTTGGCAATTGAGTTTGGAAACTAAGAGACGGCCCGCCTCGATTTCTTCTTCTTTTAAATTAAGACGCCGTTTCATTTGAAGCGGAATCGGCTCCTCTACTTCGCTCAAAAGATAAGTGGTGAGGGCGTGGGCCTGCTCGTCGGTGAAGGTAAAATCAGGCATTTTTAATTTTTCGAGGTAGGCCTTGATTTTCCCCTGATCAAAAATGCGCGGCTCTTTAAGTTTTTGGAAAAACCAGGCGTGGCGCGTGCGCTCGATTGGGACAAATCCAAAATCAAGGCGGTCCACTTCTTTGGCGCCTTCATTCATAAGCTCGGTGCCGATGGGCTTGGCGTCGTGGAAGCCGTCGATGTCGTGACAGCCAAAGCAGCCCAAATGAGAAATCATCCGCTCGCCTAGATAAAGAAGCCTTGCCTCCTGATCCATTCTGGTGAGCTCGGCCTGCGCCTCTTCTTTGCGCATCTTTGCCCTCATGAAGCCAAGCACCATTTCATCCACAACTTCGGGTTTGGCGGTTGAAACCGGCTGGGCTTCAAACTCAGGACTCCGGAGTGTCATCAGGTAACCGGTGACATTGGCCGCCTCATCATCGGTGAGACGAAGGATGGGCATTCTTGTTTTCGGGTTATAGTGTTTGGGATTTTTAATCCAGGTGTAAATCCATTCCGGCGTGGCCTTGCTTCCAATGCCAGAAAGATTCGCCGCAAAAGTGCTGACACCAAAATTTTCCACCGAGTGACAGCCGAGGCAGCCCCTGTCCTTGAAAATCTTTTCGCCCGCTTTAGGATCCCCTGCTTGGGAAGGCCGGCTTAATTCGACAGGTGTCGAATGTTTTATAAGGTAAGTTGCGATACCTTCAATCGCCGCGTTGTCTTTTTCTACGTCTTCCGGAGTGCTGCTGTTGCTTAAATGAAAAATGCGGGGCATTTTGGTGGCCGGCCGGAAGGCTTTAGGATCGTGAAGCCATTTGGTGATCCATTCCTTTTCTAATTTGGTTCCGACATGCTCCAGGGCCGGGCCCGCCTTCCAAAAGTGTCCGCCTTCGGCGGAGAAGCCTTCGATCTTATGACAGCCGTAGCAGCCGAAAGTCTGCACGAGCCGGCGGCCTTCGTTTAATTTTTCAGCCTGCGGAACATTGACGACGCCCTTGTGACATTTGACGCAAGAGGCCTCGGCATGATCAAGCGGCAGCATTTTTGCCGCCCATTTTTCGAGCGAATGCCAGTGATATTTTTTCTCCCATGCCTTCGCCTGTTCCTTATTTTGAGGCGTGTGAGCGGCGTCTTTAAAAGTGAGGGAGTGTCCATTGCCGCCATGACAAATCGTACAGCCGAATTTTTCCAGCGGATGAGGTGAGTTGGAACCCACCATCAGATCGAGCTTTGAATGGGTACGAAAAGGCTGCGGAGCGCCTTCGAGGCCTTTTTGATCGATTCCCAAATGACAGGTCGTACAACGGTCCACCTTTTGGACTTTGGCAAAATGATAGTCATCGTAAAGATCTTCCAGAACAACCTGCTGAATTTGAAGCGTGGGCTTTAGAAAATCAAGCATCGGGGCGTCCAAAAGCATCTTTGCCCAATTGATCTTGACGCTCTCCAGTTTTCTTTTTACCCGGTCAACCTCCGCGGTCAGGCGCTCCATTTCTGTTTCGAGGGTCTTTTCATCCGCTCTCAAGGCGTCCGTCTCGGCCTGTTTTTCTTCTTTTAATTTTTCCAGCTCCTCGATCTTGGAATGGAGCGTATCCGCCTGCGGGATAATTTTATTCAGCTTTTCTTCATATTCTTTTGCGCGCGGATCGTGATGCAGCTTGTATTCCTCGACATAATATTTGTAGGAATCCTGATATTGTTTGAGGGTTTGGTACTCTAATTTTATTTTTGAGATTTCCGTGTCGATTTTTGAGATTTCTTTTTCGAGAAAGCGGTACTGGGGAGTTTTTGTTTTGAAGTTTTTCTCGGCCAGGGCGTATTGTTTTTTAAGCTCTTCAAACTTCTGGTTGTCGATCTTTTGCTGTACGGCCCTCAGCTCTTCCTGGGTCTTCTCATATTTGAGCAGAAGAAATTTTCGCTGCCACGCCTTCCAGTCGCGGGAGTAGTCCTGGGCGATCATCGCCACGAGCGAGACGGTAAGAATGATGCTCGCGATGGCAAACCACATGAAGGTTTTCGGGACGCTGTAAAGTTTGTCTTGGTCTTCGGGATTCGCCACGGCGGGTGCTAGATGTTGAAAAAGAACTCGGGGATTGCCACGATGTATTTCAAATTAAAGGCCCAGCGCAGGTACATCTTAATCGGAAGCGAGAACATCAAAAGAAGCAGGAAAACCAGAATGTAATAGCGCGCGGGGCCTATTTTTTCGTAATAACGCTTGAAAACGGTCTTTGCCAAAAGATAAGGCGGCAGCGTCAAATAAAGAAGAACCAAAAGGATTCCTGGAAATTCGCGGACGAGCCAAAATTTAGGAAGCCCGGTCCCCAACCATTTAATAAAAATGATTTCGGAAAGATTCACATTGAGAAGGGGGACCACTTTGTGGACATCCCATTCTTCAAAGGGGCCGAAGAAATTCCAGTTGGGTCCGCGAAGGAAAGTCCCGGTCACGATCAAGAGAATCCAAAGGATCCAAAATCCAAAAAGGAAAACGGTGATTCCGAAACGACGCTGTTTGAAACAATAAAAACCCGAACTCTTGGGATCCCGGTCAATATAAGGAATGGCGCAGAGACCCATAATGATAAGGGTAGGAAGCAAAACGCCTGCAATCCAAGGGTCGTAATAAACGAGCATCTCTTGCAGCCCCAAAAAATACCAGGGTGCTTTGCTGGGATTGGGAGAGATAGTCGGATTGGCCGGCTCTTCTAAAGGAGCTTTCAAGAAAATAGACCAAACCACAAGTCCGATCGAATAGAAAAGCGCCACCACAAATTCGATAAAGATCAAATAAGGAAAGACCATGACTTTTTCTTGCGACTCTTGGGCCTCGATCGTGGGAAGTCCTTCCGCCATTCTTCGGTCATTTTCCGTTGCCTTACTAAGAGCGAACCAGGTGAAATATCCGAAGATAAAAAGGAGCGCCACAATCGGAACGTTGTCCGGGGCTGTAATAATCTTTTTGAAATTGGGATCGGTGATTCCGATTCCAAAAAAACCAAGGACAAGAAGAAGGATGCCGATCGCTGCAGGCTTACTCGTTGCCTGTTTTGGAAACGCCAGCATGAGTCCAAAGACAACAGCGGCACCCGTAAAAATCGTAACCGGCGAAGAAACGGAGTTAACGAAGGATTTAAAGGCCTCAATCATAATGTGGGGGCGCAATTCATTGCACCCTGCTCGAAGAACAGGGCGTGATTTATCACGCCCCTACCTATTAAATTACAACGGTCCACTAATTCCTCCATCTTTTCTGATACGCCAAAAATGAACGGCCATCAGAATGACAGCAGCCGTTGGAATCGCAACACAATGCAGGATGTAAAACCTGAGCAAAGCCCCCGCTCCAACAAATCGCCCGCCGAGGAGCGCAAACCGGACGTCACTTCCTGAATGGACCAGCTGAATATTCCCGATACTAAGAAGCGCCGCGCCCGGGCCTTCATGCCCCAAAAAGGGTGTCGCGCGAGCCATGTTGCTTCCCACGGTGATGGCCCACATCGCAAGTTGGTCCCAAGGAAGGAGGTAGCCTGTGAAACTTAAAAGCATCGTCAAAACCAAAAGGATCACGCCAATCACCCAATTGAATTCCCGCGGCGGTTTGTAAGAACCTGTCATGAACACGCGAAACATATGAAGCCAAACGGTAATGATCATGGCGTGGGCACCCCAGCGGTGCAGCTCTCTCATGATGCCGAAAGGAACGTGTTCCCGAAGCGCCACAATATCGTTGTAGGCATATTCCACAGTAGGACGGTAGTAGAACATCAGAAGAATGCCGCTTACCACCAGCGTAAGGAAAACAAAAAATGAAAGTCCGCCAGCACACCAAGTGAAACCAAACCGGGCGCCGGATTTCCGGACCTTTACGGGATGAAGGTGAAAGAAGACGTTGGTCAAGACCGTAAGGGCGCGGTCGCGGTCATCACTGCTGTAACCGTGGCGAAAGATGGATTTATAAACTTGGGTCTTCGTGAAAGATTGCCAAAGGGCCCCCGGATTAGGGAGACTGAATTTCTTTTTCGGTTCGGGTGCAGGCGGCTGTACGGGCGTATTCGGCGTGGGGTCTGTCATTTTTTCCTTAGAGTTTCAAAAAGGACTCCGGGTTATTCCATTGTCCTTTTTCTTGTTGGAATTTTTTGCTCTTATCAATAAAAATTTGGCCGTCCTCCGCTAAACCGATCGCCACTCGCTCGAGCGGCCGCGGGGCCGGCCCTTCAAAATTGATCCCGCTCATATAAAAGCCGCTTCCGTGGCAGGGACATTTAAATTTGCTTTCGCCCTGAAGCCAGTTGGGTGTGCAGCCCAAGTGAGTACAGACCGCTAAGATGGCATACATGATTTCTGTGGTTTTGATAATCCACACGGCGTACTTTTCTTTTAACCGGGTATCCACACCCAGTTCATAATCGGAAGGAAAGCCGGCCTTAAATGACGTCTTCGGTTCAAAAAGGACGTTTGGAAAAAGAAAACGAAGCACCAGAGAAAGTGCTCCCAAGGACGCGGCGGCGAAACTCATCCAAGCCACCGTAAACCATGAAAAAAATTGTCTTCGGGTCATTTTTGTTCCGTAAGGAGGAAAAGGCGGCGTAGCGGGCGCGGGCTTTCCTTTTTCTTCAGGCATTCGTCATTTCTTTCTTTTGCAGTTGGATGGCCTCGATGGCCGCTTGTCTTACCTTCAAACTCTCGTCCGTCTCGGCCAACGATTCCAATAAAGGCAACGAATCCGGCCGGTTTAATTCGGCAAGGCCTTTGACGGCATTGGTCATCACCGTTTCCGCTTGATTCTTGGACATCGAATAATTATGAATTAAGGCATTCCGGTCGAGCATCTTCATTAAAACAGCCCATCCTGAATCATCTTTGAGCCGGGCCAAACTAAGGGCCGCGTTCCACGAAACATCGGCCACCGGATCGTCTACTAAGGGTTTTAATTTTTTAACAGCTTCTTTATCGCCCAGAACACCCACAACATAAGCTGCTACTTTCCTTACGTCCGGGTTTTTACTGCTTAACAAAGGGAAAAGATCGGCGGCTGCTTCTTTTGCGTTCAAACTCCCGAGCGCCCATAGGATATAAATTTGTACTTCGGGTTCTTCATTTTTAAGCCGTGAACGCAGCGCCCGAATAGCACCTTCATCTCGAAACCGGGCCAGCGCCATCGCCATGTAAGAACGCGTCTTGGCATCGTAATGATCCGGATCGCTTAGGATGTGAATCACTTCGTTCATGATTCCTTCTCCGCGGATCATTTCAGGCTGGCGATTGAGTTCGTTGGAAAGTTCGAACGCCTTTTGCCAGCGTTTGCTGGGTGAGCCGGTTTTGATGGCAGTGATCAAGGTCTCGGGCGTTTCTTCTTCATGCGTGAGAAAGACGACCGTGCAAAGAAGTGCTGCCATTCCAATCGCAATCAGGAGAGGAAAAACAAAAAGGCCGAAGAAAAATTTACGTTTGAGATTAGGACTTTTTGTTACTTCTTTGGTTTCCATCATTTCCTCTTATGAGAAAGCACTGGGCGTAACTTTGACCTATTATAGCGAATGGCCAAGAATAAAATAAAGGCCAAATCCATCAAGACAACGGCACTCACGTAAGGGAATCCTCCGCCTCCAAACCCATAACTGTGAAACCCGGCCGCCAGGACAAAATTGACACCGTACCAGGCCATCAAAATCCCCAAGAAAGCCAAGACACTTCCGATGGCGGTTCCAAAAGTTCCGAGCCAGCCGGCAAACCTGCCGTGCAAAACGACAAGATAGCCAAGAAGCGCGATGAGCGCCCAGGTTTCTTTGGGATCCCAGCCCCAAAATCTGCCCCAGGAATCATTGGCCCAAACTCCCCCCAAAATGGTTCCGGTGGTAAGAAGTACCACACCGATTTGAAGGGCGCGGTAGAGATATTCTCCGAGCTGTTCTTGTTCCTCAATTTTATCCGGATGAAAAACAAATTTCAAAAGGGCAGCGTGCGCGACGGCCCATGCAAATCCGAACGCCCCGTAACTTAACGTAATCGTAAGCACATGAATCGTGAGCCAATAATTATTTCGAAGTACCGGAACCAGAGGCGCCAAAGAAGGATCGAGCACTGCGGGGAAACTTTCTCCGACAAGGAGCGCAAAAAATGCGAACCAGGCGGCTGACGCGGGCAGAATGGCTTTCCTATAAATCAAACCCAGTACACTGGAAAAAAAGACAGCGGCCCACGCCACCCATATGACCGATTCATACATGTTCGTCACGGGAGGGCGGCCTGCTAAATAGCAGCGCAGAAAAAATCCAAACGTGTGGAAGGCAAAGCCTGCAGAAAAAAACGTAAGGGCGATATGCGAGGCGCGGTCTCTTAAAAGAAACCAAAGAAGCGCGCTTGCCAAATAAAAAATCCAGGCCCATTTGAAAGGATCGATTTGATTGTAAAGGAGTTCGGCGTTGATTTTATTTTTGTCGAACGCGATACCGTGAGAATCAAGCATCCGCTCGAGCAAAGCGCTGAAGCCCGCGGCCGCGGCCTTGAGATCCTCTTTCTTATTTTCACGGAATGCTTGGATGAGACGCGCCAAGGCCGCCTGGACCGCTGCCAATTCTGCGGGCGTGTAGGTTTTTTCTAGGACCATCCTTTTTTCAAGGTCCGCAAGACCCGCCAGAGGAATCCAACCTGTGTTGAGGTTTCCCGGAACAGGAAAAAATCCAGGGAGCGAGCCCTGGGCAATCGTTTGAAAAAGGCGCGCTTGGTCGTAGAGCTCGATTCGTTTTTTTTCGATAAAATTAAGCGTTTCTTTTTTTTGTTCCTTGGCAAGGGCTTCTTGGATTTTTTTCTGAAAAGGTTCGTGAGTGAGGGCGAGTTCCGGAGAAATCTTTCCTGCGATCACCATCAGCGCAAATTCTTTTTTCAAATCCGCCGAGCGGATGGGGAGAAAACTTTTGGTGTACCAACGTTCCGGCTGGGCCATCCAATCCCAGACTACCGCGGCGGGTTTTCTCCTCTCGATAGAAAGTTTGCCTGTTATAGAAACGAGCGCCTCTTTCGCGAAACTCTCAAAGGGCTTGACCCGCCCCCCGCTTTGGACCGGGATTTTCCGGAGAATAGACTCTTGGGATTCTTCTTCTTTGAGTGAAAATCCGGAAAGAAGAACGAGACACAGAAAAGGGATGAAAAAATAACCTGCTTTGGGTTTCATTTTACGGCTGCTTTTGATTTCCTGGTTTTATGTTTTGCCGGGCTCGAGAAACGTCGAGTATAAAACATTGTGAGAATTCCTCCAATCAAAACAAGGGCGCCTGCATATTTCGTAGGAATTCCGGGGTCTTTGGCGACACTAAAGATAGAAACCTGAGGCTGGCCGGGAAGCTCCTGGTAGCCTGATTGAAAAACTTTGTACCCGTGATATTCCAGGGGATGATTCATCCGGATGTTTGCCTCGCGGGCCGTCCCCGTAAAATCATCCTCAAGCGTCACATCGCTTTCGAAACTTGCGGGTCGATTCGTGCCGGGATAATTTTCCACACGAAAATCTCGGAGCTGGAGTCTAAAACCCAACGGAACGGTCCGAAGCCCATAGACTGCTTGGTAAACCTGACCGGCCAATTCTATTTTTGCGCGCCCCCCTTGTTCAAGCCATAGTGATTTTTTCTCACCGCCTTTTTCCAGCTCTACTTCAATAGAAGATAAATGATCCTCTGCTTGGCTATTTACAGGCTCAGGTTTGAAACTAGAATGAATCCCGGCGTGAGGGTAGTAATGCTCCACCCGGAATTTAAAATCCATCCAACCCGTGGAATATTCTTCGCCCAGTTTAACGGCCCCTTGTGAGATCTCCCCTCGGGTACGCACTTGATATATAGGGAGCGCACCTTCTTTCCAAACAAACCGTAGTTCGTTTTTTGATCCGGATGGTTGTCCGTCGGACCGGTGAAAATAAATTTTTACCCCGGCGGCACTGGGTTTCATTCCGTGAAAGGTCGGGAAATCCGGAAACTTAGAGAAAACCGTGTGTTTTTCTTTGATCCCGTTTCCCTCCAGGAAAAGCTCGGCAGCGGGGTTTTTCCATTCGTTCGATTGGTCGATCAGCTTGTTTTGATCTACCATCGCATCCTTATAAACTTTGACGATCGTGACCTGATAAGGCGTGCCTTCCAATTGAAATTTTTTGGGGGGGTTGTCAGGAACCGGGATTTGAGATTTTGAATCTTTGAATTGAAATTCGAGAAAGCCTAATTCATTTTTGGTTGTGCTTTTTTGACCGGGCATGAGCTCGCGGCTGAAACGAAGTTCCGCCGGCCCCAACTGGATTTCGTTTTTGGTGGAGTCATCCAAGATAAGCCAATGGTTTTGTTTCATAAAAGAACTTTGCAGAGTCACTTCAAGCGCCGCCGGGCCTTCCTGAGATTCACGAATCTCCTCTTTTCGGCTGGATTTCGGAAAATAAGTAAAGACGGTTGTTTTTGGGACAGGCTCTCCAAACCCCAAAGGTTCCAGCAATTCTTTTCCTTTCCAGGGAAAGGGATGCGGACGGATTTCAAACAAGGCAATAGGAGCAGAGGCTTCCGAAAAAACCTGAAGCATGGGCTCATTGACGATCATTCGGTTTTCTGTTTTGCCTTCAGCGATTGCGACTTGGCCTTCAATCCCATAAGCGCGTGTGATTAAAGATCCTATCAAAATCATAATGATCCCCAGATGCGTGATCACGAACCCGACATGCTTTTGTTTCCAGGGAAGCCGGTCGAGTGCGGCGCCTGCGAGATTGAGTGCCAATAAAATAAGAAGGACGCTCATCCAAGGGCTTTTGTAGACGATCATCTTGGCTGCCTCGGTGCCGTGCGCGGACTCCACAAAAGTCCCGATGGCGAAGATCAGGCCGAGGGCCAGCAGAAGAAAGACCGCCAGTTGAAGGGAGGCGAAGAATTTAAAAATAGAAGCGGCTGATTTCCGGATCACGAAGTAAAAAACATCCGGACGGCCAAAAAAATCATGAAGACTGCAAAGGCACGTCGAAGAACCAGCGTATCAAGCTGAAGAGAAAGGTGGGCACCCAGCCAAGTCCCCAGGATTGCAAAAACGGCCAAAAAAAGTGCGGTTTTTAGGCTCACTTGTCCTTTTGAAAAATGCTGAAGGGCACCGATTAAAGCCGTCGGCACAATCGCGGCAAGAGACGTCCCGATCGCTAAATGAAGGTTAACACCTAGAAGCAAAACAAGAAAGGGAACAAAGATAACGCCCCCGCCTACTCCGAAAAGTCCGCTTACAAATCCCCCTGCAATTCCAATGAACGCCAATGCGATCCAACGCATGATTACCTCCCGTTTAAGCGTACAGCGTTCAGCGGATAGCGTAGAGTATGAATCAAAGCTCTTCGCTGTACCCTGTACGCTGCGCGCTAATCTTCAAGCGCCCGAATAATCCAGCGCTTGATTAACCAATCGATCGACCCATTTGATTTTATCATGCGTCCTGGGAACCTGTTGGTAGGAAACCTTTCGGAAATGCTGTTCTCTTTTCTTTGCCTCATGATAGAGAACGAGGAGATGGGGAGTTTTAATCCGGTAAACCCCTGTCAGTTGGCGGGCAACAAGCTCACTATCGACAAAATATTCAATTTCTTCGAGCCCCGCTTTATGCGCAAGCTCAAGACCCTTTAAAACCGCGCGGTATTCGGCAATGTTATTGGTCGCTTCGCCGATGGTTTCCTTGTATTCATCGAGCATCCTTCCTTCCATGTCGCACACAAGGACACCGATAGCAGCAGGACCGGGGTTGCCCCTTGCTCCCCCATCTGAAAAGACTCGGCCTTTTTTCATAAGAGACGATCGATCAAAAAATTCCTTTAAACTTAAGCTAAACGAAGGAACTAATGTTTCGACTCCGCTACCATCCTGAGCCTGTCGAAGGACTCACCCTAAGTACCGGGCATTCCCCTAAAATTAATCGAGTCGAGGTACTAAAATGTTGGAGTGAACATTATGGAAAGAGTGTAAGAGGGTGGTTTTCTACTGTCAATAGAAACCATCCCAACCTACGAGATCTGCTGACAGGCAAGATTACCTCTCTGACTTTCAAGGATCGGACTTACAATTTTAGCTGGGACAGCAAAGGCCGTCTGGCGGCCGTAAGCTGATCGAAGGTTCTACCCGGGTCTTTCCTTGAGCCTTTCCTCAAGGATTTCTACTTCCTTTTGCAGATTCTGGATTTTCTGTTTCAGCTCTTCGACGGGATCCGGCAAATCGCCGTGATCAAGTGACGAGGTAGGAGTTTTCCTGGAGTCACGACGGATGATTTCTCCGGGGACTCCCACCACCGTTGAATGATCCGGCACAGAATGCACCACCACAGATCCTGCGCCGATTTTTACATTATTTCCGATGGTAATATTTCCCAACACTTTTGCTCCCGCGCCGATCACTACATTATTCCCAATCGTAGGATGGCGCTTGCCCCGCTCTGTGCCTGTCCCCCCCAGCGTCACATCTTGGTATATTGTTACGTTTTCACCAATTTCTGCGGTCTCGCCGATGACAACGCCCATTCCGTGGTCAATGAAAAAACCAGGACCAATCGCAGCGCCGGGGTGGATTTCTATTCCCGTTAGAAAACGGACGAATTGTGACAAGAGCCGTGGCAGTAAAGGGATTTTTAAGGCTGAGTGAAGAAAATGCGTAAACCGGTAAGCCAGAAGTGCGTGAAAACCCGAATAAGTAAGAAGGACTTCGATAAAACCAAAGGACGTCTGGGCAGCCGGATCTCTTTCAAAGCAGGCTTGAAAATCCATTTTCAAGATATGCCAGGTTTGATTCACGGCGTTATTATTTCATATTGTGAAAATCACGGCAAGTTATGATTGTATCGTGTTTTATGATGCGGCTTAAATTGATACCTAAAGTTATGCGCGTTTTGGGAAGGGGATCCAAGGCTTGGCGAAACAAATAAAGACTTGACAGTATGATTAATATGGAATATATTTTTTCACATTAATCATGTTACGCTGCCCTTTCAATAGATCTTGGCGGGTTGGAACGCTGGTCTTTTTCGCGGTCGCCGGGGCATTCGGGTTCCGAGCGGCTGAGCAAACGAACGTGCCTTTTTCAAACCAGACACTGACCGATATCCTTCCCTCTGCCACAGATCCTTCCAAGCTCCTTGTTTCCTCTCAAGAGGAAATTTATCTTCAAAAATCTGACAAAGAATGGAAACGTATTTCCTGCGCCTCCGGCAAAAGCCGTTTGATTCGTCGGCTTATCCCTCATCCTCAAGGGAGTGACCGGGCCTTTGTGGTAGCGGATGACGGGGTTTTTGATTGCGATTTAAAAAATGGAAAGTCTCAATTTATTTTCCGCGAGAATTTTTCGAGAAACCGGGTTTTGGATATGGGATTGGATTCAAAAAATCCTGAACTTCTTTACCTGGGGACAGAACGCGGGCTTTTTTTAAGCGGAGACGGGGGCAAAACCTGGCTCCGCCCGTTTCGTTGGCCGGAAACCCAACGCGTTGAGTTTGTCGCTTCTATTCCTACCCATCCTCCCACTTTTTTATTGGGTACAGGCCGCGAGCTCTTCTTTTCCAAAGACGAGGGGGAGACGTTTGAATCCGGATTTTCGCTTCCTCTCTTGCCTCAAGAGGAAACGGCCCAGGAGGCTTTCGAAGAATGGGAACCAATTTCAAAATTACGATTTACTTCCTATACTACTTCCCAAGACCTTTCCCAAATCTGGGTGGGAACATCGGAAGGTGTTTATGAAAGCCAAGACGGCGGCATCAATTGGCAAAGGCTTCCTGATACCGGACTCCAAAATCATTCTGTCGTAGACATTTTATTTTCGGACCGGTCAAAAACCCTTATCGCTGCGACTCCTCACGAGATTGCAAAATATTTACCCTCCGAAAGACGGTGGGAAACTTTGTCCGCTCGTCTGAATGGATCGCCCGCGGCCTTAGCTTTGGTCAACGGCGGAAAAGAAGAGGTGCTTCTTGTAGCGGCCGGGAAAGAGGTTACCCGGTGGGCTATTCCTTTGATCGAATCACCCTTTCCCGATTCCAATTTTGTGCCGTCGCCGGGGAGGCTTGATCTTTTTCGACGACTCATGCAGCTTGAGCCTTCTGTCCGCAAAGTCCAAGAGGCCGCAATCCGCTACGGCGATTTAGGAAATGGAAAAATTAAAAGGTGGCAATGGGGCTCTC
The DNA here is from genome assembly GCA_964372875.1 of uncultured bacterium. Lineage (GTDB taxonomy): Bacteria > Omnitrophota > Omnitrophia > Omnitrophales > JACQLI01 > CAYJTB01. The sequence goes on from CAYJTB010000015.1 coordinate 35,085, forward strand.
GTATGCGTTCTTTTATCCCGCGCGTTGGATTTGGGAAAAGTTTTTCGAGCGGCAACAATGTGGACCTGGACCGGGCGGGAACCAACAATCCCGATGTCTTTATTGAGGGCCCCTGGGATCAGGATAAGTCTTGGGATGTGGGTCTAACCTGGGAACTGGGAGATCTTCTCTACTCCACCGCTCAGACTTCGATCGACAACCGCAGCAAACTCCTTGTCGAACTGCGCGAATCTATCTTAGGCCAAGTGACAAGAATCTATTTTGAAAGACGAAGGGTGGAGATGGAGCTCGCCTTTTCAGATACCAAAACGCCGCAGGATTATTATGATCTCTTATTTCGCTTGGATGAATTGACCGCTCAGCTGGATGCGCTGACAGATGGTTTCATGACCCGCGAGACGGAAAAGATCCGCCAAACTCACCCTGAACTCGGAGAGCTTTGGGAAAGGGCGGTGTTTTGAATCTTTTCGCGGTCAAGACGCAGTTGGCCGCACGCGGCATGAATGTCTCTACCGGCCGTCTGCCGGACGGTGACCCTCACGCCGCCTTTTAGAAGAATATTGCGGAAGGTATCAATACGTCCGCGTGACGGCCGTTTAAAATCGGCTTCATGAATCGGATTGTAGGGAATTAAATTCACCTTTGCGCCCAAGGCCTTTGCCAGATGCATCACGCCTTTTGCCTCTTCCGGCATATCGTTGACTCCCTCTAAAAGTGTGTACTCAAAAGTAATTTCACGTTGGAGTCTCTGGTGGATCTTAGTCAGCATTCTCACAAGGCCCGTCAGCGAATAGCGCCGGTTGATGGGGACCAGTTCGCTTCTTCTTGTTTCATTGCTCGTGTGAAGTGAAACAGAAAGCCGCACCCGGCCGTCCATTTTGTTTACAAACTCTTCGATCTTGGGGGTAATCCCCACGGTCGAAACCGTGATCCTCCGGGCCCCGAAACCAAATCCCCAATCGGCTTGAAGAATCCTAAGGGATTTCAGGGTGGCCTCAAAATTGTCAAGCGGCTCGCCCATCCCCATATAAACCACATTATTGAGAGGCGCTCCGAGAGCCTTTTGGACTCCGGCCGCTTGTTCCACAATTTCACCCGGTGTGAGATTTCGGTTAAAAGATTTTCCGCTCGCGCAAAAAACACATTTCATCTTGCAGCCGAGTTGAGTCGAGACACAAATCGTTTGCCGTCCGTTTTGACTGATCAAAACACTTTCCAGAAGATGATGATCCTGGGTCTCAAAAAGAAATTTGGCGGATTGGCCGTGCGGAGAACGGATTTGCTCTTTTAAGGTGAGTTTTTTGAGATCAAATTCGGTCTGGAGTTTTTGGAGTAACGGCTTCGGAAGATTAGAGATTTCTTGCCACGTATTAATGTGTTGATGGTAAAGCCATTCGATAAGCTGGCGGGCCCGGTACGCGGGCTCTCTCCACGCTTTAAAAATCTTTTCGATTTCCTCAAGCTCTAGACCGTAAAGAGCGGGTTTTGATTCCATATTACTTCCGGAGCTTGAATCCGATTCTGAAGAGATAAATGGTAAGAGATAAGAACCCGGCGAAAACCCCTAAAACAATGAGGCTGCTCTGCAAAATGGGGGTATCGGAAATGCCCAGCATCCCATAGCGCAGGCCGTTGATCATGTAAAACATCGGATTGAAGGCTGTGAGCCATCTCACGGACTCGGGCACCATTTCAAAAGAGTGAAAGACGCCTCCAAAGAAAATAAGCGGGGTAATGATAAAGGTAGTACAGATGGAAAGATGTTCAAACTCTTCCGCCAAAAGAGCCACGATCATCCCTGCGGAAGAAAAAGTGAGTGAGACAAAGGTCAAAAAGTAGAACACGACGAAGGGATGAAGGATAGGAGATTTCACAAAAAGCAGCGATACCAGATAAACCCCTGTGGCCGCCACGAGACTTCGTACGAGGCCTCCGATTAAAATAGCCAAGACCATCTCAGAATAAGAAAGCGGTGTGACAAGGAGTTCCTCAATATTATTCGCCCAACGGGAGATAAAAAGAGAGCTGGAGGTGTTGCTGTAGGCGCCTTCAATGACGTACATCATCACAAGCCCCGGCACCAAGAAAACCAGATAGGGCAGGCCGTGGATATTTTCTATTTTTTGCCCCAAAGAAAATCCAAAGATAAAAATGTAGAGAAAACTCGAAACCACGGGCGGGATGACGGTCTGTGTGAAGACAGAAAAAAATCGATAAATCTCCCTCCAGACAAGCGTCCTGAAGCCCACGAGAGATTTCATATTTCTGTTTCGCTCCATTCGTCGTTATTGCGAGGCCCGAAGGGCCGAAGCAATCTCGGATCGTGGGATTGCTTCGCTTCGCTCGCAATGACAGAGACTTTTTTCTTCGTAAGTTTCAAAAAAGCATCCTCCAAAGTAGGGCGTCTTACATTAATCCGTTCGATCTCAATGCCTTTTTCATAAAGGGTTTTTAATAAAGTCTGGACGACGCCTTCGCGTTCCTCAAACCGGATCTTCCGGCCCTCGGCCAGTTCCACATCCAAGGATGCAAGCTCATCCGGCAGCTCCGCCAAAGGATTTTTCAAAAAAAGTTCGACTTGATCCGCCGTCATCTTCCTGATCAAAGTCTCGGTGGGGTCCAAGGCAATGATCCGTCCTTCATGAATCACGCCGATCCGGCTGCATAATTTTTCCGCCTCTTCGATATAATGCGTCGTAAGGAAAATCGTGATCCCCTGCCGGTTAAGTTCCCGCAAAAATTCCCAAAGTTTATGCCGAAGCTCCACATCCACTCCCGCGGTCGGCTCGTCCAGAATCAATATTTTGGGGCGGTGCATTAAAGCCCGCGCGATCAAGAGTCTTCGTTTCATTCCGCCGGACAATTTCTTGTAACCTTCTTTACGCTTTTTCATCAAATCAAACGATTCCAGAAGTTCATAGGCACGGGCTTTCGCTTCCCGCGGGGTCAAACCGAAATAGCCGCCTTCGAAAGTAAGGATTTGCTCCGCAGAAAGAAAGGGATCGAAATTAAATTCCTGCGGCACGAGTCCTATAAGGGCCCGGCTTTGACGATAGTCTTTGAGAACATCAAAACCGAAAACCTGAATCCGGCCTCCCTGAAAATTGGCAAGGCCTGTGATGGCATTGATGGTCGTCGTTTTTCCCGCACCGTTAGGACCTAAAAAGCCGAAAAAAATTCCTTCCTCCACTTCGAAAGAAACTTGATCAAGGGCCTTGAAGCGCCGGTAAAACTTGGTAAGGGACTGAATTGAGATCGCAGGAACAGAAGAAGGCATGACCTTATTTTAAAGAGGAGAGGAGGCTTTAGCGAGTTAAAATCTCAAGCGCCCGTTCGGGATTGTCGGTTTTTAAAACCAGGCAGCCGGAATGTTGATCCGGCCGCGCCGTGCAGTAAGCATAGGAAATATTGATGTCAGCTTGGGCAAGGGTTTGACAAATCCGGGTCAACTCGCCCTTCTGATTGAGGACTTCCAGAACGATGACGTCTTGTTCCATCACATAGAGCTCTTCTTCTTCCAAAAGGAGCAACGCCTTGGTGGGATTATCCACCAAAAACCGGACCACCGCACTATCAACGGTATCGTGAATAGAGAGCGCGAGGACATTAATCCCAGCGTCCGCGAGAATGCTGCAAACGCGCGCAAGATTCCCGGGCCGGTTCTCCAAAAAAACGGTGAGCTGCTTTTGGATCCGGTTCACAAGAGATTAAACCGGCATCCTGCTGATAACTTTTTGAGCCAAGGGGACGGAAGATTTTGGAACGGCGATGCCGATTCCTTTTAAGGTATTTCCGTAAATATCTTTCTTGCCCTGTTCATAAATCAAACATTCAACTTCTTCTTCCTGAAGACGTGCCTGGATCAAATGAGCATCATCTGAAGATGAAGTCTCATACACTTGAACCCAAAGTTCGCGAGTATTACGCAGGCGATATCTTTGGCGGGCCTTGGAACCTGTGCCGGAAGATCGGAATTGATTCGAATACATTTTCCTTAGAGCAAAAAGTGCATAACCAAATACGGCTAACAAAATTCCATAAAGGACGATCTTGATCACGTTGCTGTCACCATTTGTTATATAAGATAGCACTTCTTCCACAAAATTCAAATGGCGAGGTGTATGAGGGCGCATCCCACTTGATGCAGTAGTCATTCTGAGGCCGAAGGCTATGGCCGCCTGCCAGAGGCGGGTCCGCCTTTGGCGGAAAGAATCTCAGATCCTTCGCCGCCTCGCTCCCCAGGATGACAGGTCAGACAACTGTATGAGGTGGGATGCGCCCGGTGTATGATGCGGTTTCTGATGAAAACGGCTCATCAACTGCTTTTCCTTAGTGCGCTGCCAATCGATGCTTCGAAGTCATCCGCCTTAAATCCACTCCTTTGCCAAATCGAAAATTGGAACGAACTTGTCGAAGAGGCCGCGCGCCACCGCCTCCTGCCTCGGCTGTATTCTTTCCTGAAACGTAACGAAGCACAGTCTTTTCTTGAAGAAGATACCTGGAAAAAAATCCGGGGGATTTATTTAGCGGAACAATTCCACGTCCTGGCTCTTGAGGCGGAGCTTACCGAAAACCTTCTTCCCCATTTCAACCGTGTAAAAATAGATATTCTCCTTTTGAAGGGCGCGGCGCTCAACCAAACCGTTTATCACACAAGACCCATCCGCTCCTTTGCTGATCTGGATCTGATGATCCGGCCCGAAGATCTCAAAGGCACCGAGGCCCTTCTCTCGGAACTCGGATATCAGCACAGCAAACCAACTCATTTCCCCAGCGAATGGCATCGCCAGCAGTTGGAACCTTTTCTTCATCCCAACGCCTTTGAGTGGACTCACACCCAAAAAAAAGTTTCTGTCGATCTCCACACCGAGGCCTTTGATGACGAGAACCCTTTTTCTCTGCCTCCCCATTGGCTGTGGAAAGAGGCCCGCTTGATTTCCATCTCGGAGAAGAGCGCCTTGGTTCCCCATCCCAATCAACTTTTTCTTCATCTTCTCCTTCACTTGGCAAAACACATCGGGATGCGGCAGAACTTTCTTGGTTGGTACACAGATCTTGACGAGAGCCTTCGATATTTCCGCCAGGAAATCGACGGCCATTCTTGCTGGGAAATTCTCCGGACGGGTCGCCAGGCAAATGAGCTCTTAGAAATTTTGGCCTTCCTCGGTCTTCATTTTGATTCCCCTCTTCCTGAAATATTCCAAGCACAAATCAGGGAAGGGGGGGTCAGCCCTTTTCCTTTACAGAGGATTTTCATACCGGGTAAGCAATTGGACCTGCTTACCTTCAATCACAACTATTGGGTGGACCGCCGCGAACATTTCCTCTCCTCTTGGAACCGGGTGCGCGGCTTTTGGAAGAAACTATATTTTTTGGTCCGCTGGATACTGCCAAGCCGCGAATACCTTCAAACCAAATACCCTTCCAGGAATTTCCTGGGACGCCTTGCAAGTTACGGAAAACATTTTGCCGCCTTGTTTTATAAGGGAACGAGTTTGATCTTCTACGCCGCCGGGCGCCGTTTTTCTTGTGCCGTCCGAAAAAACGGGTATACTGTTGCCGCTTGGAAAAATACATCTGATGTCTGAAAAAATCATTCGTATCTCCAAAAAATTATTGGCCAAGAAGTTGGAGGGAGAATGGGTATTCCTTCATCTGGGTAAGGGAGAGTATTACGGTTTGAACGAAACCGGAAGCTTGATTTGGGATGAATGCGTTGCCCGAAAAGATTTTGAAGCTGTTCTGGAGGGTTTGAAAAATAAGTTTGAAGTCGAGCCCGCCCAGCTCGAGAAGGATTTGACGCAATTCTTGAAAGATCTCGAACAAGAAGGACTTCTTAGCGTTGAAGGTTCTGGCCCGAAAATTTAAAACCGCCTCTCAATTTTCCTTTGTTCAATGGAAAATAATCGTTCGAGCCTATTTTTTTCTCCTTAAAGCAAGACGCCTCGTTTTATTTTCTCCCGATCAAATTCCCCGGAGAATTTCCTTACCTGATGCCGAAAAACATTCGGATCAGGCTCCTGTCCCCTCTCAAGAATTTTTGGATCTTTTCCGGCTGGCTTGGCGGTATCAACCGGGCAGACCCAATTGCCTTCCGACCTCGCTGGCCAAGCAGGCCTTCCTTGCTTCTTATGGGTATCCTTGCCGCATCCGAATCGGAGTCCGAAAGGAAAAGGGAGAATTGGCGGCGCACGCCTGGTGTGAAACTTCGGATCAAATGAGTCAGCCCAGTCCAATGCAGGTCCTCAATCCGTGAGTGCCATTGCCGGGATTTATCATTTAGACGGACCGTCCGTCAGCGAAGATCTTCTTCTCGGGATGCGCGATATCGTGGATTACCGCGGCCCGGATGGTTCGGGAATTTGGACCGGCGGTAAAGTAGGATTCGGCCACCGGCTCCTTTGGAATTCCGAGGAATCGGTCCACGAAAAACAGCCGATGACAAACGGCCGGGGCCTGTGGATCACCGCGGATGCGCGCATTGACAACCGTGACGAGTTGAAAACCCAGTTCCGCTCGCGCGGAATCTGGAACGATATCGAGAAACTCTTCGATCCCTTTCCTGCGCCTGATGCAGCCTACATTCTTTTTAGTTACCAACTCTGGGGCGAGGAGGCCCCGGCTCATCTTTTGGGCGATTTCTCCTTCGCGATCTGGGATGATCCCAACCAAAAATTATTCTGTGCCCGGGACCCGATCGGGATCAAACCTTTCTTTTACCACTGGAACGGCCGGAAATTTCTTTTCGGATCCCAGATCAAACAAATTTTTCAGGACGCTTCGATTGCCTCAACCCTCAATGTTCCCCATCTGGCGGATAGTCTCACCCTGCACTTCCCCAATCGCGAGGAAACTCCTTACGAGGCCTGCCGGAAACTTCCGCCGGCTCATTTTCTAAGAATCGGGAGCGGGGGTTTGGAAATAAAAAGATTTTGGGAATTGAATCCCGATCCGAAGATTTCAGAAAATACCCTTGAAAAGAATGCCGGGATTTGCCGCTCTCTTTTAGAAGAAGCGGTGCGGGTAAGGCTTCGTACGCCTCCCGGATACCGGGCCGGCTCCCTTTTAAGCGGAGGGCTGGATTCTTCTTCGATCGTATCGGTTGCGGCCACTTTGCAAAACCGATTATCCGATGCCAAGTCGCCTTTCCCGGTTTTCACCCTTTATTTTCCCGAAGCCAATCCCCTTTACCGGCTTAAAAATGCGGATTGGGTGAATGAAGAGGAATACGTGAAAGCAGTTCTTGAAAAGTATCCACAGCTTGAATATCATCCGGTTGAGATCAAGGGGTGGGGGCCGCTTGAAAATTTGGAAGAGAATCTTTGGTGTCAGGACGTGCCGCTTTTGCCTCCGAATATCGCCTATTTTCAACATCTTTTTAAGAGAGGACGCGGTTTAAAGGTAAGATCTCTTTTTCACGGAGAGGGCGGAGACGAACTTTTCGTGGGCCGCGTGCCGGCGGTTAAAAATATTTATCGGGAACTTTTTTTTGGTTTTCTCGGAATGCCCAAGAGGCTTTTAAGGGCTATTCTCCCTGAAGGGATTAAGAATTATTACCGAAAGATTTTCAGGAAAATGGCGCCTGATTATTTTGACCCCCGATTCGCCAAGAGAATGGGTCTTGAGGAACGGCTAAAAACCTCTTCTGTTTCTTCCCGCGGAGGGATTTATAATTGGCTTTGTTTGGAATATATTACCGGTTATCTGGAGGCGACGGAGCGCTTTTCGTCTCTTTATTCCTTGGAGGTTCGATACCCTTTTCTGGATCTCCGGCTTCTTAAATTTTCGGCGGCCGTTCCGGACAGTCAAAAAACACAAGGAAGATTGCACAAAATCGTTCTTCGTGAATCCTTAAAAGACCTGCTCCCCAACCGGATCCGGGAGCGCCTTGGCAAGGCTGAATTTTCTCCTGCGGTCCGGACCTATCTGGAAAAATATGCTTCGAAGGCTTTAAAGGAGACTTTTGAAAATTCGCACCCGCTCTTGCGGTCAATGACACGGCCCAAAAAGATAAAGGCTATTTACAAAAAATGGTTCTACGTTCAAAAATCCGGGGCTTCCCTCAAGACCGCGCTGCCCTTGAGGCAATACTGGCATCTTTTAAGTGTGGATCAATGGTTAAAGCATCGGTGTGATTTTGAAAAAAATAAAAGGAGGCGCTTTGATGAAAAAAAAGGCCGGGTCTTTTTCGAAAGTAAAGTCGGGGCAAAGTAGAAAGAAAATCTATTCTCCGCCTCAATTGACAAAATATGGCCCGCTCAAAAAATTAACCACGGGCGCAAGCGGAGAGATATTGGATTCAGGATTGCAAAAATTAAAAGCGGTTGATTTGGACGGCTGAGAAGTTTCTCTTCGGTGTTTGCTTACAGATACCAGGTCTACGGAATTCAGCTCGAAAACGAGGTTGCATTTCCCGGATTGCTACCGGCTTCCTCGAAAAATCAAAACGTAACGGCGCAGCGCATTGTTTTTCGAAGGCGGCGTTTTTTATGTCCTGAATTTTCAAACGAGTGGTTCTGCGTACCCCACTTAGCTTACCGGGTTAGTCCGGACCGGCGGTTTGTTTTTATCCGGACCTTTCTGGCCGATACCTTCCGGGTTGATCTCGAAAAAAAAATAATCGACTGGAATCCTCCTGAAGGAATCGAAACGATTGATTCTGCCCGAAGGCTTCTTGTTCTGCGGGTGCTTGAGCTGCCGCTTGCGGCGTCGGTTCCCTCGCTTTTGCTGCACGCCTGTGTCGTCCGATACGATTCGGACGCCATCTGTTTTATGGGCCCCTCCGGCCAGGGGAAATCAACGCTCGCGGTTAGCCTTTTAGCTGAAGGATTTTCGATTCTAGCCGACGACCTTGCTGTGATTCAAAGACAAAACGGCGCTTTCGTTGTTCAGCCCGGTCTTCCGGAAATCCGCCTTCGGCCAGATGCCGAGGCCTGTCTCCAAAAAATGCAGCTGCCTTCCCGGCCCGCCTATCCGGAAACGGGAAAGAAAAGTTTTTTCTTTGAAAGAGAAACTAACCGGGGCGAGGCTGAAACACCGGTGCGGCTTCGGGCAATTTATCTTTTGTCCCGGCAGGAAGAGAAA
>CAYJTB010000016.1:0-44085 GCA_964372875.1 uncultured bacterium
GACAGTAAAACTAGTACCTCGACTTGATTGATTATATGGGTATGCTCGGTACTGTGGTGAGCGATTCGCCGAGATTCATGGCGGAGAGTCGAACCACTAGAAACCTTCCGATGTTTGTATGTTGACCAAAAGAATTATTCCATGCCTTGATGTCAATCAAGGCCGCGTGGTCAAAGGGGTGCGTTTTGTTTCTCTCCAAGATGCGGGCGACCCGGTGGAATGTGCCTTAGCCTATGACAAGGCAAAGGCGGATGAACTGGTTTTTCTGGACATCACCGCCTCACACGAAAATCGTCCCATCATGCATGAAGTGGTCCGCAAAGTGGCGGAATCGATTTTTATTCCTTTCACCGTCGGGGGAGGGATTCAAACGGTGGAAGATATTAGAGACCTGCTTAAAGCCGGGTGCGATAAAGTTTCTCTGAATACTTCAGCAGTCAATGATCCGCCCTTTATAAAACGCGCAAGTCAAAGATTCGGTAATCAATGCATTGTGGTTGCGATTGATGCGAAACAAACGAAGCCGGGAGAGTGGCAAGTATTTACGCATGGGGGAAGAAAAGAAACCGGCAAAGATGTCACCCAGTGGGCAAAGGAAGTCGAGCTTCTCGGTGCCGGTGAGATTTTACTGACCAGTATGGACCGAGACGGCACTCGCAACGGTTATGACCTCGCGCTTACCCAAAAAGTAAGCCGAGCCGTGAGAGTTCCTATCATAGCTTCAGGCGGTGCGGGTAACCTTGAACATTTATATGAAGCCTTCACCCAAGGCGAGGCAGATGCGGTCTTAGCGGCCTCTATATTCCATTTCGGAGAATTTTCCCTTTCCGAAGCAAAAAAATACCTTCGAGATCGAAACATTCCCATAAGATCCTAGAACGCATCTCCTATAACTGTGGCGACTTGACACAGTTATAGGTTATTGGCATACTGGGTGTCCAATTAACCAAAATGAATTGCATGCAACTCATTGATTTATCTTAGGATAGGTGAATATGACTCCTTTTAAGTTTGATGCGAATGGCCTCTTGCCGGCCATTATCCAGGATTATGACTCCGGTGAAGTTTTAATGGTCGCCTATATGGATAAGACCGCATTAGAGAGAACTCTCAAAGAAAAGAAAACCGTTTTTTATTCCCGCTCCAGGCAGAAATACTGGATTAAGGGAGAAACCTCAGGGCATACGCAAGATGTGGTCGAGGTGTTGACGGATTGTGACGTGGACACAGTCTTGATTCGCGTGAAGCAAAAAGGCGGAGCCTGTCATCTAGGCTACCGGAGTTGTTTTGTGCATCAAATTGATCAAAAAGGCGATAAGGTGAAAGTTACGCAGGAAAAAGTTTTTGATCCGGAGAGCACCTACAAGAAATGATTTCGCCTTCCTTTAAAGATTTTTTAAAATTAACCAAACAAGGAAATTTAGTCGCGTTACGGATGGACATCCCGTCCGACCTAGAGACACCGGTTTCCGCCTTTCTCAAAGTTTCAGCCACAGAGCCCTGCGCTTTTCTTTTAGAATCGGCTGAACATGAAGAGCGAATCGGACGCTATTCCTTCTTGGGTTTTAATCCTGAGGCGATTTTAAAACTCACCCGTGGAAATCTTTTTCTTAAAAAGGGGGGCAAGTCGACCCTTTTAGGCAACCAGACAAAACTCCTCGAGATCATGCGTCAAACCCTTTCCCGTTACCGTATTTCTAATTCTGAGGGTCTACCAAGTTTTATGGGCGGTTTCGTAGGCTTTTTAGGCTATGAAAATGTCTCGCTCTTCGAAAAGGTTGCGCTCGAGAAAAAAAAGGGCCTTGAGGCTGACGATGCCGTATTTTTTCTGATAAAAGAATTCCTTCTTTTTGATCATTTTAATAAAACCCTTTCCATCGTCGCTCTGTGTGACGTGGACACAAAAAATAAAAGGGCCTTGAAGGCGGTTTATGCACGAGCCCTCAAGGGCATGGAACAAATCGCGAAAAAACTGGATAAGACCATCTCCAGAAAAACGCCTCGCGTCTTTGCGGGCGGCACTTCTTTTATAAGACCCAACATTGTCAAGCAAGAATTCAAAAAGAAAATTCAAAAAATTAAAGAATACATCCGGGCGGGGGACTGCATCCAGGTGGTTTTATCACAGCGTTTTAGTCTGGGAAAAGTCCAAGACGATTTTTCAATTTATAGGGATCTTCGCTCAATCAATCCTTCACCGTATATGTTTTATTTCCGCTGTGAGGGAACACGGCTGATTGGTTCCAGCCCCGAGGTCTTAGTGAGAAAGATGGGAAGGTCTGCGGAAATCAGGCCCATTGCAGGGACCCGTATCCGTGGAAAAAGTCCTGAGGAGGACCGCAAGCTCGAAGAGAATTTAAGAAATTCTAAAAAAGAAATGGCCGAGCATTTGATGTTAGTCGACCTGGGCAGAAATGATTTGGGCCGCGTGTGTGAGTTCAAAAGTATCAAGGTCAACGATTTTGCAACCGTGGAGCGTTATTCGCATGTGATGCATCTGGTGAGCGGCGTCACAGGAGATTTAAAGCCCAGGAAAGATGCGTTTGATCTTTTAAAAGCTACTTTCCCGGCCGGTACGGTCACGGGCGCGCCCAAAATTCGCGCCATGGAAATCATCGATGAACTGGAACCAGAAAAACGAGGTCCTTATGCAGGTTGTCTGGGTTACTTTAGCTTTAATCAGGATATGGACATGTGCATCACGATCCGTACCATTGTCATCACCGGGGGACAGGCCTATGTGCAGGCCGGAGCCGGTGTCGTCTACGACTCCACGCCTGAGAATGAATACCAGGAAACCTTGAATAAGGCCCGGGCTCTGGTGCAGGCTGTGAATGGGAACTCAGGAAAATAATATGTTACTTGTCATTGATAATTACGATTCGTTTACTTACAACCTCGTCCAATACCTGGGAGAATTGGGGAGCGATCCGGTAGTTCATCGTAATGATGAGATCACGATTGCCCAAATCCAGCGCTTGAAACCGAAACGGATTGTCATTTCACCAGGGCCCTGTACTCCCAAAGAAGCCGGCATCTCTAAGGATGTCATCGAAAAATTTAGCGGCAAACTTCCCATCTTAGGCGTTTGCTTGGGCCATCAATGTATCGGTGAAGTCTTCGGCGGAAAGGTCATACGAGCCGAACGGATCATGCACGGCAAGACCTCAGAAATTTTTCACAATAAAAAGACCATCTTTGGAAATCTACCGAGTCCCTTCACCGCGACCCGGTATCATTCACTTTTAGTCGAAAATAAGACATTTCCCGATTGTCTAGAAAAAATCGCCTGGACGGACAGAAATGAAATCATGGGACTGAAACACAAGACCCATCCCACCTGGGGAGTGCAGTTTCACCCGGAATCGATTCTGACCTTAGAAGGAAAAAAACTTCTGAAAAATTTTCTGTCTCTGACAAAAAAATAAAAATGAGGAATCATAACCGCTTCAATGCTTTACTCGTAGACAAAAGAATTGCTGAAACTCAATGGAAAGAAATGTTTCTGGGATTATTGCAAGGCAAACTCTCGGACCCGGAGGCCAAGAAGTTTCTCTTGCTCGCTTCAAAAAGAGAATACGATTCGGGTGAAATGAGGGGATGTTATCGGGCGATCAGGCGACTCGAAGCCGTGCGGAAAATTTCTATTCCCGGCCTAGTGGATGTTTGCGGCACCGGGGGAGACGGGCTGGAGACTTTTAATATTTCTACGGTGAGCGCGTTTGTCATTGCCGGGGCGGGCGGGTTTGTGGCTAAACACGGCAACCGCTCTGCATCCTCACGTGTTGGAAGCTCCGATTTGATGGAAGCGCTGGGGGTAAAAATCGAAGTGCCTTTTGATCGGATGCTCAAAGCGCTTCACAAATGCCGTTTAGCCTATTTTCATGCTCCTTTCTATCATCCTAGTTTTTCAAAGATCCAATCTTTGCGCCGCGAGCTGGGTATCCGGACCCTCTTCAACCTTCTGGGCCCGCTTTTAAACCCTGTTTCACTCCAGTTTCAAATGATTGGCATTTCCAATTCATCTTGGGTCCAACCCATGGCAAGCGTCTTAAGACTCGCGGGAAGAAAAAAAGCGGCGCTTATCAAAGCGGAAGACGGTCTAGATGAGCTCTCGACAAAAAGCGCGAATGATATCTTTTATATGGAGGGTCAGAAGACAAAAAAGTTTCGCCTTGACCCTAAAAAGTTTGGTTTTTCAAAGACGGGCCGCCAGGCTTATCAAGGTGGTGATCTTAGCACCAATAAACGCATTGCCTTAGGCATTTTGGAAGGAACGCTGAGAGGCCCCAAACAGGATGTGGTTCTCTTCAATAGCGGGTTCGCCCTTTGGCTCATGGGACTTGCACCGTCGGTAGCTGAAGGTATAGAAAAAAGTAAATGGACGATCCGAACGGGCAGGGCCTATCAAGTGCTCCAGGCTTTACGGGAAATCACCGCGAGGCGCAACTAAAGATGATCCTTAATGAAATTTTGATTCATAAACGTAAAGAGGTCGAAGAGCTAAAAATGCGTTTTCCGCTCAAGCGACTTCAAGAAGCAGTCCAAATGAGAAACGGCACGGGCCGGCGTAATTTCCGAAAGGCCATTTCCGACCCTCACAAAATGAATCTCATTGCTGAAATCAAAAAATCCTCTCCTTCGGAAGGAATCCTCCGGGAAAATTTTCAGCCGCTTCGCCTGGCTGCGCTCTTGGAATACGCAGGAGCGGCCGCGCTCTCGGTGCTGACAGAAACCCGTTTTTTTAAAGGAAGACCCAGCTATTTAAAAACAATCCGCCAGGTCACTCAAATCCCCATCTTGAGAAAAGATTTTATTTTGGACGAATACCAACTTTACGAATCCAAAGTCCTCGAGGCCGATGCCGTGCTTTTAATCGCCACGCTTCTCACCGATGAGGAATTGAAGCAGTTTCTAAAAAAGTGCCAGGAAATTTCTTTGGATGCCTTGGTGGAGGTCCACACCGAAGAGGATTTGAAAAAGGCCACGAAGGCGGGCGCTGAAATCATCGGCATCAACAACCGGAATCTCCAAACCTTGGACGTGGATGTCACCCGGGCCGAGCAGCTTTTGCACCACGTCCCGAAAAATGCGACCGTGGTGATTGAAAGCGGATTTAAGGACCATGAAGAAATGTTGAGATACAGAAGTCTTGGAATTCACGCCTTTCTGGTGGGAACGAGTTTGATGAAAGCTCCCGATATTGTCGGCAAGGTCCGCGAAATGATTAAAGGAAAGGGAAAAGCCAATGCCTAAGATTAAGATTTGCGGTAACAACCGCGTTGAAGATGTTCAGCTTGCCGCAAAACTCGGAGCCGATTACCTGGGAATGATTTTTACCGAAAGCAAAAGACGGGTGACACTTGAAACTGCGAGGACGTTCTTGCAATCCCTGCCGAATTTCAAAAATTTTGTAGGCGTTTTTGCCAATCAAAAAAAGGAGGAGGTTGAAAAAATTGTCCATGATCTCGGGATTAAAATCTTGCAGTTTCACGGCGAAGAGACGGCACTTTATTGCCACTCCTTTGTGGAAAAAGGCTACGAGGTGATCAAGACCTTCCGGATCAAAGACCCAATGAGCCTTAAAAGAATCGATGAATACAATGTGAGCGCCTTTCTGTTCGATACGTACGCTAGCGAAGCAAAGGGCGGAACGGGCACGACGTTTAACTGGGAACATATTGAAGACCGACCCTACGTTCATGAAAAATTATTTTTGGCGGGTGGATTGAATGTCGGAAATCTTCGTACAGCCATCCAAAAGATACGTCCTTTTGCGGTGGATGTGGCCAGCGGAGTAGAGGCATCGCCCGGCCAAAAAGACCCCAAGCTTTTGGGGGAATTTATCCGAATTGCGAAGGAGGAAGAGAAGGTTTGGCTTCAGAAATAGAATTCATCGATCGGGTGCTCGCCCGAATTGACCGCCTGGACCGTCAGAGCGTTCAGGGCTATCTCACAGGACTCGTCCAGGAACGCAAAAAATTAGAGCGCATCCTTGATGAGATCAACGAAGGAGTTTTACTCCTCGCTCCGGAAGAAGGCATCGTCAAGCTAGCGAACCGGCAGGCCTTTTTGTGGCTGGGATTCCAGCGCCTTTTTAAAAACCGCTCCCGAGTCGAGGAACTTGCCGCTGACTCTGCGGTGAAAGAATTCTTATTGGAATGTCTGAAACGTCCCTTTGAAGCCGCGAGTGTGAAAACCCGCGTCCTTGTCCCAAGAGAGATGTTCCTGGGACTCTTATGGCTTCCTTTTGAATCAGAGAAAGAAAGAGAAGTTATTCTCCGGATAGAAAATCTCACTGATGAAAAAAAGTTGCGGGATGAAGAGATAAGGATGCAGCAAGTTGAGGGACTCCTGCGTCTGGCGGCCGGAGTGGCCCATGAAATTGGCAACCCCCTTAATTCGATCCAAATCCATACGGACCTTTTCAAAGAGGAGACACAAAAATTACCCAAACCTAAACAAGAAAACATGACGAAGCTGATCGATGTGATTGCCTCTGAGACGCGGCGCCTTGATCAAATCGTCCGTTCCTTCCTTAAAGCAACGCGCCAGCCTTCGCTTCGCTTTCGCATAGAAAATCTAAATGACATCCTTGAAGAGGTAGTTAATTTTCTTCGTATCGAACTGGACAGACACAAGGTGCGAGCCAAACTCACACTTGACAAAAACCTCCCGCCTTTTTTGCTCGACCGTGACCGCCTTCATGAAGCTTTTATGAATTTGATAAAAAATGGGATGGAGGCCATGCCCAGAGGCGGAACGCTCACCCTTTCAACCGAACGCAAAGAAAAATTATGTATTGTCCGCATCGCCGACCAAGGCATGGGAATTGAGGGAAAGGATTTACCTCATATCTTTGAGGCCTATTACACCACCAAGCCCCGCGGCTTCGGTTTGGGTTTGGCACAAGTATTTCAAGCCATTCGGGATCACGGAGGAAGGATTGATGTGAAAAGCAAAGTAGGTAAAGATACGCTCTTTTCCCTTTTTCTGCCTCTTCGTCAGGAGCGATTGTCCTTACCTCAGCCCAAGATCAATAAGAAAGAGGGGAACTTGCCGTGAGCGCCGTGTGGCCAACCCTATTAATTGTGGAGGATGAAAAAAATACCCGGGAGGGACTCCAGAAATTCCTGGAAAACCGGAGTTATGATGTCATCGCCGCCGAAAACGCCGAGACCGCACTTGCCGCCATTGAAAAAGAAAAACCCGATATCATTCTTTCTGACATCCGCATGCCGGGAATGGATGGGCTCGCGTTCCTCGAAAAAATAAAACTCAAATACCCGGAAATCTCAGTGATCCTTTTAACCGCCTACGGTACCGTGGAAAATGCTGTGAAGGCGATCAAGATGGGAGCCTTTCATTATCTGACCAAACCTGTCAATCTTGAAGAATTAGAACTTTCTATCAAAAAAGCACTCACACAACAAAGCCTGCGACAGGAAAATAAAGAACTAAAGCGCGAACTTTTCAAAGAGCGTTTTGAAGAAGGTCAAATTTTGGCCGCGTCCGACAAGATGGAGAAAGTTCTGGAGATGGTCGATCAGGTTGCGCCGACAAAATCTACTGTTTTACTCCAAGGAGAAAGCGGCACCGGAAAAGAATTATTAGCGCACCGGATTCATGACAAAAGCCCGCGCCACAATGAGATCTTTCTGGCTGTCCACTGTGCAGCGCTTACCGAGACACTGCTTGCCAGCGAACTCTTTGGTCATGAGAAGGGTGCGTTCACAGGAGCAGGTGATAGAAAAATCGGCCGGTTTGAGTTGGCCAATAACGGCACTTTGTTTTTGGACGAAGTCTCTGAAATTCCGATTGAAATGCAAGTTAAACTCCTTCGGGTCTTACAAGAGGGGGAGTTCGAAAGAGTGGGGGGCACCAAAACAATTCGAGTCGACGTTCGTCTTGTTTGCGCCACCAATAAAGATTTAGTCCAGGAAGTAAGAGCAGGAAGATTTCGCGAAGATCTTTTTTACCGGATCAATGTGATTTTAATTGAAGTCCCGCCTCTACGCAAAAGACGTGAGGACATTCGGCCATTGTTTGATTATTTTATAAAACAGCTAGCCAAGCTCAACCGCAAGACCCTTCAATCGGTGGAGGAAGAAGTCTATAAAAAGATAGAGGCCTATTCTTGGCCGGGCAATGTGCGGGAACTTAAAAATATCGTGGAACGAATGGTGGTGCTTTCTCAAGGCAGTAAGCTCAACGAGAAAAATCTGCCTGAGGATCTTAAGGTGGGAAATAATCCTCTTGCCTGGCAAAAGGAGACCGCCTCAGGCCTAGTCCCCGAAGTAAATTCTGAATTTTCTACACTCCAGGACATGGAAAAGACCCTCATCCAAATGAAGCTTCAGGAATGCAACGGGAACAAGTCAAAGGCAGCTAAAAAACTGGGCATTTCCAGGCGTACTCTTTACCGCAAGCTGGAAGAGTATCAATTACAATAATTTGAGCCAAAAAAGCACACTTCTTATAAGAATGGGCTTCATTCGCTCATAAGAAAATGGCACAGCAATTGAGTAAGAATTAACGAAAAAATGCAATTAATCATCTCACAAGGAGGAAATATTTTATGAGTAAAATCATCGGTATTGATCTCGGCACCACGAATTCATGCGTAGCAGTGATGGAGGGAGGAGAGGTCAAAATCATCCCCAATCGGGAAGGTAACAGAACAACCCCTTCCGTAGTTGCTTTCACCAAAAACGGCGAACGTTTAGTCGGGCAGGCAGCCAAACGTCAAGGCGTGACGAATCCTGAAAATACCATTTATAGCGCCAAACGTTTCATTGGCAGAAGATTTGAGGAAGTTCAGCAGGAAATTAAGCTCGTCCCTTTTAAAGTTGAGCCGGGCAAACAGGGCGACGTGATCATCCGCATTCCCGCAGAAAATAAAACTTACACACCCCAAGAAATCTCCGCCATGGTTTTACAAAAGCTGAAGGCTGACGCCGAGGCCTACCTCGGCGAAGAGATCCGCCAGGCAGTCATCACAGTTCCCGCTTATTTTAATGATTCCCAGCGCCAGGCCACCAAAGATGCCGGTCAGATTGCAGGCCTTGAGGTTTTGCGTATCATCAATGAACCTACCGCCGCAGCCTTGGCCTATGGACTTGATAAAAAGAAAGACGAACGCATTTCAGTTTATGATTTAGGCGGCGGCACCTTTGATATTTCCATCCTTGAAATCGGAGAAGGTGTTTTTGAAGTCAAGGCCACTAATGGAGACACACATCTCGGAGGTGACGACTTTGACCAACGAGTCATCGAGTGGCTCGTGACAGAATTCAAAAAGCAAGAAGGAATCGATTTGTCCAAAGACCGAATGGCCTTGCAGCGCCTAAAAGAGGCAGCTGAAAAAGCCAAGTGTGAACTCTCAAGTGCTATCACAACAGAGATCAACCTTCCGTTTATCACCGCAGACGCTTCAGGCCCCAAGCATTTTCTCATGACGCTCACGCGGGCAAAATTGGAACGACTTGTTTCAGATCTTATTGACCGAACCGTAGGACCCTGTGAAAAGGCCATCACAGATTCAGGAATCAAGACCCAAGATATTAATGAAGTGATCCTTGTCGGAGGCCAGATCCGTATGCCTGCCGTCCAAGAAAAAGTGAAGCAGCTTTTTGGCAGAGAGCCTCATAAGGGTGTCAATCCAGACGAGGTAGTTGCCATCGGGGCTGCAATCCAGGCCGCGGTTCTTAAAGGCGACGTTCGGGATGTTCTTCTCTTAGACGTTACGCCGCTTTCCCTTGGAATCGAAACGCTGGGTGGGGTCATGACCAAACTCATCGAAAGAAACACCACGATCCCAACCAAAAAATCAGAAATCTTTTCCACCGCTGCAGACAATCAAACTGCAGTGACCGTGAAAGTGCTTCAGGGCGAAAGAGAAATGGCCCAAGACAACCGTCTGCTTGGGATTTTTAACCTCGAGGGACTCCCTCCTGCTCCTCGCGGCATGCCGCAGATCGAAGTCACGTTTGATATCGATGCCAATGGGATACTGCATGTATCCGCCAAAGACCTGGGAACTTCCAAAGAGCAGAAAATCCGTATCGAAGCCGCCTCTACATTATCCAAGGAAGAAGTCGAGCGGCTCGTCAAAGAGGCGCAGGCACACGCCGATGAAGACAAGAAAAAGCACGAAGCAATCCAAACGAAAAATAATTTGGACAACCTTATTTACGCGACGGAAAAAAGTCTGCGTGAACACGGAGACAAGATCTCGGGGGAGGAGAAAAAGAGGGCAGAGGAAGCGCTTACGGAAGCAAAAGGCGCTGTCACCTCCGACTCCAAAGAAAAACTGGACGCTGCCTTTCAAAAGCTTTCGACTGCATCGCACACGCTTACCCAAAAGATGTACGAAGAAGCTGCTAAAAAAACAGGCGCGGGCAGTGCTGCGGGCGGCGGGCAGCGTCCCGGACCTGACGGCGGCGCTCAAACGCCGAAAGAAGGCGAGAATGTTGTCGATGCCGACTACGAAGTCGTCGATGAAGAAGATAAGAAGAAAAAAGGCTAAGGCTTGAAGTTTGTCAAATTTGCGTTTATCCTCGCAGCGCTGATTTTTACAAGCGTTCGCCCGGTTTCCGCTGATCCAAAAATGGAAGTAAGTTTTAGTCCCGCCCGCTCAGTGGTGAGCGGCGGGATTTTCCAGCTTACCATCCAACTTACTTGGAAAACGGATGAGGCAGGGTACCGTTTTTCCGAGCCTTCCATCCGCGCCGATAATCTAACGATCGAGGCGGCGGGTGAGTCAAATGAAGTGACCCAAAAAAATGGCGAATCGTGGAATAAGAAACAATATCTTTTCACGCTGAGGGCGTTGAAACCCGGGAAAGGGGAGATCCTACCTTTTTTCATTCATTTCCTTGATCCGTTAACTCAAAAATCGGGCAACCTTGAATCTCCTGCATTGGAAATTCGAATCACGCCTGATTACGCAAAAATCGTTAAACCCATATTGTTAGGGTTGGGGATCACAACACTTTTAGGCGTTCTGACTGCTATGGTCATTTTTTTTAAAAGGAAGGGTTCTTCTCTTACGCCGCAAAAAATGCCTAGCCTTGAAGAGCGCTCTCTAGGGTCATTACAATCTGACCAAAAACCCCGAGAGCTAGAAAAAATACTGAAAAATTACCTGTTGGAAAAATACGATCTTCCTCTCAAGGTCTCCAACAGGGAACTCATAGACGGAATAAGGGAAAAAATACCTCGTGAGGACTTGAAGACCTTAAGAAGGATCTTCGATAAACTACAGGAGTTTAGTTTCGCCCAGTCGGCGTCCTCGGCTGAATTAGGCTTTACTGTAAACGAAATAATGCAATTCATTGAAGGCAAGAAAATTATTGACCAGGAGGATTCATGGACACAGCCATCAAGGAAATAAATGAGAAGGTAAAAGAAGCCCGCAGTACATTTGATACTTTGTATCTGGAAATGGGCAAAGTCATTGTCGGCCAGTCGCAACTAGTGGAAAGACTCTTGATCGGGCTTTTGGCTGAAGGTCATATTCTCATTGAAGGAGTCCCGGGGCTTGCAAAAACCCTCTCTGTTCGAACGCTGGCTTCCACCATCCAGGCAAAGTTCCAAAGGATCCAGTTTACCCCTGATCTTTTGCCGGCAGATTTGATCGGAACCCTAGTCTATCATCCCAAGGATGGAAATTTCACCACCAAAAAAGGACCTATTTTCGCCAATATCATCCTGGCGGACGAAATCAACCGAGCTCCTTCCAAGGTTCAAAGCGCGCTCCTGGAGGCCATGCAAGAAAGGCAGGTTACGATCGGAGAGACCACCTTCATTCTTCCGAAACCTTTTCTCGTGATGGCCACACAAAATCCTATTGAGCAGGAGGGGACTTACCCATTGCCTGAAGCGCAAGTCGACCGTTTCATGATGAAACTGATTGTGACTTATCCCAATAAAAAAGAAGAAAAAGAAATTTTGGAGCGCATGACAATCGGCAGAGCGGTAGACGTTCAACCGGTCATAACTCCGGAAAAGATTTTCGAACTTCAGGAAATGATGCACAAAATTTATGTGGATGAAAAAGTAAAAGATTACATCCTTGATCTTGTCTTTGCCACACGGGCACCTGAAAAATACAAGCTGGCTGAACTCAAGCCCTTGATCTCTTATGGCGCATCGCCCAGAGCTAGCATCATGCTGACGCTTGCCTCCAAGGCCAACGCCTTTTTAAGGGGAAGAGGCTATGTCACACCCGATGATGTGAAACAAATGGGGATGGATGTCCTGCGCCACCGCGTACTCGTGACTTACGAAGCGGAGGCCGAAGAAAAAACATCGGAGTACATTCTTCAAAGAATTTTTGATCAAGTCGAAGTCCCTTAAGCGTTACTTCCATGATCCCGAAGGAAATCTTCAAACAAGTCCGGCGTATTGAGATCCGGACCACCCGTCTGGTCAACGACCTCTTCGGCGGCGAATACAAATCAGTCTTTAAAGGTCAGGGAATAGAATTTGCAGATGTCCGCGAATACGTGGCCGGAGATGACATTCGCAGCATTGACTGGAACGTCACCGCCCGCTCCCAGCATCCCTTCATCAAAAAATTCGTTGAAGAACGCGAACTCACCGTGGTCTTTGTGGTCGATGTCTCAGGCTCACAGCAGTTTGGAACCCAGGGAAGGCTTAAATCAGAGGTGGCTGCCGAAATCACGGCACTGCTTGCTTTCGCTGCGGTAAGAAATAAGGACAAGGTCGGGCTCCTGATCACAAGCGATCAGGTGGAAAAATACATCCCCGTAAAAAAGGGAAGGTCCCATGTCCTTCGGGTGGTAAGAGAAATTCTTTATTTTAAACCCGAGCATCGCGGCACCCAGCTCAAAGCGGGCCTGGAATACATCAACCGTGTCCTTACGCGAACCGCCGTGGTTTTTATGATGTCGGACTTTATGGACGAGGGCTACGAAAAGGCGCTGCGCATTACAAGCAAGAGGCATGACCTGATCGCCATTCAACTCACCGATCCCAACGAATTACGGGTGCCGCCCATGGGCCTCGTCGAATTGGAAGACGCAGAGACCACTCAAAAGACCTTTGTGGATTTCAGCGATACGGAACTCAGAAGGCATTACGAAGACACGGCCAAAAAAAGAGAAGAAAACCTGGACCGGCTCTTCAAAAGTTTCAGTATCGACCGTGTGAACATCGATATTTCTAAACCCTACGCAGAGCCTTTGATGGCCTTTTTTAGAATGAGAGAGAAACGAATGTGAGGCGGATTTTTGGGGTTTTAATCGCGATCCTTTTTATGATGCCTGCTTTTTTAAAGGCGGAGGAAAAAAATTTTATTTCAGTCAAAGCCGAAATCGACAAGGGGACGATCACGATCGGCGAAAAGGTGGAGTATCGCGTCACCCTCACTCACGACGAGGATGTACAGCTTTTGTCTCAAATCCCGCCGCCCAAAACCGACCCTTTTGAAGTAAAAAAAGTTTATGATTTATTGGAAAAACAAGGCAAGGAGATCGTCGAAGGAAGACGCTTTATTCTCACTGCTTATGAACTGGGAGAATTTATTTTGGAACCCGTCACGATCCAGTACCGCGTCAAAGGCGGCGAGCCCAAGACCATCCAAACCAACCGTCTTTTTATCACCATCCGAAGCGTGGATGCCAATAAGCCCAAGACAGACATTCGGACCGTAAAAGGCACCCTTAAACTTAAGAGAGCTTGGAAATGGCTGGGAATTTTCTTGAGCTTCTTGGCAGTTTCAGCAGCCGGGGCTTTCTGGTGGGTCCGGCGAAAGAAGTTAATGGAAGAGAGGGTTAAAGAGCCGGATCTTTCTCCGGAAGACGAGGCGCTTTTGAAGCTCAACCGGCTTTACGATTCTGATCTTCTGCGGCGGGGACGGGTGAAGGAATATTTCCTAGAACTTTCTGAAATCCTTAAATGTTATTTCGAAAAGCGGTTTGAAATCACGGCGCTTGAATCCACAACCTCGGAAATCCTTAGGGATCTTAAACAAAAGGAAATCGAATTATTGCTTGCCGAAAAAATTCAGACGGTTTTAGAGACTGCAGATCTTGTGAAGTTCGCGAAATGGACCCCGCCGCCTCCTGAGATCATCAAAATAAATCAACTCGCCAGGGCCCTCGTCGAAGAGGCGAGACCTAAAGCGACCCTTTCGCCCGAGCCCGAGGCAAAGTCCAACTCCCATGGAATTTAGACACCCCGTCTTTTTTTCTCTCTTCCTTTTTCTTCCGGTGATCTGGTATTTCGGATACCGGCGCAGAACGGATCCCGCACTTCTTTTTTCTACGATCGACCCTTTTCAAGGCCCCTTCACTTCATGGAGGATTCTGGGTAACCGTATGCTCCCTATTTTAAGAATCTTGATTTTTAGCCTTTTCATTATTGCTTTGGCGCGTCCTGCGAAGGCTACCCAGGAACGGGATCTTCAGACCAAAGGAATCGATATTGTGATCTCGCTCGATATCTCGGGCTCGATGCTTGCCGAGGACTTCAAACCCGAAAACAGGCTGGCCGTTGCCAAACAAGAAGCCATCAAATTTATCCGTGAACGCCTCAATGACCGTATCGGACTCGTCGTTTTCGCCAAAGATGCCTTTACCCAATGCCCCCTCACTCTTGATCATGACATCCTGGTCAGCCTTCTGAATGAAATTCAAATCGGAATGATCCCGGACGGCACGGCCATCGGAATGGGCCTCGCGACCGCGGTCAACCGACTTAGGGAAAGTGATGCCAAGAGCAAAGTCATTATTTTAATCACAGACGGCGCCAACAATGCCGGAAAGATTGATCCTGTGACCGCGGCGGAACTGGCTAAGACGTTTGGGATTAAGGTTTACACGATTTGCATAGGCAGGGGAGGCCTCGTTCCGTTTCCCGTTAATGACCCGCTCTTTGGAAAGCGCTATGTCCAAGCCAATGTTGCGATCGATGAATTTGTATTGAAGCGGATCGCGGACATCACGGGCGGCGTTTTTTTCCGGGCCCGCGATCCCAAGGCCTTGTCTGAAATTTATTCCAGAATTAATCAGCTTGAAAAATCCGAGGTGAAGGTCAAGGAATACCTTAACTATGAAGAACTTTTTCCTTATTTTTTGATGGTCGCTTTGCTTCTTTTACTTCTGGAAGTCAGTCTTAAAAACAGCGTCCTTCTGAGGATTCCCTAAATGCATTTCTTTGAACCCGGTCGTCTTATCTTTTTGTGGCTCCTTCCTTTGATTTTTTTACTTTTCGTCTGGGGAAATAAAACACGCGAGAAAAGATTGACCCTCTTGGGAAATCCTCACTTTATGAAAGAAAAGCTCATCCGCGGAATTTCAGAAGATGCCAGAAGACTCAGCTGGGCTTTTCTTTTACTGGCTTTCTTTTTTTCCGTCTTGGCCTTGGCCCGGCCCCAATGGGGCGAAGAAAAACGAAAAGTGGAAAGAAAAGGGGTTGACCTTGTGTTCCTCTTGGATACGTCGCTGAGCATGTTAGCAGAAGACGTAAAACCTAACCGTCTGGGCAAAGCCAAACTCGAAATGAAAAATATGATTCGCAAGCTCAAAGGTGACCGGGTCGGAATGGTGGCCTTTGCGGGGTCAAGTTTCCTGCAGTGTCCTCTGACTCTGGATTACGGAGCCTTTCTGCTTTTTGTGGATGCTCTTAAACCCGGTTATATTCCTGACCCGGGTACTTCCTTAAGTAACGCCCTGCGGCTTGCCGTCCGCGCGTTTCCCCAAGACAGCAACAAATACCGGGCGATTATCATCTTCAGCGATGGGGAAGACCACGAAGGGGGAGTGGATCAAGCGATTGAAGAGGCCAAAAAGGCAGGAATTCGCGTTTATGCGGTAGGCGTGGGCACGCCGGAAGGGGATCCTATCCCTTTGCATTCGGGACTCGGTCCCCAACAAGGCCCCAGCACCACAACTGCTTATAAGAAAGATAAACAAGGCCAAGTTGTCATTACGCGGCTTAATCCTGAAATCCTTTCCCGGATCGCCAAGGAGACCGGCGGGCTTTATCTTCAAGCAACTCCCGGCGAGCGAGAAATTGATGTGATCTTGAAGCATCTTGAGACCTTGGGACAACGCAAACTCAAAGAAAGACTGATTACGGAACGCGAAGAACATTTCCAAATTTTTCTCTTCCTGGCTTTTCTTTTTTTAGCGGCTGAGACCCTCCTTAGGTATTACGAAAGGCATTACGAAAAAAGACAAACCCTTATGAAGGCGGTTTTGTCGCTTTTTATTTTATTTTTCTTTTCTGGATTTATGGACTCGCCGCATTCTCTGGTGGAAAAAGGCAACCGCGCGGTCGAAGACAAAAAATACCAAACCGCGGTTGAAAGTTACCGCAAGGCCCAAGTGACAGATCCTAGCAATCCTGTCATTCGCTATAACTTAGGAACGGCGCTTTATCATCAGTATGAATACCGGGGAGCGGAAAAAGAACTTCAGCAATCGCTTTCTCAAGTAAAAGACCCCAAGGAGAAGGCAAAAATTTTATACAACTACGCGAACACGCTTTACCGATTGGGAGATTTTGAAAAGGCAATCCAAAATTACAAAAAAGTTTTAGAGATTGACCCTAAAGATGAGGATGCCAAGTACAATCTCGAATTTCTCCAAAAAAAGAAGGCCCAATTCGAGAAACAAAATCAAGAGAGACAGAAACAGCAGAAACAAAATCCACAGCAGAACCCTCAGCAAAACCAACAGCAGCAACAAGGCCAGCAAAGCCAAAAACAGCAGGAACAGTCCCAGCCGCAATCCGGTGACGGGCAGGACGATAAACAAAATTCCCAGTCCGGACAGCAGAATAAAGATCAGCAGCAAAAAAGTGAAGGAAGTGATGACCCATCTGATCAAAACCAGCAAGGCCAAGAGCGCGAGCAAGAGAAACAGGAAGGTTCTCAAAAATCGGAGGACCTCGAAGGCCAAGAGCAAGAAAAAGAAGACTTAGAAAAGAACGGACAAGGCACCCAAACGAAAAAAGAAGAAGAACAACAAAAAGAAAAAAAAGGAGAAGATTCTCCAGCGTCACAAGCAGAATCTCAACAAGAGCAACCCCAACCCCAACAAGGATCCGGTCAAGAGGAAGAGCAGCCTCAAGTGACCCAGGAGGCCCACCAGCCCATGGAAGAACAAAGCCAGGGCCAAGGAGGCAGCGAAGATCAACCCCAGGGTGAAAAATCCGATCAACAAACGAACTCACAAGCCCAGCAGCCTTTACAGGGTCAGATGAGTAAAGAAAACGCCTTGCGCATCCTTGACGCCCTTCGTGAAGGCGATAAACAGCTGCAAGATGTTCGTCATCCCACAAGACCTGGCAACAGCCGGGAAGTTTCAAAAGATTGGTAACCCAAACTCACAGGAGGCCTTATGCTCAGCCAAAAAATCGAAGAAGACATCATCGTTGCGATGAAGGGAAAAGACTCGATTAAAGTCCAAACGCTAAGGATGTTAAAGGCAGCCCTTGGAAATTTCTTAATCGAAAAACGAAAAGACGCCGCCGAAGACGCTGAGATGATCACACTCATTCAAAAACAGGTCAAAATGAGGCAAGAATCGATGGACACCTACAAAAAGGCAGGCCGGGAGGAATTGGCATCTAAAGAAGCCCAGGAAAAGGCCATCCTTGAGGCTTATCTACCCAAAAGGCTAACAGATGAAGAGCTGACCGCTCTTATCAAAGCGGCGATTGAGCAGTTGGGTGCTAAAGCACCGGCTGACATGGGAAAAGTAATGAAAGAAGTCCTGCCGAAGGTCCAAGGAAGAGCGGACGGCTCCAAAGTTAGTCAAATGGTCAATTCCTTACTGAAGAAGTCCTAAAAAACGCCTGCCAAGTAAGAAGCGGACCTTCTAGTTATTTACCCAATTCATCCCCGGAGGATAAAATAAGCGAGCTGATTAAGTCCGATAATGTATCTTATGTAAAATAACTAGGCACGATGCCGGCGCGGTAATAAATCGGTCTTTAGGCTGGCTACCCGATCCAAAATGAGCTTACCTTCTAGATGATCGAGTTCATGTTGAAGACAAATTGCCTCGATTCCCGTAAAGATACGTCTGCGGGTTTTGCCGTTAATATCCCGCCATTCCAGCGTCACCTTTTCCAAGCGATTAAGTGTTGCTGTGTAATCCGGAAGGCTCATACAGCCCTCGCGTGAAATGACACGGCCTTCTGAGTGCAGAATAACGGGATTAATGAGAACTTCTCGGGACTTTTTTGGGTCTCGCGTCCGGACATCCATAATGGCAACCCTTTTTTCGACACCCACCTGGGGTGCGGCGATACCAATCCCGCTGGATTGCGAGCCCATGGTGGCGATTAGGTCATTCACCAGACTTCGGATGTCTTCATGAAGAGACACCGCACGACAAGGTCTTCTAAGGACAGGGTCAGGAAAAAGTCGGACTGGAAGAATGGGCATCGCTTGAAAGTTAAAGCGTTAGGCTTTCAAGGGGCCTGATTTTAACTTCAACTCCCAGGCGTTTCTCGATGTTCCGCCAGGCAGAATCAAGCCGTTTGGGATTAAAACCCCTGGGAATATCCACTTCCAGAAACATCATAAAAATTTCTTTACCTTTTTTACCGAGAATCTTGGAATTAAGGTCCGTGATGTTAAGCCTATGCTGAGCAAGGATCCGGCTTGTTTCATAAACAATTCCAGTTCGGTCTTTCCCTGCGATCGAGACGACGTAGGTGGTAGTGCCTGGAAGATGTTTATCTCCCCTCTTCACCTGACTTGTAACTTTCTTTGAAAAATAGTCCAGACCCCATTTCTTTTTAAGTGCCTCGAAAGACCTCTTCAGCTTGGCTTCTTGCCGGGTACCAGGGATCTCTGCAATCAAGATCATCGCAAATTCATTTTCTAGAACAGTCATCGTCGTATTTTCAATATTGCAACCTGCCTCAAAAAGAATCCGGCAAACCTCTGCGATGATCCCGGGCCGGTCCTTACCTATAAACGTCAGTGCCACTTTATTCATTTTTCTTTTGACCTCCAAATTGTTCCAGTAATCCGAGTCCTTGCTCCAGCCAATCCATTCCTGCTTTTTTGAAGAATTTTTCAGCTAAGTAACCGAGATCGGGCAAAGGCCTTGTCTTCGGCCAAACGCCCCGATAAACGAAAGGTATGACAATTCTTTCCTGCTCGTTTGCAACGAGCTCCAATTCGCGAATTCTTTGGATGAGGTATTTGCTCAAATTCTCCAAGAGGACCAAACGGGCCTTAAAATTCACGTTGTGATCAAAGTCAAACGATCCTTCAGCTTCAATCAAATACTTCGAACTTTTTAAGATGAGAGACGGCGTAGAAATTTGACCACCCTGTAGAGAAAAATTGACTTCGAGAAACTCAAATGCGGTGGTTGCGGAATTTAGAGTCTCTTGGAATTCAGGCGGGAGAATCTGCTGTAAAAGCTCCCCCAAGGCCGGAAGGATCGTGATCTGTTTCAGTAAATGCTGGACGATATTAAAATCCAGCAACGTGCCATTTTGGATTTCAAATCTTCCCTGCCCCACCAGAGAATTCTGGATTTCCTTATCAGTCTTTCCCGTCCCTCCAATTTGAAGCAGACCGTCTGCTGTCCCACTCAAAATGGGATCTCCCTTTTTAGCGCCGGCCAGTTGCATGACCTCCTCGATATTGAGCTGATTGACCTTGATCTCACCCTGGAAACGGGGCGGATCCACGCCTGGGAACACCTCCCCTGTCAATAAAAGAGCGTCCTTTTTGAATTTAATCTCAAAATTAATATGCTGCTTGGGATTGCCGCCCAGACGCCACGCCACTTCGGGTCCACCCTGGGTAGCAAGCCGGCCGGCTCCTTTTACTTTTATAAAATTGGAGGGGAAGGCTGCCTCTGCCCGGGCGTGTATTCCCTGAATCACCAAGTGATTTGCTCCCGGCCGAGCCGCATAATCGAAGGTACCGCCGTCAATCTTGGCCTTAAGGGTCACCCTGCCTCCTAGGAGAGATAAAATATCCAGTTGCAAGAGAACGCGATCACCTAAAAAGATGGGTTTTTCAGTGCCGGGCTTACGCAGCTCGGCTTTTTTTGCCTCAAGACCTAAGCCGATTTCTTTGGAGAAAGAGATTTCTCCCAAATTTACCAGGTAACCGGTTTTTTCAGAGAGAAAAGATTCGATTCTGCTGCGGTAAGTCTCGGGCTTCATTCGGCTGATAAAAATAGCCGCCGCTATCACCAAGACCAAAAGCAACCCCAAAAAGATTAAAAAGATCCACCGCAAAATTTTAGCCATTCGAAATCTTTTTACGGGCCCACGCCAAGGCCTCGTCCTTATGATTAATTTGTTTCTCAAGCTGAAGCTCATACACCTCTTCTAAAAGGGGTTTCATGGCGGGTCCGGGTTTCATTCCCAAACTTTTCAAATCATCACCATTTAAGAGCCGCTTGGGCTTGAGTTCTTCTTCCCTGAATTCCTCAATCTTTTTTTTAAGAAAATGATAATTATCTAAGAGCCCGTGGCTTGACTGACAATCGATGCGGTGCAGTTCCATCTCGGTGGGAAACGTGGAGGCGCTCATGAAACGTTTCAATTTTCCCTCCCGCATCTCTTTGACATTGGCGAATTTCATGTGATTATCCACGCAGGTCATCACCTGCTCAATTTCTTCGTTTGAAAACCGTAGCCTTCGAAGGATCTTTTCTGACATCCGCGCACCCACAGCGGCATGCTCGTAAAATCGGATCCTCCCCTCTCTGATTTGGAAAGTGGGAGGCTTTCCCACATCATGCAAGAGGGCTGCAAAGGCTAGCACCACCGAAGGATTTTCCAATTTCTCCATAAGCATCCGGGTATGGATAAAAACATTGCCTTCAGGATGAAATTCAGGCGGCTGTTCACAGGCCTTCATGTCCTCGACCTCGGGCAGGATTTCCTTCAGAAGCCCGCATTCCATAAGAAGGTTAAGCCCGCGGCCCGCCCCAGGACGGGTGAACATCTTGATCAGTTCATCCCGAATACGTTCTGCGCTGACGTCCTTAATTTTGGGGGCAAGGCGCCGGATAGCATCCCACGTGTGTTCTTCAATCGTATAGTCAAGATTGGCGGAAAACCTAATCGCCCGAAGCAGTCTGAGCTTGTCCTCTTCAAATCGTTTCTCGGGGTCACCGATGGCGCGAATGACCTTTCTTTCAATGTCCTGCCGGCCCTCCACATAATCGATCACCCTTTTCTCGAAAGGATCATAAAAAAGACCATTGACGGTAAAATCGCGCCGGAGTGCGTCTTCTTCGGGACTTGTGAAACTGACTTTACTGGGGTGCCGGCCGTCGTGATAAGGACCTTCACTGCGAAACGTGGCGACCTCAAAATTTTTTTCCTCTTTGACCACGAGGATCACACCAAATTGTTTTCCGACCGGGATGGTTTTTGGAAACAGGCTTTCCACTTCATCGGGAGATGCCGTGGTAGCGATATCGTAGTCTTTGGGTTCTTCCTTTCTTAAAAAATCGCGGACACAGCCTCCGGCAAAATAGGCCCTGTGACCTTTTTCTTTAAGGCGGTGAGCAATTTCATAAGCGATTCGCGCAAGTCCGTCGGAGAGATTCATCAAAAGTTATTTTTTTAACGAAACCCCGAGCTCTTTTTCGATTTTTGCCACTTTACTTCGAATCCGTCCGGGTGTTTCTTTTTTAAACTCATCGAGGACAATCCGGGTGTAAACGCGTTCATTCGAGCCAAGCAAGGCCTCATGAGCCTTTAAGATGACTTCCATGACCTTTGCCCGCTCCCCTTCGATTAAGGTGCCAAGGGCTGTGAGCTGGTAATCAAGCCCGCTCTCCCTCACGATCCAAAGGGCTTTGGCAACTTCCTTGCCCACATGGGCGCTCCCGCTCATGGGGGTCACACTAAATTCAGCCAGCATTTCATTCCTCCTTACCTCACACCGATTTTAACCTGTTAACAAAAAAGACTCCGGACAAAGTGACCGCGGCACTGAGAAGAAAGAGTCCCTCGAGTCCGATGACACCAAAGAGCTTTCCCCCGATTAAAGTCGCTAGGAGCTGGCCCAGGTTGTAAACGCTCATGAGAAGGGCAAAAAGCGATCCTTCAATTTGTTTTTGTTTGGATAAAAGGGCGGCGGCCGACAAAAGCGGCAAAAGCCCTAGATAGCCCAGAACGCCTCCTAAAAAAGAAAGGGTCGCGGCACTCACCGGATCCCGGATCAAAAAAGCGGTCAAGATGTTAAGCGTGCTCAAATAGAAAGCGATCCGAAGCATCGTCTTTACTTTTACTTGTTTAAAACTTTTAGCGTAGAGAAAGCACCCGATAATCGTACCCAGCCATCCGATGCTGGTGAGAGAACCTAAAAAGCTCGGCGAAAACTTCAGCTTCTCTTTGAGGAAAAAGAAAAAGGGGGTGTTCACCGATGCCGAAAACGAACCCACTAAGAGAAGAAGAGAAAACCACTTTAAATCACCTCGAAAGAGGCCTTTGAGGCCTTCTAGAATAGGAAACCATAAAGGAATTGCCTCTCTCCTATCCCGGTGGGGTTCGTGAATAAAAAATGCCGCAATAAGCGTACTCATAGGAAGAAGCGCTGTGAGGGTAAAGGTCAGGCGGTAAGACACGTGCCCGGCAAGCCAACCCCCTAAAAACCCGCCCACCACCGCTCCAAAACTCTTCCATCCCCAGGCCAGGCTTTGATAGACCTTGGCATTTTCTTCGTTTGAATTTTCTACGATAAGGGCATCGATCACCACATCCGTCATAGCAAACCCCAAATTGGCTAGAAGGCTGAAACCGTAAAGAAATGCCTTGCGCTCATGGTTGAACGCAAGACAGAGCCACGACAGGGCCGAGAGGACGGACGCAATCATGATGTAAGGCTTTCGTCTTAACTTAAAGATGGGCACCGCATCGGTAATTGCGCCGTAGATGATCTTGAGTGTCCAAGGTATTCCGATGGTGAATGAAAAAGCGGCGATTTCAGAAATGCTCCACCCTTTTTGACGTAAAAGGAGCGGGAAGGCGATGCCGGAGATACTCAGCGAGCCTTGGATAAAATAGGCAAAAGAAGTGAGGAGAGCGACCGCTCGGCCGGGATAAGTTGTGAGATTACTTTTCAAAAAAATCTCGGGCTTTTTTACGCCCCAGCGTTTTTTTGTAATCTTCGTAATCGATAAAGACAAGCTCAGGGCGCCTGGCTCGCAAGCGAGAGGCAATTTGAAACCGCTCTCCGGGATGGGTTTCGAGTCTGCGGCTCGTGACATATTTAAAGGTCGTCTTGCACTTGGGGCATTCTTTGGCATCCTGATAATGAATCCCAAGCTCCCGGCAGGAGGCGCAATCCCCCGTTAAATCTCCCAAGATCAGGAGATGTTTTTCAACCTCCTCCACATCAAACTCATTCCATGTCCTCAAAAATTCTCGTGACATCAGAGTTTAAAGACGAAATCACCTTCCCGGGTCCGGGATTTAACCCGGATACCGACCTCATCTCCCTCACCCGCCTGGGTCACGGGCTGGTGATTGATCTGAAGCGACTCTATTTTCTGTTTAAAATTGGTGGTATGCCCTTTGAAATAAAGCACATCGCCCACGATCAGCTTATTTCTTCCAATCATAATGGCCGTCGCCCGCACTTTGGGAAAGTAATGGGTCACACGCCCGAGCGGCTTTATGGGAAGTTTTTTCTTGGCAGCGTTTTTTTTAGACGATTTTTCGGAACTCTTTTTAACTGCTGATTTCTTTGTTTTCTTTTTTGGGCTGGTCTTGCGTGACGTTTTCTTTTTGGTTGCAAGCTTTTTCTGGGTTGCCTTCCTTTTGGAACCTGTTTTTTTAGCTTTGCGTTTCTTGGCCATGATGTTTCTCCTCTACTAGGGGAACAAATCTTACGGAAATCGATTGAAAAGTCTCTAAAACGCCTCCGACCTTTTGTCCCACGACTAAGACCTGCTCAGTGTCTCCCACAGGCATCACGATGCGTCCGCCTTCTTTTAATTGCTCAATCAAACGATCAGGAATTTTGACTCCGCCAGCAGTCACGATCATTTTATCAAAAGGCGCCGCCTCGGGCCAACCCTTCGTGCCATCGCCCAGCCTGAGATGAATATTACGATAGCCTAACCCCCCGAGCCGCTCCTTGGCTTCTTTATAAAGGGGTTCGACAATTTCGATGGAATAAACTTCTTTGGCGAGCTCAGCCAAAACGGCAGCTTGGTAGCCTGAGCCCGTCCCCACTTCCAAGACCCTATCGTTGGAAGTTAGCTCAAGCAATTCGGTCATCAGGCCTACAATGTAAGGTTGTGAGATGGTCTGATCGTAGCCAATGGGAAGCGGCCTGTCCTCGTACGCCCTATTTTCCACGTGGGCAGGGACAAACTCTTGACGCGGGACCTTTCTCATGGCCGCTAAGACGCGCTCGTCCTGGACACCGCGCGCCTGGATTTGGGTCTCCACCATTTTCAGGCGTTCAGAATTTTGTTTGGAATTTTCAGAGAAACCGGAAACAGGCATGCTCACAATCTCCATAAGAAGGACAAGCAAAACAAAGACAAAACAAGAAACTTTCAAAAAAAATTTCTACCCCGGAAGACTTGGGGCCGTTTGTTCGGTTTCGATGGACTCGAGTTGCTGCTGGAAACGCTCTAAACGCCGCTGCGCTTTGTCATACGTTGTCTTTGAATTGGTGAGATGCGTCCCCAATTTGTCAAAATCTTCATAGAATTTTTTAAAATCCTGTCCAAGCTGGCTGAGGGAATTAAGGATTTCCCGGGCCGAGGTTTCAATCTTGAGGCCCCTGAGCCCTAAAACAATAGCTTGCAGATAGGCATAAAAACTATTGGGCGAGACGGGGATGACTTTCTTATTAAGGGCGTACTGAACCAGACTCTCCTCGTCCGGCCCTGGGTTGTCTTTCAAGATGGCCTCGTAATAAACATTTTCAGCGGGCAGGTACATCAGGGCAAAATCAAAGGTGCCTTCTTGAGGCAGGATGTATTTGGACGCGATGTGATCCACATGTTTTTTAACGTCTTGAAGAAACTGCTTCCTGGATTTTTGACCTTCCTCCTCAGTCCCAGACTGAAGAAGCCGTTTGAAATTCTCAAGCGGGAATTTGGCATCCACAGGGACGATGCCTTGGCCCAGTAAGATCGCCGCATCCACCTTTTCTCCGCTCTGGAAACCATATTGAAGCACATACCGGTCCTGAGGTAGAAGCTGGCGAAGTAACTCTTCTAAAAATAATTCCCCTAAAATCCCGCGAAGTTTGGGGGCCTTTAAGATATCTTGAAGGCTTGAAATGTCGCGCCCGATCCTGATCATGGATTGCGTGGATTCCTGCAGCTGGCCCAAGCGGTTTTGGAATTCTCCCATGAGATGTGTGTAGCCGGATACCACCGAGGTGCTGCTGGTAAGCTGCTCGTTCATTTGGCGGGAGAGACGAAGAAGCTCGGCCTGCACCATTTGCGTTTGCTGATTCAGTTGCGCCTCAATACGGCGTTGGGCCTTAAAACTTGTGTAGAAGAAAAAACCCAAACAGGCCGCCAAAAGAGTAAAAAGAATCGTTGTGCCCATTATTTAATAAACGTAATATTAACGTCCTCCACGTGGAGTGAGGGCTCCGCAAAAATATTGATGCGGCTTCCGCTTTCACGTTCAATTTGCTGGAGATTTTTCTTTTCTTGATTAAGAAGTCTCTCAGCGACCCGGGGATGGACATAAACATTGAGAACCTTGGACCGGGCGGTGCCCACGGCTTTGCGGATTTCCTTAATGGATTGGATGGACATCGTGGTATCTGATTTGACCATCCCCTTGCCTTCGCAATAAGGACAGCTGTCGTAGACAGCACTTTCCAGGGAAGGACGAACACGCTGTCTTGTCATTTCGATAAGACCCAGCTCTGAGATTTGAACCAAATTGGTCTTAGCCCGGTCTGTCTTGACCGCCTCTTTAAACGTCCGGAAGAGGTTCCTACGATGTTCCGCGCGCTCCATATCGATGAAATCGATGATGATAATTCCGCCGACATCCCGAAGCCTGAGCTGCCTCGCCACTTCCCAAGCCGCTTCAAGGTTAGTCGCATAAACCGTCTCTTCCAAATTTTTCCGCCCTGTGAATTTGCCTGTGTTGACGTCGATGGCCACCAGGCCCTCGGTTTGTTCAATCACCAGATAACTGCCTGATTTCAAAGGCACGTTCTTCTGAAAGGTGCGCTCAATTTCTTTTTCAATGCCATATTTTTCAAAAAGAGGAATGCGGTCGCGGTGCTGCTGGATATCCACTTTAAATCCCGGCAAATACACCTGAGCAAATCTTTTTGCACGGTGAAAGAGTTCAGGATGATCCACCACAAGGACCGTGGTCTCTTCCGTGAGATAATCTCGGATGACACGCTCCACGAGATCAGCCTCGCGGTGAATAAGGCTAGGGGCCTTGCGTTTATGGATTTCCTTATTGATCCGTTCCCAGACGCTCGACAAATATCGCATGTCACGTTGAAATTCTCGGGCACTCTTGCCTTCTCCTGCTGTGCGGACAATAAAACCCGTGCCCCGAGGTTTGTTGTCAATCTCGGCAAGGACTTTCCTGATTCTCTCCCGTTCCAAGCGGTCTTCGATGCGCCGCGATACTCCCACCTTCTCATCACCGGGCATCATCACCAAGTACCTTGCGGGGATGGAAAAATGAGTGGTCAAACGCGGGCCTTTGGTCCTGATGGGTTCTTTAACAACCTGGACAATGACTTCCTGGCCTATTTTTAAAACATCTTCAATCCTTTCAATTCTACGGTGGCGATGCTCATGTTCCTTAGGGGCAGCTTCTGGATTTTCACCGTACTCCGCCTCCATATCCAAGGGAGACTTCAAGGCATCCATGACATAGAGAAATCCGTCTTTTTTCGTCCCTAGATCAATGAAGGCCGCTCCAATGCCCGGCACCACGGATTTAACACGGCCTTTATAAATATTTCCAAACATTCGGCTCTCAATCGAGCGCTCAATGTAAAACTCTTCAAGCCGGCCATCTTCGAGGATGGCCACTTGTTTTTCGTTTGCATCTAAAGTAATCAAAATCTCATGTTTTTTCATTCTTGGTTCAACCTCAGGGGTTAGAGGTGACTTGGGGCGAGCGGAAGCAGAAGAGGTCAATTCATGAGCCTTGTGGAAAACAAAACCGTCCCTGATTCTCCAAGGGCTTAACGAACAGGCTATCCAGGTCCGGCCTGAGCAGGAGTCTGAGCAGCTGAAGCTGGAGGGAGAGTAGATGTTTCAAAAGGATCAACGGTTTCTTTTGTAGAAAGGGGCGTTTTTACATTCGAACGTGCCTTGCCCGCTTTCGTTTTTTCCATCGGCTGACCTTCTGTATCGATCACGGTCACCGTGACAAAGAAAATAGTTTCAACATTCCGGTTCGCACTTCCTTCGGTCTGCCGTTTCGAGCGAAATGCCTTCCCGATAAACGGGAGGTTTGCCAGATACGGGACCTGTTGTTTTGAAATTGAGGATTTGTCTTCAAGAAGACCTCCGATAGCGATTGTCTCCCCGCTTCGGATCAACACCTGTGTCTCGGCGTTGGTAACATCAAAGCTAGGAGCCGCGAGTGTGGATGTAAAAGTAATCGTAGCCCCCAATGAACTCACTTCGGGTTTGAGGTCCACAAGAATTTCTTCTACCGAATTAATATGAGGGGTGACATTCAAAACCACTCCCACATCCCGATAGGTAAAACCTGTGACCTGGAAACTTGCTGTCTGCTGATTGAATTCAAAACTTGGAATAGGAATTTCGCTTCCTACTTTAACCTTTGCTGTCTGGTTGTTGAGGACAACGATCCGGGGATTGGAGACGACGTTGGTATTCGTTCTACTTTGAAGCATGGAAAGTAACGCTGAGAACTGGGTAAAATCCAGCGTCCCAAACGTAAAGGTGCGGCTGGCAACGGAGGGATCCGGGAAAGGAAAAGCTCGAGGCTCGTTGGGATTAGCAATCACTTGGCCTGAACTCGTTGCGCCCGTACCTGAACTAGTACCACTTATACGTGGGAGAAACGGTTCAAGAGCCCCTGGGAAATACTCAGAGCCAGAATCTTTGGCAGTTGAGAAAGGAAATGTAACAGGCCTTGAAGCGCCGCTACTCACGCCCATGCTGGCCGGATTCCACCTTATTCCAAGATTCTCACCTTTATCCAATTGGGTTTTTACAATCTTTGAATCAATAAAGGCCTGAGGGGTGATCTGATCTAACTTTTCAATCACTTGACTAATTTTATAAACATGCGTCGGGGTATCCGTCACAATGACGGCGTTTCTTTGTGCCACCATCTTTACTTTTCCTCTTTCCGAAAGCATGGTGGCAATGATATCGAGGATCTCTTGTCCGCCGTCGGGCTGTTGAGCTGTTGTCTTGCCCACTTCCCTATCGGCTCTCTTCGATAATTGAATATACTCTAAAATAAAGGTTTCTGTGACGAGTTCTTCCAAGGCCAAATTTTGACGGGTCGTGACGCGGATAATATTGTCCTTTTTCTCATACACATAACCGTAGGTCCTAAGAACCACTTCAAGCGCCTCTTTCCAAGGAACGTTCTCCAGCCTCACGGTAACGGTGCCTGTGACCTCCGGGCCGGCTACGATATTCATCCCGCTCTTTACACTGAGGAGCCGAAGGACGGTAGTGATATCGGCATCTTTAAAGTCCATGGTGATGTAGCCTTCTTTGGGCGTCTGACTGGCGGGAGCGGTAGGCTGGGGTGCCGAAAAGCCTGGAAGGCTACCTATAAGAAGAAAGATCATGAGAAAGGTAATGATCTTACTTTTTATCATCGATTTTTCCTTTTTGGTTTGGTTCTAGAATTTCTTCGCGTAGCCAAATGATTACTTTATTGCTTTCTTGAAGGACCACGACACGATCGGGAAGTATTTTCACTAATTGGCCTCCATCGATCGATTCCCCTTCCCGGTAGATGGTTCCATCAATGATGGCGTACGATCCCTTTTTTGGATCAAAAACAACTCCTTCTAACTGAAAAGCTTCCCTTGCAATCCCACCCGCGACACGACTTGCGTGCGGACCCACCAGGGACGCAAAAGGATCTCTTTTGTCGGCCCTATCATATCTAATTTCTTCGGCATGAGCTAGGGAAAAAATAATCCCATGCCCTATCAATAAAACAAAGCCTAGAACGAACTTCGGAAGTTTACTTCGCGCCATGTGGATCCACGGGTTTGGGGACCAGCCTTTTCAAAAGAAAACCTGTAACACGAATCTCTCCCACCAACTGATGCGGCACCTCTTCTTGTGGCGTCACAGCGAGTTCATCCACTCGAAGAAACTTAGAATAATTCTCGATGTCACTGACAAATGAGCCCAGAGAATGGAACCCTCCCTCCACCGCCACCAAATAAGCTAAGGGGATGTATTTTTCTCTGTAGGCCTCAGGGAAACTTCCGTTGTCTTTCTCCGGTTGGGTACTCAAGAGTTTGACGTCGTTTTTCTCTCCAATCTCTGTGAGGATCCCGATCAACCCCTGGGCCTCCGACTCCGTGAAAAATCTCGAGGCGGCGTTCTGAAGAAAGGCCTCATATTCTTTTTTTTCTTTAATCATTTTCGGTTCAAGATGGATTTTTGACTCCGCCGCAATCAAACTTGATCTTAGGTTTTGTATCTTACCTTTAATAGAAGGCCGCAGGACCCAGGCCGGCCAAAAGACAACAAAAAAGAACAAAAGAACCCCCGCCGCCCCTGCTCCCAGCTTGATCCTGGATTTCTTGTCCAGTTTTTTCAGGTAATTTAAAACTTCATTCTTTAATTTAGTCAGGTCCATTTGAAAACCGCGGTAAAAAGTGTCAGCTCCTCGTTCTCTTTCGTCTGACGGCTTGTAGTGAGAATCAATTCTGTTTGCGAGGGAAACGTCTGTTTAAGGTCGCGCAAATATTTTTCTATGTCTTGTATGCTGGACCGCTGGGCGGAGGGTAACGAATACCCTCTCACAAGGAAAATGCTTTCTTTCGGCTGTCTTGTAAATTTCGTCTCGATCAGCCAAATAGAATCAGGCAAGTATTGATTGAGGGTATTGAAGACCGCGGTGACTGACAAAGGCGACGTTATATCATGTTCTAGAAATGCCTTTTCCTTTTTACTGCCTTCCTCAATTTCCAATTGAAGATTAGAAACTCTTAAAATGTCGTTTTGTAGCGTCACCCACTTTTTTTGTAATTCTTTAAGAGTTCCAAGGCTAAGTAGATATTGCACGTAAAAAAGAAGGGTAAGAACCCCAAGCGCTGCGCTGACTGCAATCAGTATTTTTTTGTTTTTCGCGGAGAAGGAAAAAAGTTTTTTTTTGTCTGTTCTTAATTCAGGAGGCAGCAGGTTAATTTGAATCACGATTTCAAAGACAAAGTCCTAAAATAGGAACTAAAAGGTCTTGGTTGGTTTGGATCAAATTCGGATCGACCCGGGTATGAGTTTTTATCTTTTCGGTTAGCTCTGGTTTTCTCATCGGCACCTTCAGTTGTTGCTCCAGATAGTTAAGGCTGGGGACATACCGGAATCCTCCGCCCGTTACGAACAACATTTCCATAGCCTTGGCCCCTGCAATCCTTTCCATAGAATATCCTAAAGACAATTTTATCTCATTGATAAGATTATCAAGCGCCTGCTCAAGGGCTGACTTATATTCGGAAGAACCCGGCTGGATTTTGTCCGCCTCAGCACCCAATTTCCTTCGAATCACTTTCAGGATATCCGCACTTCCGAACGAAATATCACGGATAAAAACAGGTTTGCCATGGGAAGTGACGCCAAAGGTTGCATTCTCTGTCCCAAGATCAAGAAAACCCAACGTTGACTGTTTAGTCTCCGGAAATGCAAATTCGATGGCATTGACAAAGGCAAGCGCCGCGACCCCCACCAACTCCAATCCAATGCCCGCATTTTGAAAAATGCCGCATAACTCGCGCACCTCATTTTGTTTCACCGCGACTAGAATTATCTCAAGCATTTTGGCATCCACGCCCGCCACGCTCTCCTCAAGAATATCAAAATCCATCATGATCTCGCTAGCCTTGAAAGGAATGTATTTTTCGACTTCAAATTGCAGCATGCTGGCAATCTCGGAACGTTTCATTTGAGGAAAAGATAAAATACGGATGACCATCCCTGTATTTTTGAGTGATGTACGAACTTCTTTAGGCGAAAGACCCTCTTCTGAAAAAATGGTTTTTAATCTTTCACTCACGGCTTCTTCGGATTTGGGGCGGGGCTCGATTCTGAAATTGCTTATTTCAATCTGACCGCCTTTTTTTTCAACGGCGATCACGATTAAATGAGAGGGGCTTATTTCAACGGCCTTGATCTTTCCAGACCCCTCCGGCTCATTCTTATGGATTCTTTGAATGCTTTCCAGCCCCTTATCTAAAAATCCCATCCCCCACTCTGAAAGCTTTTTGAGTGAAGGGATGGGATCTTTTGTCAAACTCACTTCGGTCTTACAATTACGCGATCGGAACGTTAGCTGCAGGACACCCAGCAGCACCACCGGCCGCACCTTGTGACACGACACCCGATTGATCAACGCAGAAGATGTTGATACCTTGGTTGGCCTGCGGTGTTGCGGACATAGAATAAGTTACACCGTTTGCCGCTACTGCGTAAGCAAAGAGGTAGCCATGCTTACCCGGAGCTGCGTTTGCTGCATTCCAAGAGATGTCTAGGTAAGCGGGAACTGCACCTGTCAGTGCCGCAATGTTGGCTGCATAGATCGGTGGATTTTGCGCCGACCGGAAACTCTCATTTGCAGAACTTGCTGTTCGCAAATCGCTTTTTACTGCAGACTCGTTTGCATTGAGTCTTGCTCGCAATAGGTTGGGGATGGCAATGGCTGCCAACAAT
Organism: uncultured bacterium; assembly: GCA_964372875.1. Classification (GTDB taxonomy): domain Bacteria; phylum Omnitrophota; class Omnitrophia; order Omnitrophales; family JACQLI01; genus CAYJTB01. The sequence goes on from CAYJTB010000016.1 coordinate 31,863, forward strand.
CCAATGATGGCGACCACAATCATGATCTCAACCAGCGTAAAACCTTTTTTGCTGTTCAGTTTAATGTACATTTAGTTCCTCCTTGGGTTGAAGACCTCTGCAAATGTTTGCGCATTACAAATCGGAAAGCAGAAGCTAATTTATAACCTTCTTTTCCTATGTAACCCGCAAGTTCATTCATCAGATTAACAGATCTTCCTCACATTTTTACTATACCTTGATATTTAATTGACGGCAAATTTTAATTCGAACTAAACGCCTCATTTTAAACCGTTTTAACAAGACCAAAACCTCGTTTTTTCGCGTCACAGGGGCGCACCACTCACATTACAACCTGCCGCATTTCCCTCGCTGCCTCCTTGTGCATAACGTCGGATAACGCCCGTCTGATCAACACAATAAGAATTAATTCCTGAGGTATTAAGAGTACGAGGAACCGCAACGGTAGCATACGTCTCGCTATTGGCAGGGGTAAAATAGCTGTAGGTATAACCCTGCCGGTCACTCGTGGTAATCCAGGAAGAATCTAAGTAGGGAGGATTCGCTTGAGCCATGGCCACCAAACTCGCGGGATAAGCAGGAGGATTTTGAGTGCCCCGGAATCCTTCCGCCCCCGAACTGATCGTTCTTAAATTTCCGGCGGCGGCGGACTCATTCGATTGAAGTCTAGCCCTTAATAAGACGCCGATTGTGATCGAGGCAATGATAGCCACAAGGGCGACTACCACCATCATTTCTACCAGAGTAAAACCCGAGCGCCTAAGGTTTCGGGAAGTAAAGATGAAACGTTGTCCCTTTTCCGAAGACGCTTTCCACATCGATTTTTCCCTCATGCATAGCGACGATCTTGTGCACTTCCGCGAGACCAAGTCCGGTTCCTCCCCTTTTCGACGTCTTAAAGGGTGTAAAAATTTCTTTCAATCGATCCCGGGGGATGCCTCCCCCGCTATCCACGATATCAACTCGGGTGCCTTGCACCTCTTCGGCGGCTTCGATCCGTAGCATACCGCCTTGAGGCATGGCCTGGTAAGCATTGAGCACCAAATTGAGAAGAGCACCCACCATTTGCTCTTCATCGGCATAGACCTTGACCTTCTTGGAGTCATATTTTTTTTCGACCATAATGCCTTTAGAATGAACTAAAGAATTCATTTGCGTCAATAACAGGGCCCGGTCCACCAGAGAGTCCAAGACTAGCATTTTGGGGCTTGGCTCCGCCTGCTTCGTGTAATTCAAAATACGCTGTAAGGTTTTAGCGAGACGGTCTGACTCCTCACCGATAATGGTCATCATCTTTTTTTGAGAAACGTCTAATTTTCCATTCAAGGATTCCTGCAAAACCTCGGCGGCAGTGCGGATGGCGGAAAGCGGATTCCTGACTTCGTGAGCTATTTTGGAGACGACTTCACCCAAGACAGAGAGACGCTCAGAAAGTTTCAACCGGTCTTGGAGTTCACTTAAAGTTTCGCAAAGCCTGCGCGACAAATGCCCTACCGCCATAAAAATGACGGTCTTCGTAGTGACAGCGTAAAGAAAGTAAACTGGGTCGTTGGAAATAAGAAATTGCGGCCGATAACTATAAGCCATTTGAGAACTCATGAGGTAAGACACGCAAGAGATCCCGGTAACGATGGATACCATCCTTTTATTGGCTAACACTAAGGCGGAACTTAAGATAATTAAGACAAAAGAGGTGGACAAAATACTTTCTGGACCGCCCGTATAATAAACAAGCCAGGCCCCGTAAAGCACATCGATTAGAATTTGGGAAAGGGCCAGTTGACGCAGCCACCTGTGAGACAGGTACCAAAAAATATAAACGACACTGATCGCGCAGATCCCCACGGCGAAACTATAAAAGATAAGGGGATCAATTTGGTGGAAGATTTGAGGACAATGCAGTAAAAGGGCGCCAAAAAATAACCGCACCAAGATTAATTTTTTGAGACTTTTTGCTAACATCTTGTCACCTCGAATCTTAATGGATCGCTTGCGTCAGCGTTAAAATGGGCAAAAACATAGAAACCACAATGCCTCCGATCACAATTCCGAGAAATGCAATCACTAAGGGCTCGATCAAAGAAGTCAAAGCTGAAACCGTGCTATCCACCTGCGAATCATAAAAGTCTGCGATTTTGGTCAGCATCTTTTCGAGTTCACCGGTCTCCTCTCCCACCGCAATCATTCGAACCGCCATCGGAGGCAGGATGGTACTTTGTGACAAGGGTCCGGAGATTCCTTCTCCTTTGGTGACGGAGGTGCGGACACCCAAGATTAGTTTTTCCAGCTGGGCATTGCCGGATGTGTACGCAACAATTTCCAACGAGGATAGAATAGGAACACCGCTTTTGACCAAGGTCGCCAGAGTACGGCAAAACTTACTGACCGCTACCTTTAGAAACAGCGGGCCGAATACCGGAAACTTAAGTTTAAGGGCGTCCCACGCAAACCTCCCTGATTTTGATTTGGTCCATAAACGAAATGCAAAGAAAATTCCTAACCAAGATCCCACCACCAAGAGAAGATTTCCTCTCACGAAGTTGCTCACTTCAATGAGGATTTGCGTCGGAACCGGCAACTTGGCATTGACTGAGCGAAAGATTTCTGCAAACTTAGGAATGATAAAAGTCATCATTCCTGTGGTGATGATCATGGCCATGGCCGTTACGACCGCGGGATAAGTCAATGCGGAGCGAATTTTTTTCTGCAGTGCACTGGTTTTCTCCAGGTAGGTAGCAAGCCGGTCCAAAATTTCTTCCAGGTGTCCGCTTGTCTCTCCCGCGCGAACCATATGGATAAAAAGAAAGGAAAATGTCTTGGGATGTTTACCAAGCGCCTCTGAAAAGCTTTTGCCCGCGCGGACCTCTTCGTAGAGCTTACGAATAACATTTTTAAACGCGGCCTTTTCCGTTTGATCGACCAAGATTTCAATCCCTTCCAAGAGCGGGATACCGGCTCCGACCAAGGTTGATAATTGCCGGGCGAAAATAACAAGGTCGTCAATCTTTACCGAACCGCTTTTGCCGTGTGAACTTTGTTTTCCTTTTTGGATGGAAAAAAATGTTTTTTGTTTGATCTCATTGATGCGAATGATGAGGTATCCATGCTTGCGAAGATTTTCCACAAGCATCGTCGTATCTTGGGCTTCTTCAATTCCGGTTTGATCGTGTCCCTGCTGATCTTTTACAAAATACTCGTATTGCGGCATCGCTAATCGGTTGTCTTCGCCGTGACGCGAAGAACCTCCTCTAAGGTTGTTTTCCCGTCTCTAAACAAATTCAGTGCATTCTCAAAGAGAGTTTCCATCCCCTTTTTTTTCGCCAAATTTTCAACGACCTCGGAAGAGGCACGGACCAAGATCGCCTCGCGAATCTCCGAATCCAGCGGAAAGATTTCGATTGCGCTGAGACGCCCAAAGTAACCCGTAAAATTACACCGCTCGCACCCTTTTCCTTTATAGGCGGCGACACCTTTGATCGCTGCAGAATCAGGATCAATAAGTCGTTTTAAGACATCAGGAGGTATTTGGCAGGCCTCCTTACAGTGGGTGCAGATTCGACGCAAAAGTCTTTGCGCGGCAACCACCACGACCGAAGAGGCCACTAAAAAAGGCTCCACGCCCATATCAATTAAACGTGTCACAGTTCCCGCAGCGCTGTTGGTATGCAGCGTGCTTAACACAAGATGGCCCGTCAACGCCGCCTTCACCGAAATATCCGCAGTCTCGGCATCCCGGATTTCTCCCACGAGAATAACGTCAGGGCTTTGTCTTAAAAGAGACCGCAATCCGCTGACAAACGTGAGGCCAATATCGGGAATCACTTGCGTTTGCGTAATTCCCTCCACCTGGTATTCAATAGGGTCTTCAATCGTCATCAAATTTTTTTCCGGCGTATTCAGGAGATTAAGCACCGAATAAAGCGTTGTGGATTTTCCGCTGCCCGTGGGCCCCGTCACTAAAACCATTCCATAGGGGCGCTTGATTGCCTCTTTTAAAATTTTTATCGCATTCGGAGAAAATCCCAAGTCATCCAGGCCGGAGCGCACATTCTTTTTATCAAGAAGTCTCAAGACTCCCTTTTCTCCAAAAAAAGTAGGGAGGATTGAAACCCTAAAATCGATTTCTTTTTCTCCCAACTTGACTTTGAATCTTCCGTCCTGGGGAACTCTTTTTTCAGTGATATCGAGATTGGAAAGGATTTTGATTCTAGCGATCACTGCCGAATAAATATCCAAGGAGTGTCTGAAGGTTTCTTTGAGCGCGCCGTCAATCCTGTAACGGATTCGGAAATGATCCTGGTAGGGCTCCAGGTGAATATCAGAGGCCCGCAGTTCCACGGCATCTTCCACCATCTTATTGACGATGCGCACGATCGGGGCCTGATCAATCGCTTCAGCAGCCAGGGCCTCTTCTTTTTGCGCGATTAATTCGACCTCCTCAGAATCTTTATTCTTTATGAACTGTTTCAAGAGTGCGGGACCCGCGTAACTGGCGGTCATCGCATCATGAATCTCAGAGGGTGTGACTAAAACCTGCTTGACTTGGCAGCCCGTTATTTCCTTCAGGTCATCCAAAGCGATAAGGTCAAGAGGGTAAGAGGCGGCTAGAGTCAAATAGTATCCAACGCGCGCGATAGGAATGGCGTGAAATCTCTCCGCCATCTCACGAGGGAAAAGCTTAAGGGCTTCGGGGTCAATCCGGTAAGAACCCAGACGGAAAATAGAAACATTGAAAGTGTCGCTTAAAAAGTGCAGCATTGATTTTTCATCGAGGATTTTTTCTTCAAGTAAAATTTCCAGGAAAGGCTTGTGTGATTTTTGCTGGATTTGGAAAAGCCGGTCGCAATCCCTTTGGGATATTTTTTTTTGCTGGATGAGAAGTTCCGCTAATTTGTCGCGCGAAAGAGTAGAAATCATTTTAAGCGACCTTCTCCATTTGCAAAAGCGGCTCGGGGCTTGTCACGCGGAGTATTTCTTCCACCGTGGTCACACCCTCTTTGAGTTTCTCGATTCCATTTTCACGGATCGTTTTCATCCCTGTTTCCCGGGCGGCTCGCCGGATCTCCTCGTTGGAAGCCCCCTTCATGATCATTTCCAAAATGTTTTGTTTCATTTCGAAAAGTTCAGAAATAACGGTTCGGCCGATGTAACCTGTTTTTCGGCATTGGCCGCAGCCTTCGGCCCGATAAAACACAAGTTCTTTTTCTATAGGAATGGATGCCGTTTTCAAAAAACTTTCCTCCGGCACATACGAAGTTTTACAGGCCGTGCAAAGTTTTCTCACCAAACGCTGGGCTGAGATCATCAAGACTGAGGAGGAGATAAGAAAAGGTTCTATCCCCATATTGATCATCCTCACAATAGCACTGGTGGCATCGTTGGTGTGAAGCGTACTCAGTACTAAATGGCCGGTAAGGGATGACTTAATGGCAATGTCCATGGTGATTTGGTCTCTAATTTCACCGATTAAAATAATATCGGGGTCTTGCCTCAGAATGGAACGAAGCGCTGCGGGAAAACTCAAGCCCACGTGCTCTTTCACGTTGACCTGATTAATCCCTCGTACTTGGTATTCCACGGGATCTTCGACGGTGGTGATATTTTTTTCAGGCGAATCCAGGTATTTCAAGATGGCATAGAGTGTGGTCGTTTTTCCGCTTCCCGTGGGACCCGTGACCAGCATCATTCCATGGGGTTTCTGGGCATTGCGGCGGATAATTTCAAGTTCCCGCGGTGCGAATCCGAGCTGCTCCAGGTTTTGAGTCTGGGCATTAACATCTAAAATTCTTAAACACGCCTTTTCGCCGAAACACGTGGGAAGGATGGAGACGCGTAAATCCACTTCACGGCCTACCACTCTTACTTTGATTCTGCCGTCTTGAGGAACCCTGTGTTCTGCAATATTAAGCCTGCTCATGACCTTCATCCTCGAAATGACCGGTGCCACAAACGCCTTGGGCACATTCAATATTTCTTCCAGTACCCCGTCAATCCGGTAACGCACACGCATCATTTTCTCCCACGGCTCGATAAAAATGTCACTGGATCTGCGGCGTATGGCATCAATCAGCAGATGGTTTACCAATTGAATCACGGGGGCCGCTTCGGCCTCGGCTAAAAGGTCCGACGTTTCTTGGGTGCTTTTCAGGCCGGTGCCGGACAGTTTTCCAATCTCCTTGATAATTTCTTCAAAATCTTTCGTCTCATTGGTTGCAGCGGCGGCTGCTCCACCCTTGCCATAATATTTCGCGATGGCGGACTCAAGCTGGCTTGGTAAGGCAAGAACGGGTTTAATTCTTAAACCGATTTGCGCCCTCAAATCGTCTAATAGGCTGAGGTTGGTGGGATCAAGCAACGCGAGGGTAAGAGTGTTTTCAAACAAAGTAACTGGCAAAACATTATGTTTCTTTGCCATTTCCTTAGAAATTTTTTTGATGACCGATTCTTCGATGATAAAGGTGAGAATATTAATGAAAGAATAGCCTAGGATTTGACCTAGAGCGGCGGCGATTTCTCTTTCGGGGATTCCGCTGGTTTGATACAAAACTTCGACGAAGCTTCGTCCGGACCTCTGCGACTCTTTAAAACAGGCCGTGAATTTAGGCTCATCGATAAGTCCTTTTTCGATCAGGGTCTTTTTCAGCCGCTCAGAAAAACTTCCCTCTTCTTGCATTTTATCCCGCATAAAATGTCTTAATCGCCTTTCTGATTTCGGTGGGTGATGCTAAAAAAGTTTGGGTCTTCAGCGGGGTGCTCGATAAAATCTCTGCGATCACATTTTCGTTGGCAGGATCACTCATCGCCAGGAACACTTTTTCGTCTTCTTGATCAAATGCAAAAATGAGGTATTCCTCAGCAATTTTCTTAGGAATCATTTTGACAGTGCTTCGGTTAATGTTGTAACTGGAAAGAACAATGAAGGGAACATTCAGTTGTTTAGAAAGACCCGCCATAAGATGCTCTTCCGTCAGTTTGCCGCTGCGAATTAATATTTCACCTAGTAACCCGCCTTCTTTTTTCTGCACTTCCAATGCTGCTTCGACATCCTGAGGTTCGACATACCCTTCCTCGATAAGGATTTCATCAATGAGTTTTCGCCCGAAAATCTTCTTGGATCCCATGAAATTGTGCCTCGTAGAAAATATACATGACAACGATTATATTTGCAAAATTGATAATGCTATAAAATACTAGTTTATGCTAGTGATGAAAACTAGCTTACTTAGGCACGCAATTTCATCATTTTCCGATTTTTTAAAGAAAGAATCTTAGCGGGCAAGACTCGCAGCGCGGGAGGGTCCGGCAATAATGCTTGCCGGTTTCCACGATCTGGGCGTGATAGTCGTTATAGAGATGAGAGCCTTGGGGAAGAAAAGTCGTGAAGATGCGCTGAATGTCTTCGTAGGTTTCATTGCCTTTTAAGTAACGATGTCTTTCAAAAATACGCCGCGTATAAGCGTCGACAACAAAGCTGGGTTTATTTCCTGCATAAAGCAAAATCGAATCAGCGGTCTCCTGTCCCACACCATTGATTTCTAAAAGTTCCTTACGAAGGAGGGCGGTTTTCTTTTTAAACATCAGATCAAGGTCTCCCTTGTAGCGATTCCAAATGGAATCGATCACATTTTTAAGACGTTTTGCTTTCACATTGAAATACCCTGCCGGGCGAATGAATGATGCGAGTTCTGATTGTGGCATTTCCCGTATCGCAGAAAACGAAAGCTCATTTCTTGCTTTTAGATTTTCAATGGCTTTTTCAACATTGGTCCAAGCCGCATTCTGGGTGAGCACCGCCCCCACGATCACTTCAAAAGGAGTCTCTCCCGGCCACCAATGCCGGTGACCAAAGTGTTTTCGCATAGCCCGGTAGATTTTTAGTAAAGCCTGCTGAGAGGGTTTACGTTTTGGATAGCGCGAAAGTGTGTATTTTTTCATAAATGGGACCCTGTGGCGTTAGCTTGCTTTTATAGAGAATGATTTCTGAAACCTTATGCATGGCGGATGAATGAAACTCAACTTCGGAAACAGGGCCTACTCTTTTTCCGTCCCTTATTCTACCCAAAGTTAAATGCGCCTTAAATTCCCGTGTCTCACATTCAAATCCGGCATTTATAAAATTTTTTTCTAACAACGCGTGAAGAAGGTTAAGCCGTTCTATTTCACCTCGGATCCCCACCCAAATCACGCGGAATTTTTCAAGGTTCGGGAAAGCGCCTATTCCTTCTAAGGAAAGAGTAAAGGGTTTAGTCTCTTGAGTCACAGAGGTGGTGCAATTAAAAATAGTGGTGATCCGGCTTTGATCAATCGTTCCAAAAAAATGCAATGTTGAATGAATCTGGGCAGGATTCACCCACTTTACGTCCGGATATTTGGCTTTTAATTTGCTGACGAGAGGGCGAATATCTTGTTCAAAAACGGATAAAGGCAGAGCTAGAAACGCGCGGATTTCTTCTGTGTCCATCGCCATAAATATTCCAAAGTTTTTTTTGTCGCTTTGGATTGGATTTGTTCACGGTCTCCTGAAAAGAGGTGCTCCCAAACTTTTTCCTCTTCTAACCCGGAAATGGAGATATAGACAAGACCGACCGGTTTTTCCTCGTTCCCTCCGCCCGGACCTGCAATGCCTGTGACCGCGACTCCCAAAGTTGATTTTGTTTTTTCTTTGACACCTCGGGACATGGCAAGGGCGCATTCCCGTGAGACTGCCCCTTTACCCGTGAGAATCTTTTCCGGCACTCCCATAAGATCCTGTTTTACTTTATCGTGATAAACAACCACGCTGCCCTTAAAGTAACCGCTTGCTCCGGCAACAGAAGTAACCTTCTCTGAAATCCTTCCTCCTGTGCAGCTTTCGGCAATGCCAACTGACCATCGGCGTTTTTTAAGTTCCCCTCCCACAACCTGTTCTAAAGTCTCATCTGAAAAACTATAAATGTCCCCTGCCAGTTTTTCTTTCACCCACTTCCTGATTCTAGAAATCAAGAGACTGGAGTCGGCGTAAATTCGAATGCTTACCTCGCCCGCGCTCGGATAAATTCCAAATTCAAACGTGCCCAAATTAAAAAAGTCGTTTCCCAATCGCTGCATCATGGAAGGCTCTGAGAGCCCAACCGTTTTTACGACGAGAGAATAAATGGGACCCGCTTTAAATTTCTTTGGCAGAAAATTTTTAATTCGTGTTTCAAAAAGCCGGGTGAGCTCTCCTGGCACCCCGGGGAGAACAATCACAATTCTTCCCTCCTCTTCAATGATAAAACCTAACGCGACTCCGAATTGATTCAAAACGGGCTTCGCGTTTGAAGGAAAATAGGCCTCTTTTTTTACAATTGCGGGGACTCGTTTGCCCCGTTGACGATAAAGACGCTTGATCAGATGATATTGTCTGGGAGAAAACAAAAGAGGGACTTGGAAATAATCTGCGATGGTTTCCCGGGTAATGTCATCAGGCGTCGGCCCAAGACCGCCGGTGATCACGATTACATCAGAACGCTTTAAGGCCTGCCCCAAAGCCTCTGTGATGACTTTCGGCTCGTCTCTGACCGCACACTGATGATGGACTTTAAAGCCTAAGCTGGTGAGTTCTCTTCCCAAATAGGCGGCATTGGAGTTCAGCGTGGAACCGGTTAATAATTCCGTACCAAGGGTAAGAAGTTCCGCGGTCGGGCGCTTATTCACGGAAAAATAAGCCTTAAAATAATCCAGGTAAACACACCCGCGCCTAAGTCATCCCACATAATTCCGTTAACGCCTTTTTTCTTCTCAAGCCAGTTTAAGGGAGGAATTTTAGTGGTATCAAAAATTCTGAAGAGAAGGAATCCAATCAAAAGACTCATCCCTGTAATGGGAATCCCCAAAAAACCCACCAACATTCCGCAGACTTCATCGATCACCACTTCCCGCGGGTCTTCGTGCGGTTGAAGACCCATTCGTGGAATCGATTGATAAGCAAGGATAAGAAAAAAAGTCAAGAGGGTAAGATGGAGTAGAAGATCTCGTCCCACGATACAAAAAATAATTAAGCCCAACAAACTGCCGTAGGTACCGGGACAAGGTTTTAAGTATCCTACGCCCACCGCTGAGACCTTTCGGTGAAACGAGGGATCCGCTAAAAGAGTCCTATTGTGCAAGAAAAAGGTGAATCCCGAATAAAGCGTTACCATGCAAGCTACGGTGATAAGCAAGTGATTCAATAAATCATTAAACGTATTTGGCCAGGCTAAGCATACAAAAGACCACAAGACCGAACCCACCTGCAGACACAGTTTGATTTTTCCTGCCTGTTCAGCACCGACAGCCTTTCCCTTTTTCATCCACACAATCCGGCTGAAAGTCACGGAAATCTCGCGCAAATAAAGCGGCACAAGAAACCAATAAGAATAAAGACCCTTCAAAGCGAAACTTGTCATGGTGGCAAGAATGAAGACTTTGTCTGCGGTGGGGTCAAGGATCCGACCGAAGGAAGTTTCGAGATTTTGTTTGCGGGCAACCCAGCCGTCCCAGAAATCTGTCAGTGCTCCAAAAATAAAAAGAAAAATTGCGGCCCAATATTGCCACTGCCCGAGCGCGCCGCTAAAAGGGTCCACTCGGAAGATCAAAAAAGGAATCACGAGTCCTAGAACGATTCTAGAATAAGACAGTTGATTAGGAAGGCAAAAGCGTTGAGACAAGATCGTATTCTTGAGTTGCTGTGATGCGGACCGAGACAAAATCTCCGGGATGAAGAACGCGGTTTGAATCTTTGCTGCCGTTCGTTTTTACCATGACGCTGCCATCCACTTCGGGGGCATCCATGTAACTCCTGCCCCGCCACAGTCCGGAGGACGTCGGGTCTTTTTCTTCTAGCAAGACCTGGAACACTTTTCCAATGAGGCGCGCATTGTTTTCCTCTGAAATTTTTTGCTGCAGCATCATGCCCCGCTCGAGTCTTTTTTCTTTTATTTTTTCAGGCACCTGCCCGGGCAAAGAGGCTGCGTGCGATTCCTCCTCTTTGGAATAGGTAAAGATCCCTAATCTTTCAAACCGTGCTTCTTCCATTAATTCAAGAAGCTCTTGGAAATCTCTTTCGGTCTCTCCCGGATATCCCACAATAAAAGTTGTACGGATGGCAAGATCGGGGATTTGATTCCGAAGTTTTTTGATCAGCCGCCGGGTGGTTTCACTGGTGGTTCCTCTTCGCATACTTTTAAGCATCCTATCACTCGTATGCTGAAGCGGCATATCAAGATAATGGCAAACCTTACCTAAAGAACCCAGCGCTTCGATAAGTTCATTCGAGACCAAAGAAGGATAAGCGTACAAAACCCGAATCCAGCGAAGATCGGTAATGGAATTGAGTTCCCGGAGAAGTTCGGATAAAAGAAACCTGCCGCCCGTATCATAGCCAAAAAACGTCGTGTCTTGACCTGTCAAAATAAGTTCCCTGGCACCTTCAGCCACCAACCCTTTCGCCTCCGTCACAATATCTTTCATTTGTCTTGAACGGTGACGGCCACGGAATTGCGGAATCACACAAAAAGAACAAGTGTGATCGCATCCCTCTGAGATTTTTAAATAACGATAATAGAAAGGTGTGAGGCTGACCCGTCTCTCACCGGAGGTATATAAATACCCGGGCGCGCCTGTCTGTGAAACCTCTTGGCCCTGCGCAACTTGCTCGAGGATTTCAGGGATTTTGGAATATTCACCTGTACCCACAAAGGCATCTACTTCTTTAAATTCCTTTTCAAGATCAGGCAAAAACCTTTGCGTAAGACACCCCACGACAACGATCTTTTGGATATCGCCCTCTTTTTTTAATTCAATGAGACGCAAAATCTGTTCAATCGATTCTTCTTGCGCATCACGGATAAAAGCGCAGGTATTGATCACCGCAATATCACAATTGCTGATGTTTTCTGCAATATCATAACGCTGGGAATCCAGCTTACCCAAGATAAGTTCGCTATCTACAAGGGTTTTGGGACAGCCTAAGCTAAGCAGGCCAACTTTGAGTTTTTTTGTTGAAATTTGGAGGCTCATAGAAGGGCAATATTATACCTGTTTCGGCCCCTTGAAACCACCTTCTAAATTTATGGCGAGTGACCTCGGCGAGCGCGTGGCAAGCCGCAGAACTTCCTATAGAATTAGAGGCTTTTCAACAAAAAGTAACACGGGCCCAACAGGGCGTTACACCGAATGGCGCTTCCTTAAGGAATAGATAAAAAAAGACCTCCTGATGTCGATG
>CAYJTB010000017.1:0-40740 GCA_964372875.1 uncultured bacterium
CGTTTCCACTTACTCGACCCAGACCCCTCAGGCGGATGGCTCAACCGGGATCGCAAGCGGTCTGGATAAAAATTACGCAACCACTACGACCACGGCCTACTCCAGTCAGAAGACGGTAACCGTTACCATTAAAGGTAATGCCGTCACCGCGACCGGCATTGCGTCGAATTTGGATCAGGATTTTGCAACGACTTCTCAGACCAGGTATTCATTTCAAGTTTCACTTCCCAATGGTTGGATCGGTATTGCCTCGGATGTGAATTCCGATTTCACCGATAAACCAGGAACCACGACTTATTCCAAACAAAAGACCCTCAATGGGGCAACCTATATCAAATCGGGTTTGAATAAGGATTTTGAATAAGGACTTCTCGGAACTTAATCCGAAACAAATTTCCTACTGTCAAAAGTTTTGACTTTGACGCCCGCTCTCCTATAATCTCCCTCAAATCTTGTGTACTACGAATCTGTCTTTCAAGTCTTTCAAGAGACGAAGGTTAAGTATTTGATCGCCGGTGGAATGGCCGTCAACCTTTATGGGGTTCCTCGTTTCACAAAAGACCTTGATATTCTAATTGACCGCTCTGAAAAAAATTTGAAGTGTTTAAATAAGGCTTTGAGTTCATTAGGTTTTAGACCGAAAGTTCCTGTTTCCCTTGACGATTTTCTAAAACCCATCAATTGGGAAAAAATGGAAGCGAGAGAAAGGTATGATTGCTTTGAATCTTTATCATCCGAACAGGCCCTATGAAGAGATTGATCTATTGGTTAACGTGCCTCTGTCGTATGCCGAAGCCAAGCGGAATTCTAAAACGATTCATGCGGGAAATCTTCGTTTGCATCTCATAGGAATTAATGATCTCATTCGGTTGAAAAAATAGGCAAAGCGCGCACAAGACTTGGACGATATCGAAGCTTTAAAGAAGATAAAGAGACTCATTAGGAAATGAAACGCAAAGGATTTGGTCATTCTTATACTGTGAATGATATTCTTGCCTATAGCCGGTTATCTGCGGAAAATAAACTCAATTGGTTGGAAGAAGCTAACCGGTTTTGTCATAAGGCAATCAAAGGAAAAACAAAGAAAATTTGGGAAGCGTTTCGCCAGGGAAAGATTTAAAGGGCCGGGTAGCTTCCGCCACAAAGCGTGGCGGACCCGCCAAGCATTTTGGCGGGCAGTGGTTTATTTGGGGCCGGGTAGCTCAGTGGTAGAGCGAGGGACTGAAAATCCCTGCGTGGGGGGTTCAATTCCCTCCCCGGCCAATTCAAAATGAAGTACGCCCTTGGGGTCGACATCGGAGGCACGAAAGTCTCCATCACCCTTGGGAATTCCAGCGGCAAAATCCTCCACAAAGTAGTTCTTCCGACTCAGACCGGAAAAAATTATTCTCTCGGGATCAAAAAAATTGCCCAAACTCTCAATTCTTTAAAGTCTAAGGTCCAAGAAAGAAAATCAATCCTTGGGATCGGCGTGGGAATCCCCGGCCCCATGAATCCTCACACAGGTATCGTTGAAAAATCTCCGCACTTACACGGCTGGGAAGGGTTTAACCTCAAAAAATTTTTTAAAAAGGAAACTGGACTGCCTGTTTTTATCGGCAATGACGCGAATGTTGCAGCGATCGGTGAAAAAGTTTTTGGGGCAGGGAGGCAGACCAATAACTTTGTGTATCTTACGATCAGCACGGGAATTGGCGGTGGAATTATTCTGGATGAAAAGTTATTGCTTGGCACATCCTTTGGAGCGGGGGAGGTAGGGCACACGATTATTGTTCCCGGAGGTGCGCAGTGTGGATGCGGTCATCACGGTTGTCTCGAGGCGTATGCCTCGGGAACCGCCATTGCAAAATTCGTCCGTGAAGAAATTTCTAAGGGAAGATCTTCAAAGATAAAAAAGAGGGTGGGTCCGCATTTAAAAATCACCGGTGAAATGGTGGCGGAGGTCGCAAGAGCCAAGGACAGTCTTGCGCTCGAAGCCTTCCGAAGAGCAGGGTATTACCTGGGCATTGGACTGGCAAACCTCATTAATATTCTAAATCCTCAAATGCTTATCTTGGGCGGCAGTGTGATGAAATCCTCCGAGCTGCTTTGGCCTTACATGATGGATTCCACTGGAAGACACGCATGGCCTTCCTTATATAAGGCTTGCCGCATTGTCAAAACGGGCCTGGGAGATCAGGTGGGAGATCTTGGCGCCATAGCCTTAGTCTTCGACGGTTCAGAGTGACACCGGTCATTTTTCGATTAAAATAGCTTTGTTTCTTTAGATAATTGGCCGATATCTCCCAAGGCATCAAATGAGGATTTTTCTATGATCTATGAAGAAATCTTTCGCGAGTTTCAACGACAGAAAGTTCGATATTTGATTGTCGGAGGGATTGCCGTTAATCTCTTGGGAGGGTTGAGGACTACGGCCGATCTTGATATTTTGGTTGAAATGACCGATAGGAATCTCCTCAAGATTATTAAAATTTTGAAGAAAAAAGGTTACCGCGTGAAACAGCCTGTTGATCCCATGCAATTCATCGATCGCCAAACCCGTGAAGAATGGATTAAAAATAAGCACATGAAGGCGTTTAATTTTTATAAAGACAAAGAATTAAAAGAAATCGATCTAATCATAGACTCGCCAGTGACTTTTGAAAAGGCAAGAAAAGGAATAAAGCGGTTTCGTGTGGATGACCTCAACCTTCCTGTTATTTCTATTGACGATCTCATTCGGATGAAGCGATCTGCGGGCCGCGATGTGGATCAATGGGATATTAAGGAATTGAAAAAAATTAAGAAGCTGAGGAATAGTTTGTGAAATTCCATTGGGAAACCGACGATGAACGTTTACTTCGATGGATGAAGATTACCCCTAAAAAAAAGCTGGAATGGCTTCAAGAAATGCATGAATGGCAATTGAAAACCTTCCCCAGGCGCAGAAAATTTTTGCGGGAATATCTAAGAGGATAAAGTTTGTTTTTAGTGCGCCCGTCCTAAAGGACTGCCGGTAATAGCCGATCTGCTGCGTGAAATTCATGGCGGGTTCATAGTTGAAATCGCGCGCAAAGTTCCGTGCGCCGTCCTAAAGGACGGCTAGGCAAAAGGGAGTGCGCAGTAAAATTCCTCTCACGAATAACGAGAGGTAGTGAATAAAAAAGTGACATGCGCTCGTCCTCAAGGACGGCGAAGTTGAATCGGTCAGCCGAAATTAGCGGTTACGACTGGATAACATAGACACAGCAAATAACCGTTATTGCGCCCGTACCAATATGTACGAATTGGAAAATTAAGGAAATTGGCACTGGCGCTGATTTAGGACTCATTAAATAATTAGGTTATCAGCGCCCGTAGCTCAGTTGGATAGAGTGACTGGCTTCGAACCAGTAGGCCGCAGGTTCGAGTCCTGCCGGGCGCAAAAATCAGAATCAATGCGATACAGGACTCGAAGGGAGCCGCAGTTTTATGGACTGCGACGTCAAGGAGCAGTTTATTGCGGCGGGTGGCCGACCCGAATCCGCCGGCAGTTTGGCGGAGAAGGGCGCCGAGTCCTGCCGGGCGCACGGAATATTGCACCTAAGAATTATGGAATCCCGACACTTTATTCGAGCAGCAAATCTAACTTAACCGGCCGTCCTTTAGGGCAGGTGCAAGATTCAAAGTGAATGCTGGGAATCTAAGTATGCTCCTAAGAAAAAAAATAGCATGGGCGATGATCTTCTTCCTCCTCAACGGCTGTGCCCGCGACCGTGCTCCCCAATCCTTAAAATCCGAAGAAGAGAAACGTTCTTTTCATAGTAAGGAAAATGAACTTGGAAGACAGATCCATCAAGCGATCCTTGCTTCTTTTCGTGTCTATTCCGAACCGCGAGCGGTGGGCTACGTCACAAGGATGGGAAGGACGTTAGCAAAGAAAGCATCCCGAAAAGATCTTCGATACCAGTTTACCGTGCTCTATGACGACCGGCTGTATGCCACAAGCGCCCCGGGCGGATTTGTGTATGTTACCACCGGATTTCTCAATTTTTTTCGCAATGAAGCAGAACTTGCCGCCATCTTGTCTCATGAAATTGCATGGCTTCAAATTCCCGATCCCCGGCTTTCTAAAAAACGCAAGGCGGTAAGCATTTTGACAAAAACTGGGATCATCGCCGCGCCCTTTTTAGGTCCGTTCGGAAGTTTGGCGGCAGGTGGACTTGTTTTAGCGAGTGCGTTGGTGGAATCAAGAACGAGTACAATCGAAGTCCGTCTCCAAAAAGCGGATCGCAATGCGCTTCGTTATATGTCCCAGACGGGTAAGGACCCGCAGGGCTATTTGGATATCATGGGCCGGCTTCTTCATCCGTCGCCTGAATGGACGCCCTATCTTTATGATTACTCCACCAGCCATCCGATGACTATGAAGCGTTTTCAAGCGGCCATGAAGGAGTTCGAAAAGCTTCCCATTGAAGGTAAGAGCTATAGCGTTCATCGCGAGCGCTATATGGAATTAACCCGTGGAGTCAGGGAAATTTATCAGAGGTAGTACCTCGGCTCGATTAATTTTATGGGAATGCTCGGTACTATGGTGAGCAAGATTGAAATTGGCATCTGCCAATTTCAATTGCGTCGAACCAGTAGTCTCCCGCCGTTATCTGTTGTATATTGCTACCGCTTAACAGCCTGCCGAATTTAACGCAGTCTTTATTTGCCTCCTTAGCTCAGTTGGTAGAGCAGCTGACTCTTAATCAGTGGGTCGAAGGTTCGACTCCTTCAGGGGGCAGGAACTAATTAAAAATTCAAAATTAAAAATGCAAAATTAGAAATTAAGGAGGAGAATAAAAGCACCATGAATCAAACGAAAGATAATTTTTTGTTTTAAATTTCTAATTTTACATCTTGAATTGATTTTACCGCGGCTATGGCGGAATTGGCAGACGCGCAGGACTTAGGATCCTGTCCCGTAAGGGGTGGGGGTTCGACTCCCTCTAGCCGCAAAAATAGAAAATAAAAATGACCAAAGAAGGCCTTAACCCCTCAAAGATTGATCAGATTTTAGCCAAGGTCAAACCCAAACAAGTGGTGGCGCTTGTCGATGACGATCCCGTCACCCATGACCTGATTGGCCGGGCTCTGCATGATGAAGGTTACGAAGTCCATCACTTCAGACGAGGAGAGGAATTTTTAGAAAAACTCAATGAAATATCCTGGGATGCGGTTGTGGTGGAGGCGATTCTTCCCGGCGTCAGCGGGTTGGCGCTCATTGATGCGCTGAGGCCTAAAAATTTAGAAACCATGATCCCTGTTTTGGTTTTGAGTGAAAAAGAAGATGTGCGGGCAAAACTCTTGGCGTTTAGAAGAGGCGCGTGCGATTACCTGACCAAGCCGGTTTTCGCAGAAGAAGTTGCGGTGCGTATCCGGTCCCTTACGCGCATGAAGATTTTGACCGAGATGACACGGCTTTCATCCATCTCGGATCCTTTAACCTCAGTCTACAACCGGCGTTTTCTTTTAACCTGTCTCGAAAAAGAAATTCATCGTGTGAAGCGGTATAAAATGCAGATGTCCTGTCTCTTATTGGATGTGGATGATTTTCATCAGATCAATTCCAAAAGCGGTGAAAAGTTCGGAGATTTTCTTTTAAAAGAATTAGCCGGGATTATGTTGCGTAACCTCCGGGCCTCGGATTTGATGGGAAGGATCGGAAGTGATGAGTTTATCGCCCTTTTACCCCATACCTCTAAAGAACAGTCGATGGTGGTGGCAAAAAGATTGCGGTGTCTGGTTCAAGAACGCGAATTTGGTTTTGAAGACAAAAAAATAAAACTTTCACTGTCCATGGGGATCGCAAGCTGTCTCTCCGAGGAAGCGATCGATGCCCATGATGTTCTAGAAAAAGCCGAGGGGGCCCTCACCAAGGCCAAGGCCGTGGGCAGGGGAGAAACCGCGGTCTTCTGATGCACCACCATTCATTACTCGTCTGGGTTGGCTTCGGCCTTTTTGTGATTGCCATGCTTGTCTTAGATCTGGGCGTGTTTCATCGCCGCGCTCACGCCATCAAGGTCAAAGAGGCCTTGTTACTCAGCGCTTTTTGGATCGCACTCGCCCTCCTTTTTAACCTGGGAATTTTTTTAGTCTATGGGCCTCAGCAAGGATTAAAATTCTTAACGGGTTATCTCTTAGAAAAATCTCTAAGCGTTGACAATCTTTTTGTTTTTCTTTTAGTTTTTTCTTATTTTAGGGTGCCGCCCCAGTACCAACACAAGGTCCTTTTTTGGGGGATTCTGGGGGCTTTGGTGCTGCGCGGAATTTTTATTGCGTTAGGGATTGCACTCATTCAACGCTTTCACTTCATCGTTTATTTTTTTGGGATCTTCCTGATTTATACGGGTATCAAGCTTTACTCCGAGAAAGACAAAGAAATTCATCCTGAGAAAAACCCCATGCTGAAGCTTTTCCGCCGCGTGATGCCTGTCAGCTCAGATTTTGAAGGAAGTAAATTCTTCGTAAGAACAAAAAATTGTCTCACGGCAACACCCCTGATGGTGGTCTTAATTGTCGTTGAAACGACCGACGTGATTTTTGCCTTGGATTCTATCCCCGCCATCTTGGCTGTTACCACCGATCCTTTTATTGTTTATACTTCCAATGTGTTCGCTATCTTGGGCCTGCGGGCGCTTTATTTTACCCTGGAGGGAATGATGAGACTTTTCCACCACTTGCATTATGCCTTGTGCGTGATTTTGGTTTTTATTGGTATTAAAATGTTGATTCAGGACCACTACCCTATCCCCATTGGCTTTGCCCTGGGCTTTATTTTGGCGGTTCTGACCGCATCCGTCCTTTCTTCCATCATATGCCCCAAGCAGGACAAGCCCCTTATTTGACAACTTGTTAAGTTGCCTCTAAAATACGATGTTTTTTGAAGTTAGGACGAAATAGTTTATCCCTGCGAGCGTAGCTCAGTGGTAGAGCACAACCTTGCCAAGGTTGGGGCCGAGGGTTCAAATCCCTCCGCTCGCTCGAAAATTTTTATTTTTGGAGGAAAGATTGAGCGTGAAAACAAGCGTCAAAGATACAGCCCCCTGTGAGAAAGTCCTTTCGGTTTTAGTTTCCCAAGACCTCATCAAGGAGGAGTACGAGTTTTTTTATACCGAGATGGGCAAACAGGCCAAGGTGCCTGGTTTTCGTCCGGGTAGGGCTCCTCGCGATGTGCTCGAGCAGCACTTCAAAGAACAGGCCAAAGAAAAAGTCTTAGAGAACCTTGTCTCTCGCTCGCTCCGCGATGCCCTCAAGGATAAGCAAATCGACTTTCTAGGCCGGCCCGCCATTAAAGGGATAGAGTTTACCCCGGAAAAATTGAGCTATGAGGCCACCCTTGAAGTTGCGCCGGAAATCAAACTCGGCAAATACCGCGGGCTCTGGGCCAAGAAAAGTGAAGTGAAGGTCGACGCAGAAGAGGTCGAGGGCACGCTTAAGAAAATCCAGGAATCCCTGGGTAAATATTCGGTCGTAGAAAACCGCGCGGCGGTGATGGGAGATTTTCTTATTGCGGATTACACTTTGACGGTCGATGGTAAAGAGGCGGAGAAGCGCACAGATGACTGGTTTGAATTAAGAGAGGGAGAGTTTCTTAAAGGTTTCTCAACTCAGCTTGTTGGAGTTAAAGGCGGCGAAGCACGCGAAGTTAAAATCCAGTTCCCGGAAAAATTCGGACGAAAAGAATGGGCGGGCAAGACCGGGGTTTTCCAAGTGAAGGTTAAAGAGGTAAAAGAAAAGAAGCTCGCACCTATCGATGACGAGCTGGCAAAGGAAACGGGAGAGTTTCAAACCTTGGCTGAACTTCGCCGGCAGATTGAAAAACAAATCGAGACCGAGAAATCCCGGAAGGCGGAAGTGGAATTCGAGATGGCCCTTTTGGATGTTCTTTTAAAAGAAACATCTTTTCCGGTGCCCAAAGGTGTGGTCGAAAGACGATTGAATCATTTGGCGGAGTCTACCTTGGAAGATTTATACAAAAGAGGCATGCCTGCTGAGGTGCTCGGAAAAGAAGCCAAGGCCATTATTGAAAAACTTCAGCCTGAGGCCGAAAAACAGGTCCGGCTTTCTTTTCTCTTGGATGCCATCGCCAAAAAAGAAAAGTTGCAAGTGACAGATTCTGATTTTGAAGCCAAGTATCAGGAGACCGCCGAGCGGCACCGGCAGAACTTGGATGGCATAAAGAAATATTACTCAGAGCACGCGGACGCAAAAGAATCTCTGGGGATGCAGATTTTAAACGAAAAAGTTGTCCAGTTAATTAAAGACAGCGCAAATAGAAAATAACGCGAAGGAGGACTTCATGAGTGGTTACTTGGTTCCAATGGTGATCGAGACATCCGGACGCGGCGAAAGGGCCTACGATATTTACTCACGACTTCTCAAAGACCGGATCGTTTTTATCGGTACCCCCATTGACGATACGATCGCCAATTTGATCATCGCCCAAATCCTTTTTCTACAAACGGAAGATGGCAACAAAGACATCAATATCTATGTGAATAGTCCGGGTGGTTCGGTGACCGCGGGACTCGCCATTTATGACACCATGCAATTTGTAAAATGTGACGTCTCAACTTATTGTGTGGGACAGGCCGCAAGTATGGGGGCGCTTTTACTCACCGCCGGAACCAAAGGCAAAAGATTTTCACTTCCCAATGCCCGCGTCATGATCCATCAACCTTGGGGCGGCGCACAAGGTACGGCGTCCGATATATCAATTCAAGCCAAAGAGATTTTGAAGCTGAAAGATCATCTCAATCTGATTTTGGCTAAACACACAGGCCAGCCTCTTGAGCGGGTTGTCAAGGATACGGACCGGGATTATTTTATGTCCGCCCAAGAAGCTAAAGACTACGGCATTGTCGATCACGTTATCGCTTCAAGAGGCGAGCCTATAAAGTCCTAACCGAAGGTCGTAGTATTTTTCATGCCTAAACAAAAAATGTTATTGCTCAGTCCCGGTCCCACGCCGGTGCCGCCGGATATTTTAAAAGCCCTGGGCGAACCGCTTTTTCATCACCGGACTCCTCAATATCAGAAACTCTTTCAGGAGGTAAGTGAGGGGCTGAAACGGGTTTTCAAAACGCGTCATCCGGTCTATACCTTTGCGGCCTCGGGAACGGGCGCGATGGAGGCCTCGCTTATCAATTTCCATTCCCCGGGTGATACCCTTCTCGTGGTGGATGCCGGAAAATTCGGCGAAAGATTTTGGAAGATTGCTAAGGCCTTTGGGCTTCAAGTTGAAATCCTGAAGTATGAATACGGAAAAACCGTTCGGGTGGAGGATATTGAAAAGGCCCTGCAAAAAAATCCAAACATCAAATCAATCTGCCTCCAGCTTTGCGAGACATCCACAGGGGTTGCCTTCGATTTAGAAGCGATCGGTAAGCGGCTTAAAAGTAAATCACCACTTCTTATTGTGGATGCCATAAGCGGTCTTGCCGCAGATCCTCTTGAAACCGATGAATGGGGGATGGATCTGGTTATTTCGGGGTCGCAAAAAGGTCTGATGCTCCCCCCAGGCCTCGCCTTTCTTTCTGTCAGTCCCAAAGCAGCAGAACGAATGAAGCAGGCAAAGCTCCCGCGTTTTTATTTTGATTTGCGCCTTTACGAAAAATCTTTGACGGATTGGGACACGCCTTTTACACCCGCGATTTCATTGGTGGTAGGGTTGAAAAAAGCTCTGACCCGGATTGAAGATGAAGGGCTGGGTACGATGCTTAAACGCTCTGAGCAATTAGCACGCTATACTCGCGAACAGCTCCGGCGTCTTGGTTTCCAGTTGTTTGCCGAACGGCCTTCGAACGGTGTTACGGCCGTAACTGTTCCGGAGGGAATAGACGGAGAAGAACTGGTAGAATCCATTCGCACGAAAGACGGGATCACCTTAGCGGGCGGGCAGGGCGAGATGAAAGGCAAAGTAATCCGCATGGCCCACATGGGATTCATACGAAAAAAAGATATTGATCTTGGTTTGGCCGCATTGAAAAGAGCCTTAAAAAATTGCGCCAGAGAGGGACAACTCAAATCATGAAGGTTTTGGTTGCGGATAAATTAGAAGTTGACGGGTTAAAGCTCCTTAAAAAGGAAAAGAAGATTCAGGCAGATATTAAACTAGGCCTGTCACCTGAAGAGCTTAAAAAAATCATCGGCGATTATGATGCCGTGATCGTCCGCAGCGCCACACGCCTTACGAAAGATATCATTGAACAAGGCAAGGGTTTGAAGGTGATCGGAAGAGCGGGGGTCGGCGTTGATAATGTGGATCTGGATGCGGCCACAAAACAGGGCATCATCGTGATGAACACACCCGAAGGAAATACCACAGCAACTGCGGAACACACCATGACTATGATGATGGCGCTCGCCCGAAAAATTCCACAGGCCTGTGTCTCACTTTCGCAAGGTAAATGGAGGCGTGAAGAATTCCTAGGTACGGAACTGAGCGGAAAAACACTGGGTATCATTGGTCTGGGACGGATTGGTAAGGAAGTCGCAAAAAAGGCAAGTCAGGGATTTGGGATGAAGGTACTCGCCTTTGATCCTTTTCTCACGGATCAAAGCATTAAGCCCATGGGTGTTTCGACGTGTGATTTTAAGGCCCTTATTAAAGAAGCGGATTTTATCACTGTGCACACGCCTCTTACGCCGGAAACAAAATATTTGATCAACCGAGCTGCCTTCCAACAAATGAAGAGGGGTGTTCGAATCATCAATTGTGCCCGGGGAGGAATTATTGAGGAAAAAGCCTTACTGGAAGCGATTCGTTCAGGGAAAGTGGCCGGGGCTGCGCTTGATGTCTTCGAGAAAGAACCCCCGGATGGAAATCCACTTTTAAAATGTTCCGAAGTGATCGCCACTCCTCATTTGGGTGCCGCCACGCGCGAAGCTCAAGAAAATGTTTCCGTGGCTGTGGTCAAGCAAGTGGTGGATGCCCTTTATAACCGGGCGATTCGTAATGCAGTCAATCTTCCATCGCTTGACCCGGAGACTTACAAAATCCTCCAGCCTTGGATTGTCTTGGCCGAACGCATGGGACTGATTCACACGCAGCTTTTTGGAGGAAAGCTTCGTGAAGTCACGGTCCGCTACTGCGGAGAGGTTACCCAATATCCCGTCGCGGCATTGACCGTTGCTGTATTGAAAGGGCTTTTAGCCCCGATCAGTGGAGGCAATGTTAATTTTGTCAACGCCCCCGCCTTGGCCCGTCAGCGCGGGATCGCCGTGGTGGAATCTAAAATTACCGAGGCGAAAGATTTCGCTAATTTTATTGAGATTGAAACTTCTGAGAATCATGAAAAGAGTAACAACCGGATCATGGGAACGCTTTTTGGAAATCGCGATCCCCGGATTGTCCGAATCAATGAATTTCTTTTGGATTCCGAACCGAAAGGGTACATGCTTTTTATTCACAACGAAGACAAGCCGGGTGTGGTGGGAACACTTGGCAATATTTTGGGTCGTAACAGTGTCAATATCGCTGCGATGACTTTGGGACGCATCAAGAAACAAAGTAGGACCATGGCGCTTACCATTATCAATACCGACCAAAATGTTCCGCCGAAGGCCTTGGACGAGATCAAAAAGTTCCCCGCCATTATCGACGTCAAATTAGTGAAGCTGTAAGATCATGAACTGTATTTTAATCGGGGCCCAATGGGGCGATGAAGGCAAAGGAAAGATGATCGATCTTCTTGCCCAAAAATGCGACATCGTGGTCCGTTTCCAAGGCGGTAACAATGCGGGTCATACGGTTAAAATCAAAGACCGTAAATTCGTTCTCCATCTCATCCCTTCCGGAATTTTAAATCCGGGCAAAGTCTGTGTGATTGGCAACGGCGTGGTTTTAGACCCCGAGGCCTTTTTTGAAGAAGTTGCCATGTTACAAAAAAACGGAATCGCGGTGAAAGGCCGCCTTTTTATTTCCAATCAGGCGCACGTCATTTTTCCTTATCACTGGCTGATTGATAAATTAAAGGAAGAGCGGGGGCACCGGACGACAAAAATTGGGACGACCAAAAGAGGAATCGGTCCTTGCTATGCAGACAAGGTGGCCCGGTCGGGTATTCGGGTCGCCGATCTCATGGATCACGAATATTTTCGTGAACGGCTTCAAAGTGTGTTGGACGAAAAAAATCTCATTTTGCGGAGGATCTACGGGCACCCAGGGCTTTCTTTCAAAGAAATTTACGGAAAATATTGTGACTTCGGCAAGCGGCTTAAACCTTTTGTCCGTGATACGGCGCTCTACCTTTACGAGGCAGCCAAAAAGAAAAGAGAAATTCTCTTTGAGGGCGCACAAGGAACCTTTTTGGACGTGGATCATGGAACCTATCCTTATGTCACCTCTTCCAATGCCTCGGTGGGAGGTGCCATTACAGGAACCGGCGTGGCGCCTACTTTGATCGACCGCGTTATTGGCGTGGTAAAGGCCTATACCACGCGAGTAGGCGAGGGGCCTTTTCCCACCCAATTTCCGGCGAAATTAATGGAATACATTCAAAAAAAGGGTGAAGAATTCGGTTCCACCACAGGACGGCCGAGACGCTGCGGCTGGTTTGATTCGGTGATTGCCCGTCACGCAAGCCGCATCAATGGGTTTGACGAACTGGCGGTCATGAAGCTTGATGTTTTGAGCGGCGTGAAGCGAATTAAAATCGGAGTGGCGTACCGGTATCAAGGCAAGGCTTATAAAAATTATCCGGCCGAGACACCCATTTTAGAAAAATGTTCGGTGATTTATGAGGAGCATCCCGGATGGAAGGAAGACCTTACCAAGATAAGGCGCTGGAAAGATTTGCCTAAAAATGCCCAGCGATATTTGATGCGTCTCGAGGCTTTGGTCAAGGTTCCCATCAAGGCCATCTCCGTAGGTTCGGAGCGCAAAGAGACTATTTTTCTATGATGCCTTCTTCACCGAAACAAAATGTCCCGCGGCATGTGGCCATCATTATGGATGGAAACGGAAGATGGGCGGTAGAAAAAGGATTTCCTCGCTTTAAGGGGCATCAAAAGGGCGCCCAGAGGATTCAAGACGTTATTGAGGCTGCGATTGATTCCGGGGTGTCTTATCTTACCCTCTACGCCTTCTCAAAAGAAAATTGGGTCCGCCCCAAAGAAGAGGTAGAGTTCCTCATGGGACTTTTGTCTCGCTACCTTGATCAGGAACTGCCGAAACTCAAAGAAAATAAAATCCGTTTCAATACGATCGGCTCCCGGGAAGATTTGTCGGTGGAAATTCAAAAAAAGATCGAACGAAATATGAAGGAGACAGCCTCTTATAACAAACTTGTATTTACTTTGGCCCTCAGTTATTCCGCACGCGTGGAAATTGTTGAGGCATGCCGTAAAATTTGCGAGAAAGTCAAATCCGGAGCCTTAAGTCCGGAAGCCATCACTGAATCAACGGTCCAAGAAGCGCTTTATACGGCCGACTTGCCTGATCCTGACCTTTTGATCCGAACGAGCGGGGAACTCAGGATCAGCAATTTTTTGCTGTGGCAGATTTCTTACACCGAAATTTACGTAACAGAAAAATTGTGGCCGGATTTCTCCAAATACGAATTCAACAAAGCCATTGAGGCCTATCAAAAACGTAAACGGCGTTTCGGTTTGATAGAGGAATGCACTTCCCTTTGACCATGCTAGAACAAGGTCAGCTTTCCAAACGCCTCTTCATCTCAATCGTCTTAGTCTCCATTTCCTGGTATACGATTTTTATCGCCCCGCCCTGGATTTTTTTCCTGGTCATTGAGGGCTTTGTCATTGCGGGCCTCAATGAATTTCTAACGCTGGCTGAAAAAAAAGGAATCGTCATCAACCGGGCACTGGGGCTTTTTTTTGGGACGCTCCTTCCCTTATCTTATTATTTTCCGGCGGAGCCTTTGATCTTTGTCATTGCGTGCTTGAGTCTTTTTATTTTTAATTTTCACAGAAGGCTGCGCGAGCAGGCCCTTGTCAGCACTTCGGTCACGGTTTTTGGGATAGTCTATGTCGCTTGGTTTTTTTCCTTTTTGATTAAAATTCGTTATCTGCCTTACGGAGCCAAATGGGTTTTTTATGTGGTCTCGATTGCAAAGTTGGGGGATGCCGCCGCCTATTTTCTCGGTAAGATGTTCGGTCGGGTGAAATTGATCGAGCACATCAGTCCTTCCAAATCCGTTGAAGGGGCCATCGCCGGATTTTCAACTACCGTCCTTGCCTCGCTCGCATCCAAGATTTATCTGACGCATGTGGGCATGGTTCACCTTTTGGTTATGGGGATTGCTGTGGGGCTTCTTTCAGGACTGGGGGATTTAGCGGAAAGCTTGATCAAGCGGGATGTCGGAGTCAAAGATTCGGGCCACTTGCCGGGTCTGGGCGGCATTCTCGATGTCTTGGACAGTCTCTTACTCGCGATTCCCTTCGTTTACTATTACATCACCGCCTTTTCGGGGGTCTACCGGTTTTGAAAACAATTTCCGTGATTGGCTCAACAGGTTCCATCGGAGAAAAAGCCTTGGAGATTGTGCGCCTTCATCCGGACCAGTTTGAAGTGGTGGCCTTAGCCGCCAAACAAAATACAAAAAGAGTTCTTGAGCAGGCGAAGGAGTTTCATCCCCGATTAGTTTGTATTTTTGATGCCGAGAGGGCGAAAGAGCTTCAAGCCCCTTTGAAAAAAATGGGGATTCGGCTGGTGGTGGGAAAAGAAGGGCTCCTAGAAGCAAGCACCTTGCCGGGAGCCAAGCAGGTAATTTTTTCTCTCGTGGGTGCGCAGGGCTTGGAACCCATTTTGCGGGCCATTCAAAAAGGAAAAGATGTCGCGATCGCCAATAAAGAACCTTTGGTGATGGCCGGTGAACTTTTGATGAAGGAGGCCAAAAGGAAAAAAACAAAACTTTTGCCGATTGATAGCGAACATTCCGGGCTGTGGCAATGTCTGGAAGGCCGTCCCATGAGTTCCGTCAAAAAGCTGGTTTTAACCTCATCGGGAGGCCCCTTTTTGCATAAAAAAGGCTCTCTCAAAAATGTTACACTTAAAGAAGCATTAAAACACCCCAAATGGAAAATGGGTCCCAAGATCACGATCGACTCTGCGACGTTGATGAATAAGGGCCTCGAAGTGATTGAGGCTGCGAATCTATTTAATCTGGAAGTCGATCGGGTCGAAGTACTAATCCATCCGGAGGCCATCGTCCATGCCTTGGTCGAATTTATTGATGGATCGCATTTGGCGCAATTGGCCGTGGCTGATATGAGGGTTCCCATTCAGTACGCAATGAGTTTTCCGGACAGACTGAATCATATTTTTCCGAAGCTGGATTTGACTGAAATCGGCAGTTTGAATTTTGAAAAGCCGGATGCCCGGCGTTTTCCCTGTCTAGGATTTGGATTTGAGGCCAAGCGCCGGGGAGGAACGTTACCTGCTGTTCTTAACGGGGCCAACGAGACGGCGGTCGAAGCCTTTTTGGAGGAAAGGATTCCTTTTCTTGGCATCCCCAACACCATTGAACGGGTGATGAGAAAACACCGGGTAAAATCCGATCCCACGCTTCACGAAATTCTTGAAGCCGATGATTGGGCGCGTAAGGAGGTTGCCAGCCTTTTATGAATTTCCTTTTTGGTTTGCTTCCCACAGCGATCGTACTGGGCATCTTAATTCTTGTGCACGAGTTCGGCCATTTTATTGCCTGCCGTCTTTCAGGGGTCCGGGTGGAAAAATTTTCGATAGGATTCGGTCCTAAACTTCTTTCCCTTAAAGGAAAAGAAACGGAATATGCGATCAGCCTTTTTCCTTTCGGAGGTTATGTCAAGCCCTCTGGGGAATCTGCTTCGGAGTTGGAAGGCGGCCAGCTGCGTCCTTATGATTATTTGGCTGCGCCGGTGTGGAAACGGATCTTTATCGTGGCGGCCGGGGTGCTAATGAATTATGTTCTTAGTTTTGTCCTGTTTGCCGCCATTTATATGATAGGCCGCCCCGTTCCGCTTGCCCAGATCGGAGAATTTGTAAAAGACTATCCCGCCGAAGCGAGTGGACTTAAAAAAGGCGACCGGGTTGTAACCCTTGAGGGTGCCCCTGTCAAACTATGGGCCGATCTGACTGAGAAGTTAAATCAAGTTTCCCGCGAAGAAGTGACTTTGCAAGTCGTTCGCGAGGGAAAGGAACTGAGCATTAGAGTGCCTGTGCGTTTAGAACCCATAAAGGATGTTTTCGGCAAGACGCATGTCCTGCCTCGGGTGGGAATCCTTCCCGATCAAGAGGCCTTTGAAATTGAAAAACTTCCTTTTCCTACCGCGATTCGTGAGGCATTCATCACGGAAGTCAATCTCGCGGTCATGACCTATAAAGGACTTTTTTATCTGGTCTCGGGCAGACTCTCCTTAAAAACCATTTCCGGTCCGATCGGGATCATGGCGATGACGGGAACCGCCGCAAAATTGGGGATTGTTTATTTGCTTCATCTGACCGCCGTTTTAGGAATTTCCCTTGCCGTGATTAATTTACTTCCGATCCCGGCCTTGGACGGCGGCCACCTTGTTTTCTTAATCATCGAGGCCGTTCGGGGCAAGCAGGTGAGTCTGAAGTTTCAAGAAAGGGTGACCCAAATCGGTTTCACCTTTTTGATGATCTTGATGGTGTTAGTCCTTTATAACGATATCGTGAATCTTCAGGTGTTTGACCGGATTAAAGCGGTCTTTGGCCGGTGAGTAAGGCCTGTGCGTTGGACTGAAACGCTTATTCCGACTCTGCGCGAGGCCCCCAAGGAGGCCGAGGCTCCCTCCCACCGATTGCTGATTCGTTCCGGCTATGTTCGCCAATTGGCGAGCGGAGTCTACAGTTATCTCCCCTTGGGCTTTCGAGTCCTCTCAAAAATTTCTCAAATCATTCGCCAAGAAATGTCTCGTGCCGGCGCGGACGAAGTCCTTCTTCCGGCACTCCATCCCGCCGAGATTTGGAAAAAGACCGGCCGCTATGACGCGCTGGGAGGCGACAAAATTGCGTTTCACACCCGCTCAGGCCAAGAATTTGTTTTGGGGCCAACCCACGAAGAAATCATTACAGACTTGGTTGCGGGCGGGATCAAATCTTACCAGGACCTTCCGCTGACTCTTTTTCAGATTCAGACAAAATTCCGCGATGAGCTTCGCCCGCGGTTTGGGGTTATCCGTACCAAGGAATTTATCATGAAAGATGCTTATAGTTTTGATCGAGACGAATTAGGGCTTGATGTGAGTTATCAAAAAATGGCGGAGGCCTATGGAAAAATATTTTCCAGACTCGGGATTCGCTTTCAGGTGGTGACCGCAGACCCGGGTTTGATGGGCGGCAAAGTTTCCCAAGAATTTATGGTGGAATCCTCATACGGTGAAGACAAAGTGGTCCAGTGCGAAAAATGTAAGAAGCTGTCGAGCATGGATATCGCTACGCGGAAAAAACCTAAGGCCTCGGGTGCGGACGGCGGCGGAAAAAAAGCGGAAGGTTTTGACACACCGAATCTGAGAACGATTGAAGAGATATCCGCTCATTTTAAGATTGCGCCGGAAAGAATGATCAAGACACTGATTTATATAGGAGATGGAAAGCCCATTGCGGCGCTTGTGACGGGTGAGAGTGAGCTCAATGAAGGAAAGCTCAGAAGGCTTGCAGGCGTTCAGGTTCTGCGAATGGCGACAGCCCAGGAGATCGAGAAGCTCACCGGCGCGCCTGTGGGATTTTCCGGCCCAGTGGGACTTAAGGGAATCACCCTCTTTGCAGATTGGGATATTGAAAATACGGCGGATTTTGTGGCCGGAGCCAATCAAAAAGACCGGCATTTAAAGAATGTAAATCAAGGCCGTGATTTTGAGATCGAGACAGCAGGCGATCTAAGGTTTACCCGAGAAGGGGACGATTGTCCTGATTGCGGAGAAAAACTAAAAATTATCACGACCATGGAGATTGGACATATCTTTAAATTGGGTACCCGGTATTCGGATACTCTGGAGGCCTGTTTTGTGGATGAAACTGGAAAAAGGCATTCCGTCATCATGGGTTGCTACGGAATCGGGGTGAACCGGGTGATGGCCGCTGTCATTGAAGAACATCACGACGAAAAAGGCATCAAATGGCCGCGTTGGATCGCGCCTTACGATGTCCATCTCCTGACGGTGAACGAATCCGAGGAAAGAACCAGAACCGAGGCCAAGAGGCTTTATGATACGCTTTTGTCCCTGGGGCTTGATGTCTTGTACGACAACCGGAATGAACGCGCAGGTGTGAAGTTCAACGATGCGGACCTGATTGGAATCCCGCTCCAAATCATCGTGGGCGAGAAAAATTTAAAACGGGACCAAGTGGACGTCAAGGACAGAACCACAGGCGAATCCACAATTGTGAAGGTCTCCGAGGCCGCAAATTTTGTAAAGCATTTTTACCAGAATGACAATCACTAAAAAGCCATCGGATCTCTGGCTGGGGATTGTTCTCGTTACGATCCTTGCGGGAACCATTTTCATTCTACGTTTTCTCTTGCAAACCCAGTTGCCTTCGGCCACGGTCGAGTCGCCGCGCGCGAAAGGCCCTAAAGATGCCCCCATTCAGATCATTGAATTCAGCGATTTTGAATGCCCGGCATGTAAAATTGCTCAACCCATTCTGACGAAACTCATTGCGGAACGCGGGCCCTCGATCCGTCTTGTTTATATGCACTTCCCATTGCAAAGCCATAAATGGTCTTTTTTTGCTCACCGGGCGGCGGAATGCGCTGCACTTCAAAATCGTTTTTGGCAATATCATGACCGGCTTTATGCAGAACAGGAAATTTGGCCCAAGAGTCCAACAACCCCGGCAGAGCCGTTCCTGAGGTATGCCCAAGAAAGTCAAATTCCTGATTTGAATCAATTTGCAGTTTGTTTGACTAAAGCCGAGCTTGATAAAAAAATCAATGCGGAAAGAGACGCGGGCTTAGGTCTAGGCGTACAGTCCACGCCCAGCTTTTTTGTGAATGGGAAAATGGTGTTAGGGGGCAATGGGGTTGAAGAGGAGCTCAAAAAAATGGACGCCGGGAAAAAAGGATCATGAGCTGGTTCTCGAATAAAAGATGGTGGGTGTTCCTTCGTATTTTTGTGGGCTTTATTTTCGCCTACGCAGGATTCTCTAAACTCTTAGAGCCCGTCGTAAATTTTGAAGCCTCTTTAATGCGCTACGGTGTTTTTCCCCCTCTGTGGATCCCTTTCATGGCGCGTGCGATTCCGTGGCCCGAGTGGATTCTAGGATGTTTTTTTATTTTGGGTTACAGGCTCCGGGAAACCGCCCTGGGAATTTGCCTTTTATCCCTTTCTTTTTTGGTGACGCTCGGTTCAAGCAATCTCTTTTTATCCGCAGGCGAAAGTCCGTGCGGATGTTTCGGCGCCCATGGATTGCGACTGACACTACATCAGATTTTTCTTCTTGATCTTTTTAGCTTCATCGTAGCGCTGCGTATCTATTTAATGAAAAAGATGCCCTTTACGCTTTATTCCTTATTCACAAAGCCAACCGGCGGGACGGATGTTAAATCTTATCCTGAAAAAAGGAGCGGACGATGAACCGTAGATATCTTAGAAAGTGGTTTTCTATCACCATTATTTTTTGTTTGATGGCCGGCTGCGGTGCGTCAGGGATTAACTTGGGGACTCCTCGCACCCCGCCCGCGGAGTACCGCCAAAAAATCGGTTTGTATGTCGATGATAAGGTCGAAAAATTTTATAGGTACGGTTCCGCCTCAACGGATGCATCCAATTCCATGGCCTTTCATCTTCAGCAAACTTTACCTTCGCGAATGTTTGAGGTTTTTCACGAAATGTTTTCCAAAGTTGAATTGGCTGAACCGGGTGCTCAAGTAAAGTTTAAAACCCCGGATCTCGCAGGTTTCTTTTACGTCAAGGTATTAAGCGTTCGCTATGACTATCCGGATCCTAATCTCACTGTGTATCGGGCAGAGGTGGAAATGCTTGTGGAATTTAAGACATTCGAGCATGATCCCATCTGGTCAAGTGAGGTGCGCGGCGAAGGTGTTGGTTATAGCGATTCCAATGCTCATATAAGTGACTTCAGTCGTGGCGCTTCCGCAGCCATAGAAGATGCTTATGATAGGGCCATCGATGATCTTTCTGATGCCGTATACAAAGCCCCGCGTTTAAGGAATTATTTTAGCTTCCGTTTATCCAATTCTTAAAATCTGAATCTTCCTAGTAGCAAAGAGATAGAATCAATTTAAATAGTTATTAAAAGTAGTTATATAGTATCTTTAACATTATGTAAATACTTGGGTTGCGGCTTGACAAGCTAAAGGTCTTCGGCTAAGTTTGTTTTTGAAGCCTATGTCACCGTTAACTCTCCGTTGTAAGACTGATGATGTCATCTTAGTAAAGATTCAAAGGTTTATTCCCACTAAAAGATGGCGAGTGCTTCGCATGATATCCAAGGTTTCAGATTTCCCCCGTTTCATGCCCAACGTTAAAAAAGCGGAAGTGATCGAAAGGACAGAAAACGGTGTCCTTTCCGAATGGCAAGTCGATATGGATGGACTTCCGATTCATTGGAAACAAAAAGATGTTTTTGATTTTTCAAACTTTACGATTTGTTTTGAGTCGTTGGTGGGGGATTTAGAGGAATTCAAAGGCCAATGGAAATTAGAAAAGCGTGACCAGGGCACCCAGGTGACCCTTGAAGTGTCCGCCCGCTTGGGCATTCCCATCATCGAGCGCGTCGTTGCCGACATTCTCCAAGAGAAACTCACTAAGAATTTCCAATTGATCTTGGACGGTATGGAAAACCGGTTTATCACGGAAAGATACAATGACATGGGGTTGCGAGGAGCTAACAAGCCCACCGGATTTGTGGTGATGGGGCATCCTTACAACTTTAATCACCTTATCCGATATTTCAAATTCTTCAAACCTGACCTGACTTCGGTTACAAAAGATTTTGTTTTGAAACTTTTCGAATTAACGCCTTCTTATCATTCCTATGATATTCCCAATTTCCGGTCTAAAACTGGAAAAACAACGCAAGGCTATTTTGTCTTGTGTCCTATCATTCCCGATATGTTGACCGTAAGCCCCGAGAGAGTTCTTCAAAAAGTGGCGGAGGGTTGTCGCATTGGGGAAAGATTAGGCGCGGGCATTGTGGCCCTGGGCGGATTTACTTCCATTGTGGGCGAGCGTTATCATGACGAACTCAGAAAAATGGTAAAAATTCCTTTGACTACGGGGAACACTTTTACGGCGGCGATGGCCCTGGATGGGGTGAAAAAAGCCGCAGAACTGATGGGTATTGAGATGGGCAAGGCCACGGTGACGGTGATCGGTGGCACGGGGGATATCGGCGGTGCCTGCGCTCATTCCTTGGCTAAAGATGTAAAAGAAATCATTCTTACCGGCAGGAACAAGGATAACCTTAACAAGGCTAAGGAAGCCATGAAACGGATTTCCAAGGCTAAAATCAGTGTCTCTACGGACAATAACGAGTCGGCCAAGAAGGCTGATATCGTGATTGCCGCCGCGAGCTCTTCTCAGTCTCTGGTAGATTTAAAGTGCTTTAAGCCAGGCTCAATCATATGTGATGTTGCCTACCCTAAGAACACCTCCTACATGACCGCCTACCGTAACGACATCTTTGCCTTCGCCGGGGGGATGTGTGAGGCTCCCAGTTCGTTCGATTTAGGTTTTGATATCGGTTTGCCTTCAAAAAATGTATTATACGGATGTTTCGCTGAGGCCATGATCTTAAGTCTCGAGGAGCGCTATGAGAATTACAGTCACGGAAAGGGGCGGATTACTCAAGAGAATATGCAAGAAATCCGTTCCATGGGCGCTAAGCATGGCTTTCGGGTCGCACCCTTTTATTGGGGTGATCGCTTGATGCGAGAAGAAGACATCATGGCCATCCGTAAAAATGTTCGAGGCGTTTAAACTAACCTTCTATTTTTTAAATCCCTACGCTATCCCTACGTTCCTTGTCAGCACCGTCATTTTTTCGACGGGTCTTTTTGTTTTTATTCAAAATCGCAAGGCGCCCGCCAATGTTTCTTTTTTTCTTCTTTGTTTAGGAATCAATCTATGGTTCTACGGAATTTCTATGATGTATTGCTGCAAAGACCCACAGTTTGCTTTGCAGTGGTACCGTTGGGTAGTTTTTCTGGGCGTGGTGAACATTGCGCCGTTGGTCTACCGGTTTTCAGTATCCTGGCTGGGTCTCCAACAAACACAAAAAAGATTGGTTCAATTGAGTTATCTCCTCCCGCCCGTATTTTATTTATTGGTGATTCTGACGCCTTACGGGATCCCGAGAGTGCACCAGCATTTTTGGGGCTACTACCCGGTGTATGGAATTGCAGCCCGGATTTTTCTGGGATTCTTTTACACCTATTTTCTTTTGGCCTTCTATAACTTCTTTTCCGAATTAAAACGGGAAACCTCCGTCCTCAAGAAAAAGCAAATCAATTTGGTGGGGATTGCCTTCCTTATTTCTGTCATCGGTTCGGTAGATTACATCTCCAAAATAACGCCGATTAGCCTGTATCCCTTCGGATACCTCCCCGTTTTAATATGGATCCTCATCGTGGCTTACGTCATCGTCCGTTATAAGGTTATGGACATTCAAACGGTGATCCATAAGACCATTATGTGGAGCGCGACTTCGTCGCTTTTTGCCGTGCCCATTGTCCTTCTTTCTTACTTAGGCAAGAACTGGCTGGTTACGATGAACCCCATTCTTTTTTGTTTCGTCATTTTCGGTCTCGTAAGTTTGTTAGCGTTTTATATGAGAGCGGTGCAGCCCAAAATTGATCATATTTTTCAAAGACGCAGATGGGACCTTGCCCGGGTATTTGAAAAATTTACAGACGAGTTAACTCACCTTAAGGAACTCAACGAGCTCTCAAGACATATTGTAGAAACCGTTCGTAAGGCCTTTTATGTGAACGAAATCTCTTTGCTTTTATCTCAGGATGAGACAAGTCCTTTTCTTTGTGTGACCCGCATTCCTGAAGGCGAGATCCCTTTTCTTGACAGAAATAATGACTTTTTGAAATGGCTCGAGAAAAAAGAAGTGTTGGTACTCCGCGAATACCTTGATATGGATCCCAAGTATGAATCGGTCAAAGAGGAAGCAAAAAAGTATTTCAACGATGTGAACGCACAGGTCTGTGTCCCACTAAGTCTCGAGCAGCATTTAATTGGGATCATCAATATCGGAAGAAAGGCCAATCTCAAACGTTTTGATATGGCGGAAATCAATTTCCTTTCCGACCTTCGTAAAACCGCAGCCATTGCACTTTCAAATACTCTTCGTTCCATTGCGATGCAAGAAAGCTTGCGTCAGTGGAACGTAGAACTTGAAAAGAAAGTCGAAGAGCGAACGGCTGCCCTCAAAGAAACCCAAGCCCAGTTGATTCAGGCGGAAAAACTTGCCAGCATTGGTACCTTGGCCGGAGGGATTGCGCATGAAATCAACAACCCGCTTACCGCTGTTTTGACCAATGTGCAGATGATTAAATTCTCAGGTGAAGTCCAGGATGTGGAATCACTTGATCTCATCGAAGAAGGTGCTAAGCGTTGTCAGGCGATCATTAAAAAATTGATGAGGTATGCCCGCAAGTCGGACGAAGTGGACACCTTTGAGCAAGTGGATGTGAATAAAGTGATCCGCGTAGTGTGCGATTTTTTGGGCTACCAACTCAAGCAGGAGAACGTTGACACGGAGCTTAAACTAAAAGAGGTAAGCGAGATTGACGGTATTCCCAACGAGCTCGAGCAGGTTTTTATTAATCTTATTCTTAATTCCCGAGATGCCATTCGTTCAGCCTCAAGGGTAGGAAAAATTGTCATTAAGACTCAAGAAGAAAACGGCTTGATCCGGATTGAAGTTTCTGACAATGGCAATGGCATCAAGAAAGAACACCTGGCCCGGATCTTCGATCCTTTTTATACCACCAAAGATGTTGGCGAGGGAACCGGTTTAGGGCTGACCGTTTCCACGGGTATTGTTGAAAAGCACTCAGGAAAAATGTCAGTAACTTCGCAGGAAGGAAAGGGCACTACCTTTACGATTCAATTTCCTAAAGCCAAGGCAAAAACCTTCACGGAGAAAGTGTGAGACGAAGAATTCTTGTCATTGACGACGAAGAATTACTAGTGAAAACCTTTGCACGGCTTCTCGCGAGAATTAATTATGACGTCTCCGTGGCAGTTCGGCCCGTCGATGCCATCGAAATGGCACAAAAAGAGGATTTTGACCTGGTGCTTTGCGATATCCGGATGCCCGGAAAAAACGGGGTTGAAACGATCCAAGAAATCCGGAGTTTCCAGAAGAACAAAGGGAAAAAAGAATCTCCTGTAATTTTTCTCACCGGTTTTGCCGATCCTAGACTTGAAGGCGAAGCCCAAATGCTACATCCCATTGCCTATCTTTATAAGCCTTTTGATACCACCAAGCTTTTGGATGCGATTGAGCTGGCGCTAAACCCCCTGATAACATGAAATACAAATTCATAGAGACAGAAGCCGTGATTAAAAAAACCTTCGTTTTCGCAGGGCTGTTGGCGTTTGTCTTCTGTTTGTTTCTCTTGGGTTCTTTGATGGCCCAAGAACTGCTGGTTCGGCATTGGGAGCTCCCATGGGAAGTTGCTTTAGGGATCAGTATTTTTCTGCTCGTTCTTAGTTATGAATCGATGCGGACCTTCCTCATTGATGCTACCGACAAATTTCTTTTTCAAAAAAAATACGATTACCGGAAACTCTTGAAAGATGCGGCAACAGGAATCGCGCAGATTGAAAGTCTAAATTATTTACTCTGTCTTGTGGTGCACTTCATCACGATGAGGGTCCGGATAAAAAACGCTGCGATCTTTACCCGCGATCTGGAACAGCATCAATTTCGTCTGGCCTATCGGCGCGGTTATCCGCAAGGCAAGTTCCGCGAAAGTAATTTATTCCCGGACAACGCTCTTATCCGGTTTCTCCAAGATGAAAAAGAGCATATCGAGATGGAGCAAGTAAAGGACTATATTCAACACGGGCGTAGGACATCAAAAGATAAAGGATCGAGCTATCAACATGACTTCTCGGAAATCAAACGGCAAATGGAAGAGCTCGGCGCTACGTGCTGCATTCCCAGTTTTCTAGGCAGAGAACTTCGCAATATTCTTGTTTTGGGCAAAAAAAAATCGGGGGGACATTATTCTCGGGAAGATCTCCATGTCTTATTTACCCTTGCCCAGCAG
The DNA here is from genome assembly GCA_964372875.1 of uncultured bacterium. Taxonomy (GTDB): domain Bacteria; phylum Omnitrophota; class Omnitrophia; order Omnitrophales; family JACQLI01; genus CAYJTB01. Next base: position 25,230 of record CAYJTB010000017.1, read on the forward strand.
TCGGCCATTGCGATTGAAAATGCGCGGCTTTATGACGAGGCGCTCCACAAGTCGAGTGAATTGGAAAAGATCAACCGGGAACTTGAAAATGCCCGCGCCCGACTGGTGAAGGCCTTAGAAGATGCGGAAAAGGCAAACAAAGAACTTCAAAACGCGCAAGCACAATTGATTTTAGAGCAAAAGATGGCGACCTTGGGCCGGCTTGCGGCTTCTGTCGGTCACGAGGTGAATAACCCCCTCACCATTCTTTCAATGAATGTCAGCCGGTCAATTCTTAAATTTAAAAAAGATCCGGACCTCAAGGTTGCCGACATCTTAGACCTGTTTCAAAAGATGGAGCAAAATATAGGAAGGATCAAGGCCGTGGTCAACACCCTCACCGGGCTTTTGAAAAAATCGGAAAAAGGAAAATTCGAGCCTTTATCCCTCAAATTGATTCTCGAGGAAACGCTTCCCTTGGTGCGATTTCAAACCTATTTAGAAAATCCTAAAAATACCGAGGTAGAGTTTGATATTCCTTCAAGCGTTCCTCTCATACGAGGAGATCTCGAGCGGCTGCAGGAAGTTTTCTTAAATCTTTTTATTAATGCCTATCACGCAATGGCGGGTTGGAAAAATCCTCGAATCTCCGTTAGTGCAAGGACGGACGAAGCCAATCCCCGAATGATTTTGATTGAATTTTCTGACAATGGTTGCGGGATGTCTGAGGAGATTCAAAAAAGAATTTTTAATTACGGCTTCACCACCAAAGGTCCGGGGCGCGGATCGGGGATGGGGCTTTACATGTGCAAATACATTATTGAGCTGCATGGGGGAAGTGTAAGGGTCAAAAGCCGGCCGGGTGTGGGCACCACCTTTACTCTGAACCTGCCTATTTTTGAGGAAGTCAGTCAGATGGAAATGTCAGGAAATCAGCCTGTTCCCAAAAGTGCCTCTTAATGCCCCCCACCTTAAGTCGACATGGTTGATCGTTTAAGCGTATAAAAGACTCATTTTATAATAAGTTTTTAGAAAATTTTTATGTCATTTTCAAGTACTTAAGCTAAGCTATATCAAGTAGTTAAGAGCTATCTTTCTTTTGGGAGAGCTGCTTGGAATTTGCAGGATTGAAAGCACTCGGGTAAACTTCGTCTCGTGGGAGCAGATAAAGATCATCTTCTATGAGACAAAAAAAGAGTCCTAATATCTATTCCGGGCTGCAAGATTCTGTACAAAAATCCTATAAAAACGAACATAATACAATTCATCTGGGCAAAAAAATACGTGAACTTCGTGAAAGAGCGGGACTAACAGGCGTAGAATTATGCAGACGGGGCGGTGGGATTGATCCTCGGACCCTCAATGCGATAGAGAAGGGTAGAATCCGGACACCCTCCATTCATACTTTGCAGGCCATTGCGGGAGGGTTGAGCTGTCTTGTTCGCGATTTATTTACACAGGCAGAGCTTCGGTTGGGCCATAATTTCTATTTAGGTTCGCCGCGGGGCGCCTTTCAAATTGATTTTCCGCGTTGCGGGGCCAAGGTGATTTCATCGATTCCTGCCATCCCGCAATTTTTTTGCGGGAAGATTATTCTTTCGGCCGAAGGCAAAATTGGAGGCGAGCTGCCCTTGCATTCTTGCCCTGTGTTTGTGGAGGTCCTCACGGGCAAAATTGAATTTTTAATTGAGGGGGAGAGTATGATTCTTAAAGAAGGAGAAAATCTTTTATTTAATGGTGGTTTAAACCATCAAATTTACAACCCCTTGAACAAGGAAAGTGTAATATGCATGGTCACGGCACCGTCCTTTTTTCACGGATAAAGTGCCTTTGGGGCAGGTCGATAGTGTATAAAAGCGGTTTTAAGCTCATAAAGATGAAAATTGGAGGGTTAATCGTATGAAGAGAGGGGTTCCTATTTTGGTTATGCTGACGATGATTCAAATGCCCTCGCTCTATGCCCAAGCTTCTTCCCAACCCGCCAACCCGCCTGATCCGCCTAAACAAGTTGATTCTGAGGCAAGGATTTCGATTGAGCCTCCTCGCGTGACCTTTCCCCTCTCAGAGGAAGTGAAGATCCTGCGCGCCGAACGAAGAAATAAAATGCCCTATCTGGATAAGAGATACATCAAAGAAACCCTCAACAAGAAAACGATTCAATCAAAAACACAATTTAGTGAAAAGACCGGGCAAACTTTAAAAGAAGTCGTTGCCAGAGCCGTTCAAGTCTATACCCCTGCCAAGGCCGCGAAGGAGAGAATTAGTTTGGCGAGAAGAAAAATTCTGGTCGCCGCCAGAGAGCTTCTTCCCGGAACCGAATTTAATTTTGAATTGAGAGACGGTTCTTTATCCGGGGATGCCTTTAAAGGTAGTGATTATCGTACCGTTTTCCGCATCCCCATGTTTCGTGGTGGGATCTTGTGGAATACTTTCTTAAGAGAAAAATCGGAGTATCGGGCGGCCAAAAAAGAATACGATGCAGTATTAAATGAATTGGTGAACGAAGTCGCGAAGTCTTATTTTGAATACAACCGCGCCCGCCTAGTTTTGAATGACAAGAAAAAGGCCTCAGAAGAATCAAGAAAACAACAAGGGATCTCTAAGGAAAAATTTGAGCAATCCCTCATTTCAGAAATTGAATACCTGAATGTTGAATCCATGTCCGGTCAAATTCAATATGACGTTGAGACGAGTCAGCAGGAATTTGAGCTGGCGAAATTGGAGCTGCAGCGGTATCTGAACCTGGACATCGGCGACAATATCGACATTGCGCCGCTTTATGATGTGGAACAAATGATAAAGGAAGTCGACCCTAAGGGCCTCAAAACAATTCCTGCCTATGAAAAAAATATTTTGTCGCAACCCCTGGATGAATTTATCGATTTAGCCTATCAAAACAGGCCCGAACTCCAGGTGGAGGCGGCTCATCTACATTCCGGACGGCTCGAAGAGAAAATCGCCCGCGGCGTTTTCCTACCGAGGGCGGATGTAACGTTAGAATTTGGAGAGTTGGGCGAAGCATTTATCCGAAATACTGAAAAGCCATATCATCGTTATGAATGGCACTTTGGGCTTGAGGTTTCACAGAACCTGTTCGGCAATAAGATGAAATGGATCAAAAAGCGCGATGAAAACCCGCCTTCGATCAGCCAATTTTTGCAAGGCACAGGTTCTACGGTAAGTAAGAACCGAATGGAAATGGGGCTTTTAAACGGGCTGCAAGATTATGCGGAATTAAAAGAAGCCCAGGTCAGAAAACTTGAAAGAGTCGTTGAGTTGGAGAAAAAAGAACGCGAAGTTATCCGTGAGGTCAAAGAGGCTTATTTTGATTATCAAAAGGCAAAAATCCAGGTCGAATCATCAATGAAACGAAATCAATATCGCAGCCGTCTCGTCGAACTTTCCAAAGTCCGTCTCTCTAAGGCGGAAATTGAAATCTCTGAATATTTGCAGGCGTGGAGTGACTTGTCTGAGGAGAGGAAAAAATTGCACGGTGCTCTCGCCGATCTTTTCAAAGCAAAGTCGAAACTCAATCGTGCCATCGGGATTCGCGACTTCCTTCCGATGGAGGAGAAATATGGAACCGGAACCTAAGCCGGAACCCGCCCGCTCGCTACCTGGGGGTTTCAAAAAGCTTTTGATGCAACTGTCGCACGCCCCCGCGCTTTTGAAGGGTTTGTGGGCGAGGTTAAAAAACGTTTTACGTATTGGCCTGCCCCTTTGGATGAAGCTGGAGGCAAAACTTCCGGAACGATTTCGGGGCATCGTGGTCAAGAATCGTGAAAAAATCGCTTTAACGATGGTGCTTCTCTTTACCTTTTTTGTTGTGAACGTGGTGCGTACAAATTTGATAAAAATAGGCGGCGCCAGAACCGATGGAAAATCATTGAACGATCAACTTATCACCGGGGGACCCTTGAAAGAAGAACTCACACCCGTGAAAGTGTTCAAAGTGGGCCGGTTTAATTATGAAGACACGTTGAATACCTTGGGGACGATCAAAGGAGCAGTGGAATTTAAATTGAGCTTTGAAGTTCCGGGTGTACTCAGTTCCGTCAATTACCGGGAAGGAGAGCGTTACGAAGAGGGAGCTCTGCTTATGTCGCTCAAACAAGACGACGTCCTCTTAAGATTGAAGCGAGCGCAAGCAGAAATGAATAAGGCAGAAACCGATCATGCGATTGCACAGCGCAAGTACGATGATCAGAAAAAGCTTTTCGAGATCGGAGCCATCGCGCAGATGACGCTTGATAATGCAAAACTCGAAGTGGACAAGGCTAATTACTCCGTCGAATCCGCCCGGTTAGAAGTCAAGGCCAACGAGGTGATGTTGGAGAAATCCAATCTCTACGCCCCTTCCAAGGGGATGATTGGAGAATTGAATATCGAAGAAGGCGAGGGAGTCACCCCCAATACGCTTCTTGGCACTCATGTGATGACGGAGTATGTGTTCGCGGAATTTGGCGTGGTTGAACGGGACATGAATAAAATGCAATTGGGCCAGAAAGCGCGGGTTTTTATTGATGCCTATGCCGACAAGACCTTTGAAGGTGTTGTGGAAAATATAGCTCCGATAGTGGCGGGAAAAAGCAGAACTGCTACCGTGCGCGTCCGGTTGGAAAACCCGGAGGATTTGCTTTTTCCCGGCATGTTTTCCCGTGTAAGAATTCTTTTATACAGTAAGAAAAATACCATTGCCGTACCGACCGATTCTGTACAAGGAGAACCTGGACATCAGTTTGTGTTCGTGGCGGATCCCAAAGAAAACGTCGCCCAAAAACGTCCAATAACCATAGGCTATACTCGACCTGATTACTCTCAGATTGATTCCGGGCTTTCAGAGGGCGAACTCGTTATTTCCTCGGGACTTGAGCAACTGGAGGATAAAAAGCCGATCAAGATTCTGGAGACGCAGGAGGCCGAGTTATGACCCACATCTGCTGACAACATGACGCTTGTTGAATACGCAGTCCGCCGCCGTGTAACAGTGGTGATGTTTACCGCCGCAGCGATTTTGTTAGGGTTGATTGGTCTTACGCGCCTGCCTCAAGAACTTTTCCCTCGAATCAATTTTCCTCAAATCACCATCGTTACCGAGTATCCCAATGCCGCACCGGAAGAAATCGAAACCCTCATCACTCGTCCGGTAGAAGAGGCCGTAGGTTCGGTGGTCGGCTTAAAGAGAATCGAATCCACTTCCCAAGAAGGACGCAGTACGGTCTTGGTTTCTTTTGATTGGGGCCAAGATATTGATTTTGCTGCGCTCGCCGTCCGTGAAAAAATCGATCTGGTTAAAGAAAAACTTCCCAAGGAGTCAGGGGATCCCGTGGTCTTGAAGTTTGATCCTCTTGCGCGCCCCATCCTGATGCTTTCTGTGACGGGGGATAATTTAAAACCTATCCAACTCAAAATGCAGGCGGAGCGCATCCTCAAAGACAATTTGGAGAAGATTGAAGGCGTGGCCTCCGTGACGCTTTCAGGCGGATTGGACCGGGAAATTTTAGTGGAGGTGGATCAAGCGAGACTCCAGGCAAGCAATCTCTCTATTTTGCAGATTACAGATTCCCTGGAAAAGGCAAACGTCTCTTACCCCGCGGGTAGTATCAAAAAAGGTCTCTACGAATACCTCATCCGAACCGTAGGAGAATTTCGCTCCATCAAAGACATTTCCTACACCGTGGCAGGCACCGATATCGTCCAAGCTATTCGTCAGGACAGCCGGCCCGAAATGGTGGAAAGAGGGGATTCGGGTCCTCGTAAAACCATAGATCTCTTACGTGAAGAACTTGGAAAGGGAATGGAAAAGAAGAGGCTTGTCTTCATTAAAGACGTTGCGGAAGTCAAAGATACTTTCTCGGAGAAGACGAGCGTTTCGCGGTATCGGGGAAAAGAAAACATTTCCATCTCCATTCAAAAGCTTGCCGAAGGCAACACGATTCAAGTGGTGGACCGGATCAAAAAAATGATGGTGGTTCTGGAAGAGGAGTTAATGCAAAGGGGAATCAAAGCTGAGATCATTTATGATCATTCCATTTTCATTCGAGATTCTTTAAGAGGGCTTCGGGATGAGGCGGTGCAAGGAGGCGTTCTAGCGTTTCTTGTTCTCTACTTCTTTTTAAGATCCTTGCAAAGCTCTTTGGTCGTCATTCTTGTGATCCCCCTTTCCGTTCTCGTGACTTTCTTTTTGATGGTGCTGCAAGGCATCAGTCTCAACGTCATGTCCATTGGCGGCTTGGCGCTGGGTATCGGAAGCATTGCGGACTTAACCATTGTGGTCGTAGAGAATATTTTTCGTTTACGGCAGGCGGGAGTTAAAGCAGAAGAAGCGGTCATCAAAGGAACCCAGGAAGTTTTTTGGCCTGTTGTCTCATCGACCTTGACCAACATTGCTGTATTTTTTCCCATGATTCTCTTTGTCCCCGGCGTGGCGGGCCAGCTTTTCAAAGACCTTTCTTGGACCGTCATCTATTCGCAAATTGTTTCTTTCTTCTTTACCGTAACGCTGGTCCCCATGCTTTGCTTGAAGATCAACCCTCCTAAGACGGAATACAAACCCATCAACTGGGTTCAAGGGCTGGAAAACAAAATTTTAAAACAAAAAAATCCAGCCGGCCAGAATCGAATTATGAGAGGTGTTTTTTTTACGGCTTTATGCACCACATTGATTGGCGTGTTCATGCTCCGTCTTTTGGACAAAGAAGTCTTGCCCAAGGTTGATCAGGGTCAATTCCTGGTAAAAATGGATTTACCGATGGGAACGCGTTTAGAAATTACCAATGAGCTGGCAACCCAGATTGAGAATGCGCTTTTAAAAATCCCTGAGGTTCAAAGCACCGCGGTTACAATCGGCGCATCCAAGGGAAAGAAAGAAGAAGTGAAGATAGAAACGCGCCGCGCCAATCAGGGAATTATCCTTGTCAATTTAAAAGACAAGCGCAAACGCTCTTCGGCAACGGTCGTGGAAGAAATACGTAAAATAGTCCAAACCTTTAATTTGCGAGGAGCCAAAGTGGATATCAATCTTCAGGAAAGCGAGTTTCAATTTGCCGCCACAGGAAGCAAGCCCATTGTGATCGAAGTTAAAGGATTTGAATACGAAAAGACAACTCCTCTTACAAAGCAGATTAAAGAAAAGTTAGCCAATATCCCCGGCGTTATTGAGATACGAGACGATCTAGGAGAAACTTCGCCCGAGACTCGGCTTGAAATTGATAAAAAGAGAGCGGCGCTTTACGGCATTTCCCCTTTGGATATTTCTCTGACTGCCAAAGCGGCCATCGATGGGGTGGTGGCAACCAATTATCGGGAAATGGGACGTGAATTCGATATACGCGTACGTCTCAGCGAAAAGGATAGAAACAATATCAGAAATTTAGGCGACCTTCTTTTGCATTCGGATGTCTTAGAGTCCGTCGTTCCTTTAAAAGAAGTTGCAGACATAAAAGAGGGCGTAGGTCCCAGCGAAATCAAACGCAAAGACCAGCAGAGAACGGTCGTCATTTCCGCAGATATCCGGAAAGGGTACAAGCGCACGAAGGTGATTGAAAGAGTTCAAGCGATGTTGAAGGAAATGAAAGTGACCCCCGACTATCAAGTCGTGCTTTCCGGCCAAGCGAAGGAAGTGAAGGAATCATTCAATAAAGTTTATTTCGCGCTTTTTCTTGCGATCTTATTAAATTACATGATCATGGCGGCACAGTTTGAATCTCTGACTCAGCCGCTCCTTATCATGATCACGGTTCCCATGTCTATCATTGGAGTGTCGCTGGCCTTATTTTTCGGAGGCAGTTCACTTAATATCATCTCGCTTTTGGGAATGGTGATGTTAGGCGGTTGCGTCGTCAATAACGGAATCGTCTTAATGGAATACATCAACCAAAGGAGGGCCGAAGGAGTACCGCTTGTACAGGCTGCTTTCGAATCTTCCAAAGTAAGAACGCGTCCTATTCTTATGAGTGTTCTGACAAGTTGTATCGGTCTTGTTCCCATTGCCTTAGGGTTGGGCAAGGGTTCGGAACTGAGGGCGCCTCTTGCGATTACCCATATCGGCGGTTTCATGTCGTCCACCATTTTGTCCATTTTCGTACTTCCTTGTTTTTACATTTTGGCGACGAGATTCATGCAACGCATTTCAGCACAAGCCGAAGAAGGAGAGGCGGAGACGCCGGCGCCCGAACCGCAGGCCTAAATTTATGGGACTTCCTAGTTTTTCGTTAAAACGCCCCGTTCTGATAGGAATGATTTTCTCAGGTATTGTGATTATGGGTCTGGTTTCTGTCATGCGTCTGCAGGTTGAGCTTTATCAAGGTGAGAATAAAGGAATCATCAGCATTATCATCCGGGTAAGAGGGGGTCTGCAGCCCACCGAAGTCGAAAAGCTCATCACAAAACCCGTGGAAGAAGCAGTTGCCACGGTAGCGCACGTGAAAAATCTTTACTCTCATTCGCGCGAGGCGGAAGGAAGAGTCACGCTTGAATTTGAAACCGGCACGGACATGAATTACGCGGCTTTGGAGATCCGGGAAAAATTCTCTCGCGTAGTTCCGCGGCTTCCCACAGAAATTGAAAAACCCGTGATCGCCAATTTCACTGAATCCGATTCCGCCATCGTGATCTTTGCAGTCACCTCAGAAAATCATCCGCCGGAAGCCATTCGGGAAATGGTCGGTAAAGATTTGATTCCGACCTTAACGCGTATCGACGGCGTTGCCAGCGTGGAGGCCTACGGCGGACGCGAGCGAAAAATTATGGTCGAGCTCGACCGTGACAAGATGTTTGCCTACAGCATCTCTGTCGAGCGCGTGATGGATATCCTGGGCCGAAGCAATGTTAATCTGTTGGCCGGCCAAATCAGCCATGGAAGTTTAAAGTTTGGGATCCGCTCGATGGGTGCATTCATGACCGTGGATGATATAGGAGACATTGGAATAGTCGCAACCCGCCAAGGTTCCATCATTCCTTTACGGGAAATCGCCACCGTTAAAGACACTTATATCGAACCCGAAGATTTTGCGCGACTGAATCTGGAACAAAACGTGACCGTCTACGTTAAAAAGACAAGTACCGCCAGAACCATTCCTGTTACTCATGCCGTAAAAGATCTCATCAAGGCCTTTAATGAAGAGCGTAAGGGTGAATTCAGAGCGATCATTGTAACGGACAGAGCGGATAGCATTGAAAAGGCCATTGGCAGTGTCAGACATTCGCTCTTAGAAGGAATGATTTTTACCTCTCTGGTGGTTCTCGCGTTTTTAAGGCAGTGGTATTTTGCCTTCACCGTTCTTTTGTGTATTCCGGTTTCTGTGATCGCCACTTTTATTTTTATGAACTGGTTTGGTTTTAGCATTAACATTATGACGCTGAGCGGTATCGCCCTGTCGATCGGAATTCTTGTGGATAGCTCCATCATTGTGCTTCAAAACGTTATCCGCAAATTAGGGGAGGGCTTACATGGTCGCAATGCGGTGAGACAAGGCTCTGAAGAAGTATGGCTTCCTTTGATAACTTCCCAGGCAACGAACATCGTTGTCTTTCTACCCATCGTTTTTATCGATAAAAATATTCAGGTCATGTACCAAGGTTTTGCCTTCACCGTCGCCTTTTCTCTCATCGCCTCGACTTTCGTGGCTGTGATGTTGGTGCCTGTCATGCTTTCTGAATGGTTAAATACACGGCCGGATTATGTTCCCACAAATTTTGAGGAGGTCGAAAAAGATCAAAAGAGTGTGATGGGCGCTTTCTTGGCCGGCTACCGCGATGTCATGAAATGGAATCTTAAACATAAGAAACTTGTGATCTCGGTAACGCTCGTACTTTTTGTAGTTTCACTTTACGGTATTATCAAGAAAGACATCGACTGGCCCTCTACGATGGAAGAAAACGAATTTACGATCATCATGTTTCCCTTGCCGGGCGCCCGGGTCGAGGTAAGCAACAAGGCGGTAAAAAAAATCGAGGACATCCTCGCCAGAATTCCCGACATTCAACTTTTTTCATCCACCGTGCGGAAAGATGAAATCCGGATTGTTGCCAAACTGGTTCCAAAAATAAAAAGGAAATATTCCAAAGAAGAAATCATGAAAGTCGTGGATGAAAAGGGCAATGAAGGGATCAAACAAATTCACGAAAAATACAGTCTGATTGTGGATGAAGGATTTAGTTCGGGAGAAGGCCGCAAGATGATCATTAATATTTTCGGCTATGAAAATGATGTCTTGGAGCAAATGGCCTACAAGGTCGCGGGGCAAATGCAGAAGGTGCCCGGACTCACCAATCTCGTCATGACCGATTTGGGCAAGGCCCCTGAATATACGGTGGTGGTGGATAAGGGCCGTGCCGCCATTTTTGGTCTTACCGTTAAGGATATTGCCGAATCCATTCACGCCCTTATACGAGGGATGCGCCCTACCAAATTTCACGAGCTGAGCAAGGGTCTTGAAATCGAAACGATTACAAGACTACAACCTGTGTACCGGCAAAAAATCGAAGACTTGCAGCATATTTATCTTGTGAATAAAGAAGGTGCGCAGGTTCAATTGGGAGAAGTGGCAAGTTTTCGTCCTGGTTTTGGGCCGCAAACGATCGACCGCAAGGAAAAATTCCGTTACGTTTTTGTGAAAGGCGATTGTAACCGGCCCATCGAAACCGTTGCCAAAGAAGTAAAACTGCTTTTGAGAGGAGTCGAATGGCCGGACGATTATTATTGGCGATTCGGCGGCAATTATGAGGAGCTAATCAAAGGAAAACTGCAGCTCGCTTTGGCCCTTGTTCTCTCCATCGCGCTTGTTTTTGCAACTATGGCGTGTCTTTTTCAATCCTATATTCAACCTCTGATTATTATGGTAACGATCCCCTTGGCCAGTATCGGAATTTGGACTGCCCTGACGGTTACTCAGAAACCCTTAAGCCAACCTGTCTTTATCGGAATGATCCTTTTGGCCGGTTATGTGGTGAGTGAAGCCATCATGCTGATTGACCGATTAAATGTATTGCGCCATGCAGGAATGACGGGCACCGAAGCATTGATCCAAGCGGGCGTGGACCGATTGCCGGCCATTCTGATGACGCGAACGGCCACGATTGTGGGTTTTATTCCCATGGCCGTGGGGGCAGGCGAGGGAAGCCAACTTTGGTCTCCTTTGGCTGTGACCGTGATCGGCGGACTTTTAAGCTCTAGCCTTTTGACTTTATTTATTGTTCCTCACATCACTATTTTCTTTGAAGAACTGGCTGAGAAAATGAGAAAATTTTCTAAATCGATGGCCTCGGAGTTGAAACCTGAACTGGGAATGCAAGGTCCGTAACGGATTATTACTGGAAATACAAAGGAGATAGACATGGAACCTACGGAACAAAGGCAATATAAGAGAAAACTCAAAAGCGTTTTTATCCACAAACCGATGCAGCGTGAATTTACATTGGTCGTGATTAGCCTTCTTATTGTCTCAGCGCTTGCTGTGGCGTATGTGATTCATTACACCATTCAGCAAGGCATGCTGGGAGGAGGTTACCGGTTCGGGAAGATAAGCGCCTATGAAGTGATGAGCGATATCGGCTATGACCTGATTACCCGTGTCAGTCTCATCTTATTTATCAACATGTTTCTCATCGCGATGTTCGGAGTATTTTTTCTTCACAGGCTTGCCGGACCGGTTTACCGTTTCCACGGAATCCTCAGAAGAGTTTCGCGCGGAGAAATTCCTGAGGATGTTCACTTAAGAGAAGGTGACTTCTTTACAGATACCGCACAGGACCTTAACAAGGTGCTCCAGTTGCTGCGTGACTTGAAGCTGCAGACCAAAGCTGTGCATCAAAAACTTGAAGAGTGCCTTAAAAGGGATTCCCTCTCTTCTTCAGACCCGGCCCTCTTAGAAATCAAGCAATTGCTGGGGAAAATGACCTAAACCTCGGATTGACAAGCCTCGTTTTGTTCGTATAATAACACCCTATAAATTGTGAGGACGCAAAGTGGGCGAAAGGGCCCACTTTTTTATTTCTAACCCAAAATGAATCAAGAACTTCTAACAATATTAGAATTTATCGAAAAAGAAAAGAACATCAACAAGGAGACGCTTTTGGAAGCGTTGAAACAAGCTCTTTTGTCTGCATGCAAAAAGACCTACTCTGAAACGGAAGATTTTGAGGTCATTATTGACCCCGATACAGCAGACATTAAGGTTCTTTGTAAAGGTAAACCCATTGTCGACACAGACTTCGGGCGTATTGCCGCCCAGACGGCCAAACAAGTAATTATTCAAAAAATCCGTGAAGCCGAGCGCAAATCCATTTTTAACGATTTCATCCGAAAACAAGGCGATCTCGTCTCAGGCACGGTGCACCGGTTTGAAAAGCGTGCCATCATCGCCGACTTGGGGAAAACCGAGGGAATTCTTCCGGCAAGAGAGCAGTCGCCTAAAGACGAATTCCGGCAAGGGGACTACATCAAGGCCTATGTGGTCGAAGTAAAAAAAACACCCAGCGGTCCGGAGATTATTCTCTCGCGTGCCCATGAAGGTCTTGTGAAACGACTTTTCGAAATGGAAGTTCCTGAAATCCACGATGGCATTGTTCAAATCAAGGCCGTGACCCGGGAGGCCGGCTCAAGGACAAAAATCGCGGTCTATTCGTCCGATTCAAAGATTGATCCAGTGGGATCGTGCGTCGGAGTCAGAGGGCAGAGGGTAAAAAATATTGTCCGCGAACTTCGCGGCGAAAAAATTGACATCATTCGATGGAATGAAGATATTGAACATTATATCCGTGAATCCTTGAAGCCTGCCGAGATCGCCGAGATCAAATTGCACCGGTCGGAAAAAGCAGCCGATATCTTTGTGGCGGATGACCAGCTGTCGCTGACGATTGGAAAAAAAGGACAAAACGTCAGGCTTGCCTCCAAACTTTTGGATTGGCGGCTTGATGTAAAAAGCATATCTCAGAAAGTTCCAATCTCATCGCTTGAAGGTGTGGGTCCCAAGGTGCTGGAAAGTCTTAAAGAGGCGGGCATTGTTTCAGTGAAAGACATTCTTAAATCTACCGCTGATGAGCTCACTAAAATTAAAGGCATCGGTCCCAAGACCGCAGAAAAGATTATCCGTTCCGCTCATCAGAGTTTGTTAGACAAAGGAAAAATTCCAGACACTCTTTTGCCGACACCGGCTTCGCAAGAGACGGAAGAAGTGAAAAAAGAAGAAAATCCATCCCCGGTAACAGCGGACGAGGAAAAGACAACTGAATCTGAGAGCGAAGGCGAAAAAGAGGAAAATCAATGAGGGTTCATGAATTAGCCAAGGAACTCAAAATTTCGAGTAAAGAGCTCATCAACATCCTACAAAAACAGGGTGTGGACGCCAAAAGCCACATGACCAGCTTGGATGACAACGCAATGTCGCAGGTGAAACAAAAAAAAGCTCCTGCTGCTACGAAGCCTGCCGCCATTTCTACGCCCGCCCCTGCAAAAACAAGTCCCGTAAAAGCAGCGTCTCTGAAAAAAGAAAAAAAGGCCCCTGCTCGTGAAATTAAACCTAGTCGAAAGACAGCGCCTAAAGCAGCCCCCCAAGAAACTCCCAAGGCAGCCCCCGAAGAAGTTCCAAAAGAAGCGCCAAAGCCTGCTGAGATAAAACCTGAAAAACCTTTGCAAGCAAAACCCGTAGAAGTAAAAGTGGCGGTGAAAGATGATCCCAAAGTCGCTGCCCCTACGGCGGTCGCTGATGCCATTCGTATTGAATTTCCTGTTACGGTGGGGACACTTGCCTCGCGTCTTAATCTTAGAGTCTCCGATGTGATCAAAACATTGATGGGTTTGGGCGTTTTCGCTAACGTGAACCAAAGCCTCAGTGAGGAAATTGCTTTTAAGCTGGCATCCCAACTCGGCGTTGCTATTGAAGGAGTTGCTGAAGAAGAAAAAAAACAAAAAGGCGGTAAGCTTACCGCTGAGGAAAGCAAAAACGCAAAGCATCGTCCTCCTGTGGTAACAATGATGGGTCATGTGGACCATGGCAAAACCTCTCTTCTTGACGCGATCAGGAAAACGAATGTGGTCTCACGTGAGGCCGGAAGAATTACGCAACATATCGGAGCTTATGTTGTAGATTTGCCCGGGAAAGGACACGTTACCTTTTTGGATACACCGGGTCACGAAGCCTTTACGGCGATGCGCGCCCGCGGCGCGAATGCTACCGACGTTGTCGTCCTCGTTGTGGCAGCGGATGATGGCGTTATGCCCCAAACCGTAGAAGCGATCGATCACGCTAAAGAAGCGGGCGTTCCGATAATAGTGGCGGTAAACAAATGTGATCTTCCTGCGGCCAATGCTCAAAAAGTGATGGTACAACTCCAAAAAATGGATTTGGTGGCAGAAGAGTGGGGAGGTAAAACAATTTTTTGTAAGGTTTCTGCCAAGACAGGAGAAGGCATCGATCATCTCTTAGAGATGCTGCTCTTAGAAGCCGAGATCCTCGAACTGAAAGGGAATCGTGATTTACCCGCGGAGGGTGTGGTCATTGAAAGTAGGATTACCAAAGGAAGCGGTCCGGTTGCGACCGTGATTGTTCAGAAGGGAACTCTTCGGATTGGCGATATTGTTATGGCCGGTCCTTATTATGGAAAGGTTAAGGCGTTACAAAATGACCTCGGCAAAAGAATCCAAGGGGTGTTACCGGGCTATGCCGCGGAAGTGCATGGTCTGAGTGGATCTCCCGAGGCCGGTGAAATCATACGGGTGGCCCAGGATGAACGAAGTGCCAGGGAAGTTGCCGGAAAAAAATTAATCGAAAAACGTGAAAAGACACGCCGGGGCACCGCCAAACATCTTTCGCTGGAAGATCTGCATGCAAAAATCAAGGAAGGCTCAGTCAAAGAATTAAAACTTGTGATTAAAGCAGACGTTCAGGGTTCCGTGGAAGTTCTTACACAATCTTTGGAAAGATTATCGACCAATGCGGTAAGGCTCCATGTCATTCATGGCGGTGTGGGTGCACCTAATGAATCGGATGTGATGTTGGCCGCAGCGTCAGATGCCATCGTGATTGGTTTTCATTTAAAGCCGGAGCCCAGGGTCGTTCAGCTCAGCGAAGAAGAAGGCATCGATATTCGCTGCTATGACATTATTTATGAAGCGGTGGATGATGTCCGTAAGGCCATGGAAGGATTACTTGAGCCCGTTTACCATGAGGCCTTTGAGGGCCGGGCGGACATACGGCAGGTTTTTCGTTCTTCTAAGTCGGGCAACGTGGGTGGCGCCTCCGTCACCAAGGGAAAAATTATGCGGGCCAGTAAAGTGCGGCTCCTTCGCAATAAGACGGTTTTATTTGATGGAAAATTAGGATCCTTGAAACGGTTTAAAGATGACATAAAAGAAGTCGCCGAAGGCTTCGAGTTTGGCTTTGTCCTTGAAGGGTTTAGCGCTATTCAGGAAGGCGATATTTTAGAGGCCTACCACATCGAGAAAGGGCCGAGTCCCAAGCTGAAATAAGAGTTCCATACTAGTTTTACTGTCTGAGTTATGAATCATTGCACGATCCGTAAAGGAGCCAAT
>CAYJTB010000018.1:0-40152 GCA_964372875.1 uncultured bacterium
GGACCTTGCTTCTTCATTCGGTCTTTCGCAAGGAGCGGAAGTTTAAATTACTTTAAAGACGTTATGACTTTAAAGTTCTTCCGCTCGGGCTGGACTTTTTATTGGCTGGGCTTATTTAATTTTGGCTAACGGTTCGACTACCGCTCACCACTTGTACCGAGCATTCCCCTAAAATTAATCGAGTCGAGGTGCTAGGCTTTACGATGAGAAGGAGGGGCTGGACTTACTTTCCTTCCCGAACTGCACGAGGAGATTACCACATCATTGGTTTTTGTCAATACATTATTGCAAAATTGTTATGCCTAACGGGCGTTTTTTACGCGGATTTCTTGGCGGCCTTAAGACCCTCAATCTCGTTCTGGATTCTAGCCATAAGCGCCCCTAAGTCCCAGGAAACAATGAAGGTTCCGGAATTTCCTAAGCCGATCCGGATACCGAAATCCTTGAGTTTTTGCTGAAGCTCCATAATGAGCCCCTGTGAGGCAGCCGACTTGGGATCTTGAATCCGGGCCATCTTAACGGCAATGCGGGCTATGACTCTATTCATTAACTGACGGGTAGCCTGGTCGGGAATTTTATCCGAGTCATTGATGGCCTGGTTAAACGCCTTAGGAATTGAAGCCGGAGTTAAGATAACCGTGCCCTGCCCTTTGGCCACTGCCGCCTCGTTGGCTAAAGCGATATCCGACATTTTAACTTCATCATCGGAAAATTCTTTGAGTTTGTAGGTCACTCCCAATTGTTTGAAGATTTCTTGAACCCTGATCTTGGCCGCTTTTTGTTGGGGATCGCGGCTGTCTATACGAAAAATGATTTCTCCATTCAAAAGCCCTCTTGAGTTTCTTCCCATTTCTTCCACCAAAGCTTCGATGGCTTCATTAGGGTTAGAGCCCATTGCCTTCATTAGTACTTGAGCAGATACTCTCACTTCGCTTCGATCGGTTGATTCAACCCCGCGGAGTCTTGAAACAATGGCGGATTCAATCTGCCGCAAGGTATTTTGCAATAGATCGGCTGGTACTTCCATAACATCACGCATGGCTTGCTCTTCAGAGCGGCTGATCATTTGCGTCGCAACTCCTTTGAGGTCTTTATTGACGATTTCGGCAATTTTATTTGAAAGCTCAGTTGTCTCGGCCGTATCCGCAGAAATTCCTAACTCCATCAATTTTTGCTGTACGAAACCAGCCTGAAAATCTTTGGCGAAGAATGTAGCAAGGTTTTCAAGGTTAGTCTTGGCAACGCTCTCCTCCATTTTCTTGAATCTTTCGGCAAGCACGGCCTCAAAGCGATCTTTGAATTGGCTTTGCTGATGATTACTTACAATACTGGCAAGCGCTTCGTAGCCTGCTTTCTCATCCGCACGGGTCTCCAAGCCGAGCAGGGATAACACAAACTGACTCGCCGTCTTGAACTGTTGTTCTGAGAAAGACACCGGCCGTTCGGGTGTTGATTCAGACCTTATCTCCGAACGCTGAATTCCCGAAATTTGCACAGCAGAAGTGGGGCTTTTCTTTTCCTCAAGCCCGGCGCTGCCATTCCGAAGTTTTGTCGAAATGAAAGCCTGTTCATCGCTCTTTTCTATCAACTTGGCAGGATTGGGCAAACTTCCGTCCAAAACACCCCTTCGATCTTTTTCAAGTGTCTGGATCAGTTCCTCCATGCTGTCCGGCCATTCCTTCGGATCTCGTTGATTCCAACCTATCCTGTTGCTGTCCACAAAAATCATATTCAGGTAATTTTGAGCCATCTGCTCTAACCCCACATAACGGCCCAGAATATCAGCAGCAGTGAGGATAAGACTAAAGATATCCCTTTTGTCTCCTCTAAGCGAGGTAGGTTCGTAAGTAACTGGATCCATAGGAATGCGCCATGGAGTATAGCCGCGTGCTATTAATTCATTATTGCCGCTTTCATCGAAAGTGGTCTTTTGTAAAGTCGCCGAATCGAAATCAATAATTTGAACACGGCCATTTTCATCGATAAGAATATTTCTTGGCTTGATGTCATTGCTCGAAATTTTCTTTTTGTGAATCTCAGCCGAAATTTTTGCTGCTTCAAGAAAAGTATTGAGAATTTCTTCCGTACTGGAAAAGTGTTTTGAATTAAGCGACTCGGCGTTTGGAAGGCTTTCCATCTTTATCCAGAACCGTCCGTCTGAGAGATGACCCATTTGGAGCAGCCTTGGGACTCCAGCCACGGCAGGAGATTTCTGGAGTTCAAGGAGGGCTTTTGCTTCAAGAAGCACGTTCTCTCTGTAGAGCGAGGGAGTTTTGAAGAGCCCAGCTTTTTTTTCGATTTTATAAATATGCGCCGGATTCTTCACTGAAACAAAAATATTCTTCGGCACCCTCTTCGTTCCATAAGCGCTGCCCGTGGGTCGGAAGCGCTCGGCAAGGGGTTCTCCATTTTCATTTTTAAGAATGTCCCCCTCTAGCCGCAATGGTTCATCCTGAATCAATCCCGGAATGTTCGCCAAACCTCCAAAGTCTTCTTTTTTCCCTTCCCGCACCTCGGCGCGGGAGGATGCGGCGAGACCCAAATCAGAAAGTACGGTTTCCCCGTATTTCTGAACAAGAGACTGCTTTGCGCGCCAAAAGAGGGCTCTCACAGCCGCCGGAGTTAATTCCTTGTCATCAAACATTCCCAATTTCTCAGCCACCCTCTGATATAATTCCTGATTAATTCCGCTCGGGGCGGTTTCACCCGAGAAAAGCTCATCTCGGACGGCCAAAAAGACTTTACGTTGATTTTCTGGCAGCGCTTCAACGCGGCTCATCAACTTGGAAATTTCATCGTCAACCTCAATTTGGTCCTTCTCCCAATTCTTTCGAAAGTCTTCAATCTTTTGCAGATCACTTTTCTCCCCCTCTTTCAGTCCTTCTTGTCGCAGCACCCGATACTGAGATGAATTGAGCATATTGATAAAATGGTTCGTGAAGGTTCTTTTCAAAAAAGCCTTGGGATGGGGAATGTCGGGCAAGGCTTCGCCGGAAGCCTCTCGCCTCTGTTTTAATTTAAGGAGTGTCAAAACGGCCTCATGATACAAATCATCCGTTTCAATCCCGCGTCCCGGAAAGCTCCTCATGAAACTATAGATAATAGGAGATGCCAAATCACGCCAAGGGCCCGTTTCACTTAGATCTGACAAATAGTAATCAATATCCTGCCTTTTGGGCTCCTCCGCTCGTGCTTCGGAGCGGACGGCGATTTGTGACTGCAGGTCCGAGAGCTTTGAGTATAACCGTTTCAGATCCTGCGGCTTACCCGTTGTCGGAATCCTGATCTGGGATTCTACTTTGATTTTTTCGTTGTAAAGTGATGCAAGTGAGGGCGTCTCCACCATTCGCTTAAAATCTTTAAGAGAATTCGCTTCCAAAATGATATCAAAGGACCCCGAGAATTTGAAACGGGTCGGTTTCACTCCTTCTTCTTTTCCGACAAATATGAGATATCCTTGCTTGCCGGCTTGCACGATATCGCCGGGCTCTAAATTATTTTCACTCGCCGGTTCCTCCCCCTTTAGTTGTTTGAGCTCTTTAAGCCGCTCAATTTTGGCGGAAAGGGCTTCATTCCAGAATTGGTCGACTTTGTCTTCGGTAACGATTGTCTTGAATCCACCCGCCTTAAGAGAAGCATTCAATTGATCTCTTTCTTTGACCAACTCCCGGCCTAAGTCTTTTAAGCTTAGATCTTCTCTCTGAGAGAGCTCGGAAAATTTTTCCTCTGAAGAGGCGAGAAGCTCTAAAATTTTTTCTTTTTGCTTCAGTTTTGACTCAAGGTTGTCCGCCTGCTCTCCTATTTTTTCGGCCAGACCTGCAAATCCCGAACTTTGCGCCCTTTGCTCCAAATCTTTTAGCTTCTCCACTCCTGCTTGTGTTTGGGTTTTAATCGCCTCGCGTGCCTCCCCGAGGAGTTCCTGCACGCTTTCCTGCGGAACAATTCTCACCCCGTCCCAAGACGCAGCGTGGTCATCCCAAAGGGGGAGATGAATCGAATTTATTTCTGGTATTCCCTGGATCGTTTCAGGAGTTAAAGTCACAGTGGTTTCTTGCGGCCAGAGTTTTTCGTTGGAAAGAGAATCCCAGAGCGCATCGAAGGTGGGATTGAGTTTTCCCGGGCGGAGGATATCAATCGAATGGTTAGGACCGGCAATAAAATAATAGCTTTCTCGGGATTCTCCTTCCGCAGCAGAAGCCACGATGACGAGCGTGAGAAGCCCCCCAGGTTCTGGAACCCGAATTTGAAGCAGCCCCATGCCTTCCGACTTCGTGAGCGCTTTCTCAAATTGAAGTTTGACTCCTCCTTTTTCCGTTTCTTTAATGGCGGGGAGTAACGCCTCCAAAACATTTCTCAACACCGCCTCTCTTTTCGGTGAATCCATAGCTTGGGGATGATCCCGCTTTACCGCCGTCATGATTTCCTCAAGGCTTGTCGGGCCCTTTTCTTCGCTTCGTGTTTCGGAGCGGGGAGATGATATTGTCGTCATAATTTCTCGAAGCCTGCCGGAAAGAGCCGAACTCAAAATTGCATGTGCATCAGCATCCATAATATTTTTATCTCCCAAACCGGCGGCTTTAATTTGGTTCGATAATTCTGTTGCCAAAACTCTTAAGAACAAAAGGACATCCGGGTCATTCGTTCCTACCCAAGCAGCACGGCCCGTAGAACCCACTATTCGGGTTATATCGCCATAACGCGTATTCTGCGCCAAATAAGCAAACTGCACTGGAGATTGGGCTTGCAATGCCTCTTGATACCAAACAGGCATATAGCCACTCGAAGAACCCGTGACCGACTCGTTCGGCTTGCTCAGGAACTCAGGATGGCCTGCTGCGTGTTGAACAAATCGCATCAACATACTCCAATCACCATATTTATCTCCGGCATTGGAATGATCATCAAGAATAACAGGATTAGAATTTATGAACCGAGCGTAGGATTTAGGATCAGAAACACCAATAGCTCTCAGCCATACTTGCCGCTTTTTCGATAATGTCTCAAAATATGCCCCGCCAATATTTAATTCTTGATTTAGGTTTGAAGGAATGTGAATCAAGTTGATTTCAGGGGCAGACAATCCCTTGTTGTCATGAAATTGCTTCCAATTTTTTTCAAAAAGAGTTCGATTTAAAAAACCGCTAGCGCCTGTAAACAGAATAGTTTGACTTCCGCTTGCTACTATCTTTTCAATAATATTCATCATCGCCGCATCAACCCGTGGGATAAGTTCTTGATAGTTAAACTTATCGAGATCGTTCCGCACCTCGGAGCGGGCGGATAATTTTTGGATATCGAGAGATTGCAAGGGCAAGACGAACCGGCCCCCTAAAACATCAGGGATGTTTAGCAACGGTGCGTTGTCAGACCGCCATTTTTCTACGACCTCCTTCCAAAACTCCACACTTCCTTTTTGACCTTCCAGCATTTTTGATGTCGGGATCACAAACGAGATCTCAACCTTTTGAAATCCCTTATGGAGAAGATCGAGCAGCATCACCCGAACCAATTCCTCAGAATAGCCGGGAATTCCCTCGCTCCTAAAATTGATGATATGCGTTAAGTCATTAGAATCTTGTTGAAGGTCAAAGGAAACGTCCCGGCCGTTCCTTTGGATGCGTTGTCCTGACTGATCCAGAAGGAAACCGCGAAGGGTGTGAGACGAAGTGTTTTTTTCGTCCAATTCTATTTTTGCAATCTCTTTCCCTAAGGTATCGCTATTTCCAATCCATGCGTTGTAGAGTTCTTGCTCCTTTTGCTGGATGTTGTTAACGCCAGGAACAACTCCGATTTTTTCTGCCCGCGCCTCGGAACGGGCGGAAGAGGGTTCTTTTTCATGACGGAGGATGTTTTCGATGACTTGAGCAAAGCCCTCGGCATTGATATGCATTTCAACACGCGCGCCCTCTGAAAATTTCAAATTGAGTACCAGTTCGTCTATTTTCTTCAAAGAACTCTCCATCAGACTTTCTAATTCTCCCACATCTTTATAGGTCTGCCCGACTTTTGAACGGGAATTTCCCCGCTGTTTCTCGGTGACTGGACCGAATGAGTTCGCTTCCTCTCGAACTTGTACAAAATCCTGTACCGCATTGGCATATGTTCTCAATAAACCTGCAAGCCAATGAAGTTGACGACGTTCATTAGAAAGTTTCGCTTGGATTTCATTCTCAAAAGATTCGTCCCGCGCCTCGGAGCGTAACTGTTGATCGGTGATTTTCGCAATAGCAACGGGAGTTTCTTTTCCTAAATACAAAGTGGGCCCGCGTTTTTCCATTTTGAATGCGCTGATCACCATTTTTCCATCAAGAATTCCGCCGATAAAGTCCAGAGGCTGGACTCGAATATCCCATCGGTCTTCCGAATCGATATCGTCGGGAGCCAAAACGTCGTCACCGTGGGCAACGTAATAAGATTTCATGTCTTGCCAGCTGACTCTTAGATCATTTTTTTCCATTTGCTCTCGCTTGCTCTTACGAATATCTTCACTAGCAGGATGATTGTGGAAGTAACCAATAAATTCAAACTCCTTGGCAAGCCATTCCTTCACGATTTCCAAAGACTTCTTTGAGCGAAGATCTACTGAATTCGCATCACCTTCAAAACCATCAACGAAGTCCGTCACGACACCCTTGTGTCCAAATAGAAGTAAGCCGAATTCTTGATCATCACGATTGACTGCGCCTCGCTCAATCAATTCGGCCATCTTTAAAAGTACGGAAGGAGCCACACTTACAGGCTTTTCTTTTGAACCAAACATATTCATCTCAATCTGATCAAGATTGACCAATGGTTTTTCTTCTTTTTCATTCCGCGTCTCGGAGCGAGCTGCGGAAGAGGCTGTTTGAAGCAATTTTTTGAATCTGTTTTCGAACTCTTGGACAACCATGTTACGGTCTGAACCCAAATCCACATCGGTAAGATTCATCAATTCTTTTACCCTTGTCTTGCCGACGCGTATTAAGCGAATCTTCCTTTCTTCGGGATTGTATTCAACCCTCAAATTTCCCGGTTTTACGGAAACCAGTGAAAATGGTGATGGATTAAAAACCTCCGAGGCTGCTGTTACGGCAAGTTTATCAATGACTCGCATGGCCTCAGCGGATAAAGGAGTAGAAACAGCTGATGATTTTTTCGACGGTTCCTGAGATGCTCTAGCAGTCGAGGGAGAATGAGTCCATAAGATAGCGGTTACATTATCGGAAGCTTGTTCCCCCCCCGCCCGCTCAATAATACTTTTGGCGCTTGGGTTTTTTCTTACAAATTCAACTATTTTTGAGGGATTATCTTCCAGATTTTGATAAATGCCGTCGGTGCCCAATAAAATAAAGGTGGGACGATCTAAAGAAAGTGACACACTTTTAACAGCGGGAGTACGATCTAAAAAACGGCCGAAGGATGCATCCCCTAGCGCTCTGGAAAGCTGAAGATTTCCTACGCCATCTGATACATAAGCGATTTTATGAACCGCATTTCCCTGACTGTCCTCGAATTTATGAGAGACTAATTCTCCTCCTCGGGCTCGAATTTTCTCCTGCTCCTCAGGATTTTTCATCACATTATGTTCGGGACTTTCATAGAGAAAATCGTCTTGGTCAAAAATAAGGACTGGCGAGTCTCCTAAATTTGCCACATACGCTGAATTTTCACCGTGGGGAACATAGACTAAAGAAAGCGTTGTTCCTGATGCTTGTCTTTTCGTCTCGTCGTGCAGATCTTGAAACGTCGCCTCAAGAGCTCGCGGGACATCACCTTTAATGTCGGGGCGCTGCATTGCATTTTGAAAAATCGTAGGGAGTATCCAAGCCACAAGCGTGGCGACAAAATGACCCGCACTGCTTCCATGGCCGTCCATCACGGCAAGTAGACGACCTCTTCCATGTTCTATCTCCGGAAGGTCGATTTCAAGGTTAAGAAATCGATCCTGTTGTTGACTTCTTCCTCCCTGAACTTGGGCAACATCGGGCGTGTTCCGCACCTCAGAGCGGCCGGTTAATTTACGCAGTTCGTTTTTTAAAACCTCGGGGTCGCGGTAGTCCAGCTTGACTTCTTCGGCGGGAGCGCGATTTGAACGAATAAAAAGTTCACCGCCGGGACTAACCCGGTAAGTCTGGATAAGATCCTTATCCTTTAAAAATCCGCCGACTTTGTTTGCAGCGGTTGGATCATTGAGATCCACATCAACCACTTCATCTCCCACGACCATACCCAACTGACCCGCTTTAATTCCTTTCCTTAAGATCACATCGATTTCCGGTCCTTCGCTTGGGAAAAAAGCCTGGACTTTGCCGGAGGGAGGAATCGAAAAAATGGATCGGGGAAGTGTAATCAAAATCGTGGTTCCCGAATTTTCGGTAGGCTGATCGCCGGGCGAATGAACAGTTTTAACATCAAAAGTTCCTTGTAATCTTTTCGCCGTCCCGGAGGCTAAAATAAATCCGAATCCGGATGTTCCTTTGCTAGACTTCAGAGGCAGGACTCCCAGTATCTTGGTTAAATCCGCGTCACTTAACGTTTCTCCTTCAAGAATCTTATTAACTCTTTCCAAATCTTCCGGTTTCGCGACGAGATCCACAAGCTCTTTATCTTCACGCTGATAAGCGAGAACTTGATCTTTAATATCTTGCAATCCGATCCCTTGACCATGATCCGCGATGCGAAATAAAACCCGATCACCTTCCAGCGCCGAGGAAACCTCAACAGTTTTTCCCTCACTGAAAGCAAGCGCATTGGAGATCATCTCTCTTAGAATAACTTCCATCTGTCTCCAATTCATATCGCTGACTCGATAATTTTCAAGTTTGGGATCCAATTTGAGCTCGATAAGCCGATTCGCGTCCAAGGTCTCTATCAACTTTCTGATTTGATCGGAAACCATTTGGTCGGCCGTTGATTTCTCTTCCGGCGTCTCGCTTGCCCGCGCCTCGGAGCGGGCGGATGAGGCATCGATTGCAACATCTAATAGAAATTTATCTGGACCCTCACCAGCAATGATGATGCCGCGATTATTTCTTAATGCTCTCTCGAATGCCCGGATAATCTTTTCATGGGAATACCCTTTTTCTTCAAACTCGTTATAAGCAAGCTCTACCCCTCCTCTGGTTAATTTGTCTTTTGGCAACCAAGGATGGGTTTGGTAAAGGTAATCCAGAATCGGAGCGAAGTCCCTTCCTGGCATGTAAATTCTGATGTTACCTTTCGAGATTTCATTCATCTTCTCGGCCCAACCATAAACATCGAATGATTTTCCGGTTCTCGAAACAACTGTCAGACCGCTCTTAGAAGTAACGTAATTTCCGGTGTAACCATTTCTATAACCGGCCTCGACATGGATAAGGGCATTTGTCAATTCGCCTTCTTTTAATTTCTCCAAATCAACCGGCACAGCACGCACGAATCCTTTTTCCAGGAGCTCGGCTAGCTGATTCTTCAATTTTTCGTCTCGTATCTTTTTCTCACTCATCTCATACGTACTCCAAATGTCATAAGCTAGTTTTGCCATTTCGCTCAACTCTTCTTGCATCTCTTCATGGGTTGTAATCGGCGGGATTCCAGTATTAACGCCAGCCTCATTTGGCGCCAATAATTCTCGCTTGGGCTCTTGCGAAACGCCATTAGAAATAGTTCCATTCATTCCCGGTTGAGGTGTCGCGCCTTCTCCAGAAACAAGTAAAGTATCCGCATCACTTAAATCTGGATTCACAACAGGCTCAACGGACACAGAAATAGGCGCATAAACCACAGCTTGATGGGGCTGCGTTTGATAATTGAAATCCTGGGGAGTTTCTTTGAGATTTTCAGCCGTAGAAAAGGTTAGCACTTGCAGCTTTGTTCCTTCTTGAATCAGAAGCTTAAGGGTTACGGGTTCTCCCGCTTGATTCAACGCCGTAAGATTAACAATTTGAATTCCTTTGTCTTTCAAATCTGCCGGAGTCACATCCCGCACGTGGACTTTTTTATCTAAAATCTCGGAATAGCCCTCAAACACCTTATAGGCCCCACCGTACGCTTGAAGCGCATTAGCTACGCGGTCTAAATTGATCCCTTTATTCTGGTCAGGATTTTCATAAGATCGAAATTCAACGAAACTTCCACCGGTATCTAATACAATTTCAGCTTCTCTGATTTCATTTGAGTCAGTTTTTCCGCGCAACTTAAAGATCAACTGCTGACTCTGAGGATCCTCGCTTAAATGCACAGAGATCGGATGGGTGCTTGAAATTCCTCTCTTTTCGAAGTCTCCAATAATCACATCTTTATTTTGAATAATTGCGCGACCCAGTATTTTCCTGACATCAATAGAAGATAACGCGGCTTGTTCCACTTCCTCCTGCGCTACGGGATTAAACTGGTAACCTTTGATATTCCAAACTTGTGGCCTTTTCTGATTTTCGTCTTCTTCTTGTTTTTGGTCTGTCTGTGTGACAGGCGTTAGAGTGGGACTTGATACTTTTACCGCCGGCTTCGCTGCAGGCACACGAATAATATCCGAACGCGGCGTGTACGTTCCGCCTTCCCCAGCATTTCTCCCCATCAACGATCTGGCTTGCTGATAGGGCGGGGCGGTGGACTGCCCGCTTTCAAGAGAAGTTAACTCGATAACTTTTCCCTCATTAAAATCCACCCGCCATCGTCCAATCTCATTTCCCAAGGAATTTTTTTCAACGATGATATCTCCAGGTTGAAGGCTTGCAAGAATCGTGTCTTGAGCATCAAAGAGATCTTGGTAGGCCTGGTTTCGACTCTTTGCTCGCTCATTCCCCTTCAAAGCATTCGTGTCGCCAATCTTTGCAACAAACCCATCAATTGTGTGCTCTGCCTCGCTGATTTTTTCCAATTCTGTTGCCGCAGCGGTCGTCCGCACCTCGGCGCGGGCGGAAGCAGTACTTGTTGATTTATTAAATTCTTCTTGACTTATAGTACTATTTCTGATAACCTCTTCTGACGGTGAAGGAAAATGCTGCGTTTCAACCCTTAACTGATCCTCGCCGGGAATTTCTCGCCCGCTCTCTAATGGACGTGGTAAAATTGGGCGTGGCTGGGGCTTTTGCGTCGGGATTTTTTGCGACACTTGGTTCGCGGGTGCAATGGGCTTCGGCTGGAGGATTGGTACCGCTGTTTCTCGTGTCGTGGTTTCTTTTCCCGCCAAGGGCAGAAAGGGGGAGTTAGATGTTCCTAACATTCTTTGGTTTTGTTGGAGTTGTAACTTTTCTGATACTTGCTGCGGCTGTGTACGATTATTTTTCGAAGCGGCGGGCCCATCCTCGTCACCCTTAAATCCCGCTTTTTTAGCTGTTGTCCCCTCTATAACTATTTGACTTGCCGCGAAGATCACCGCATCCTTCTGGGCTTGAGAAAGGGCGTCATAGCCGGCATAAGCGCCCTTGATTGTCTCTTCCAGTTTTGACCTAGCTTGATTTGTATGAGTTGCATCGGGTGACAACTCTTTAACTTCCCCCGTACTTGTTACCCGGCTTACAAAATCCTCTCCACGATTGACCGCATCTTGCACATTCTTTAAAGAGACCTGCTTGACTATTCTCTGAGCTACGACTAAATCATTTGAAGAATATTCCTTATCGAGATCCTCCGCCAATGATTGAAATACCTTAACGGGATTCACCAAAACAGAAGCTTCTTCGACAGGCTTTTGGTAACCCAAACGAGAAAGCCCCTGGTCGAGACGGCCCTGACTCATCTCACTAAGAAAGGTATTGGCCTGATTTTGCTTGCGCTGGATGTAATCTTCAAAGAAGTTTTGCAAGGCATTCACAATTTGCCCGATGGTTTTTTTCTGCTCTTCTTCCCCGTTAAGCTTTGGCAAAGCAGAAACAAACTGGTCGTGAATCGCCCTGATATTTCCTTCATATTGCGCTGAATTTTTATCGGAATGAGTTGCAAGGAGAATCCCGACAATGGCGTCGTGCCACCGCCGGAGAAGATCTTCAATGGAAGCATCTTGGTTTTCTTTCACTACCTGCAGGGTCATCCGCTCGGACCATGCTTTTTTGATCGCTTCCCAACGATCCGCACCGGTAATTTCCGGTGCAATCTGATTCATCAATGCTATCTGAGAGCGCTCGGTCGAGCTCCCCATTTCAAGATGTTTCTCATAAGAGAGATTTTTACCGAACATGACATCAAGGTAAGGACTTTCCCCTACTTCATGAATTTTAGGAGCAACGAGGACGTAAGGATATCCGTTTTCTTTCAAAAGCGCTTTCACGCCCTCGGCGTGAAAACCTCCGGTGACCATCGCCGCTAACGGGACTCTATTTTTTTTCACCTCTTCGATTAATTTTTCAAATAAAACCCTGTCACGCGCGAGGGCAAGCTCATAAAAATGAAGGGCAGGAGCAAGAAACTCATTGAGGGATTGCTTGGCTTCGCTCGTCATCGCCTTGACTTCTTGAAGCTCTTCCCGGGTCAATTCAAGAGCTATAAGCTTTTGCAAAAGCTTGAGTTGACGGGCAGCATCATTCAGTTCCCTTTCCTGCGGTGAACGAAAAAGTTCTTCTTTCTTTTCTCGCATGAAAATTTCAAGCTCTTGAAAGATTTCGTCTCCGCCCGTGGCTTTAAGTTTGGCGTTTTTTCTCTCCTGCCGAAGGGTTTTCTTAAAATCGCCCGCTTCCACCCCTTTTTCCCGGGCTTTTTTCCAAAGGAATTCTACAAATTCATTCCGGGCTCCCTCTTTTTGGAAGGCTCGGTAAGCCGAGCCGTATTCTTTAAGCTCTTGGCCTCTTAATTGGGACTTCAATCTTCCGGCAAGTTTCATAATGGGAACGTTGTGTTCGCCTTCTTTGGAATCTTTTTTGGCCTGGCGGGCAACTTCTTTTAAAACCAGATGAAGTTTGGGGAAGCGCATCTCGGAAAGCGGGTAACGAGTGAGCAAATTTAAGAGGTGAATGAGTTCTTGAGGATCGTCTTGGAAGGCTTCGAACTTCCTGTCTAATTCGAGAAGTTCCTGGGAATAGAATCGATTTTTTTGTCCGCTGTTTTCCAAAAGTTTTTGATCAAGGATTTTGGAAGCCTCTTCTTTTTTTCTGATTGCTTCAATAAATGCGTCGCGGTCTTCCATGTAAAGGGTCTTGTCTTCAATCCCGACAAAATCGCTCCAGGAAGGATTCAAAATAGCTGCGGCATCGGCACCCGAAATTTCTCCCTTATGCATGAGCTCATCAAAGACTTTGGCTTTTACTGCTGCATCCGGAAACGCACGGAAGAGTACGGGGTCGAGTTCACCCGCCGCCCCTTCAACCGCAATCAAAGGAAGTGAAAATTCTTTCTGAAGGTAGTTGATAATTCCTTGGATGCTTTTTTGCGCGTCATAAACTGCGTGAGCGTCCTGGATATAAACGATAAGGGGTTTGCCGGTCATCTCCGCCGGAGCGAAACGTTCCTTGATGGAACCCATTTCAGCAGGAATTTGGAGATTGGAAAAGTCTTTGGTTTCAGCCAAAGGCGGGGCGCTATTTGCAAGGTCTGCATAAGAATAGGAAGGCGGCCAGATGATCCCTGAAACAACAAAACAGACGAGGGTGCTGGCTGAGATCATTCGCAGTCGAAAGAAAAATTTCTTTCTTTTGGGATGTGCTGATTTTTTCATTTGAGTAGCAAGCTATTTGCTACTGAAATATAACAGTCTTTTTATGGATTTCTAGGCGGAGGGATAAACTTGCAAACGAATGATAGTACTTGATAGGTAGAGCTAGATTGCACTTTCCCCGAGTTCAACAATGAATCGCGCCACTTAAGAGAAAGGGATAATATCCTAAGCGGTGATCAGCATGTGACAATTAATTCGGCGGACCAAAAGTGCCGGAGAATTCGATCGCAAGCCCCAACCCGCCTCTGCGAACATCCTTACGGCGGATCACTCCCTGCAGTTGATAACTCTCAGGAAAATTGTTACTGGGAAGAATTTGAATATCCACCACCGTGCCGTCCATCGAAGTAAATTGCTCTACTTTTTCAAGGGCATCCAGATCCAGATATTCCACAAAGATACCGCCTTCACTGATGTTGGTTGAGATTCCCCGCGTCAAAAAGGGTTCTTCTCCCTGCGGGTGAAGTTTGATCTCAAGCGGGATCGCAACGTGCATACGTTTTGATCGTCTGCGTTCCAGTTCCTTGCCGACCTTTTCGTCGCCTTCATCCAGATGATCTTTTTCACCCAAAATTTTTCCTATCCCATCACGTTGAAGAAGAAAGGGGCCCAAATCCTCTGCAACTTCTTTTTCCGTCGGGCAGAGCTTGATATTCCCGGGTAAGTACGTATCCTCCAATTGATGGGTCAGTGTGGCGCAGGCCCCGTAGATTGCGCTCTTACGGGGACGGAGAAATGCAGCGATGAGCTTTCTGACGCTCAGCTCATCTAATGATGCGATCTTTTGGACATTCAAAATCACCCGTTGAAGCCGGTGCCGGCGGATATTCTTTTGAATCTTCCAAACGATTTCCTGCAAGGTCTCCTGGTTGGGTTCCCCCTGCAAGTCGAACACCTTCACTGAACCAATGTCTCTTGTTGTGCAGCGTAATTTGCTCATATTTGTACTCCGCGCTTATGCCTTGCCCGATACACAAGATTTAATTTCTTCAGCATGTCAGAACCCAAATGTTCTGTCATCAGAGACTCGCGCATCCAACGGGGCGGCAGCCCGGCCCCTCCCTTTCTATTCATTTTCATTCGGACCATAAAATCTTCAACATGATTCATGTTTGCTTCTCCTTTATGATTTGTTATTTGACGCCAAAAAAACTTTAACCTTTTCCCGGTCTTCCGGTCTTAAATTATAAAATTGAATCGCCACGCCCGAGGCACTCGTTGCCTCCGCTTCTGCCCTCAAAACTTTTCCCTCAGTACGTAAAATTTTACCGCCCAAAGAGAGCCTGATTTTCAGCATTTTTAAATCATAAGGATCCAGTAATCGGGTGGCTAACTCCTCGGTTTTGCTGTCGAGAAATTTACCAAAGAATCCGCCTTCGCTCAGATTGAGCACAACGGCATCAAAGAAATAAATATTCCTTTCATCTTTTAATTCCAGTTCGGCAGGAAGAGCTGTGGCAATCCGGGGAAATTGCCTTTTCTCCAGCTCCGGATTTGAATCAAGTTCTGCAAACTCACGATCAAAATAATTGATAACTTCTCTGTCTTTTTCAAAGATGGGAATGGGTTCGTTGGGTTCCATTTGTTCTGCGACATAATAGGCAGAAAGGTTTTGACCAAGGATGCCGCCTTTATTGATCGTCCGGGCCGTTGCAAGAATGGTTTGGGCCCCGGCTAAATCGATTTTTTCGACTTCACGCAGATCAATAAGAAGGCCTGAGGAGGGATTTTTCTGGAGGATCGATTGCATTTCGTTTTTATTTTGTTCTAATTCGGAACCCGCAAAAACACCAGATAGCTCGAAGATATTTACACCGCCTATCTTTCTCCATCTTAGCTTTGTCGTCATAGATCTTTTTTGCTCCCGAAAGGAAGTGTACCATGCATCTAACAAATGTCAAATCAAAACATAGTACTTTATTGTTTATTAATCTATCTATACTCTAATATATAAAACAGTACTCAATATATATAAATTTATAGCATTAAATATCAATTACGAGGAAAAATTTATGAAAATTTAGACTTCTGAAGGGCTTTTGAGGGGTAAATTGGAGGTTTTTGACTTTCGTTCTTTCAGTACTTTTTCATACCCAAATTCCGTGGGCCGGTAGTAGTCCTTATTTACTTTAATGTACTCCTGCGGAGTGAAGTGACCTTCATAATTATGGACGTATTTATAGCCTTCCCCATGACCTAACTTTTTGGCGCCCTTGTAACTTTTATCGCGAAGATGATTAGGAACTTCCTGGGTGACATCTTTCTTTACATCTTCCGTGGCCTCTGAGATGGCGACGTAACTGGCATTACTTTTGGACGCCAAAGCCATGTAAGTTACAAGCTGGGCCAAAATAATTTGAGCCTCCGGCATCCCGACAAATTCAATGGCCTGGAGTCCTGCCGAGGCAAGGATGAGTGCCTGCGGATCTGCGTTTCCGATATCTTCACTGGCCAAGATCACAATCCTGCGCGCGATAAAACGCGGATCTTCCCCCGCATAAATCATCTTGGCAAGCCAGTAGACAGCAGCGTTGGGGTCCGAACCTCTCATACTTTTAATGAAGGCGCTGGCGGTATCATAATGATAATCCTCGTCCCGGTCGTAATAGACAATCCTTCGCTGGCAGGATTCTTCTGCAACTTTCTCATCGATCTCAATAACACCCGAGGCGGTGGAAGGAGTGGTCAGAACTGCTACTTCTAACGCGTTAAGTGCCCTGCGCGCATCCCCGGAGGCTGTCTTTGCAAGATAGAGTAAGGCGCCTTCAGTGATTTTTATTTTGAATTCTCCGAACCCGCGCTCCTTATTGGCAATCGTCCTTTTGATAAGCTCGATCAGATCCGTTTCCTCAAGCGGCCGCAATTCAAAGACAAGAGAACGGGAAAGAAGCGGACCAATGATGGCAAAGGAGGGATTGTGAGTGGTAGAACCGATCAAAATGATATTGCCCTCCTCCATATCGGGCAGAAGGACGTCCTGCTGGGCTTTATTAAAACGGTGGATTTCATCAATAAATAGAATGGTGCGCTTGTCCTGCAGAGACCTTACACGCCTTGCCTCTTCGATCACTTGGCGCATCTCTCCTACATTAGATGTGACCGCATTCAGAGGGACAAAGTGGGCTTGTGTGACCCGCGAAATAATCCGGGCGAGGGTTGTTTTGCCACTCCCCGGAGGACCATAAAAAATAAGAGAACTCAGGCGGTCGGCTGAAATGGTACGACGAAGCAATTTGTCTTCGCCTAAAAGGTGGGCTTGGCCGACCACTTCCTCAAGCATGCGCGGACGCATACGGACCGCAAGCGGGGAATCCTTCCGGAAGTCTTCTCCCGGTCCTTCGAAAGGCTCTTGGGCGGCGAAAAGTTCGTGAGTCTTTAAATCTTTCTTCGGAGTACGCACAAAAAATGCCCCGCGCTACCGTTCGTCAGCCATTTCTCCAGAACCCGTTCAGGTTCCAGGTGGGCACCCTTCTCCGTTGCAGCGCACCACAACGTCTTTGGGCTCCCCACGGATTGGTGTTGATTCTGTAAAATCGGCTGACTATCACGATTAGCGCAGGGTGAGGAAAGTATAGACCCGAAAAAAAAGCAGTGCAAGGGAAAAAATGAAAAGTCAGGACTTTTGTTCTTGGAAGGAAGCTTGGAACTTGCGGGAAATTTTGGCGGCGATCTCGTTGTGAAGGATTTGGATTTCTTCAGACAAAAGAGTCCGGTCTGGGGATTGATACGTGATCCGGAAGGCCAAATTTTTTTTACCCCGGGGGACCCTTCCGCCGCGGAAAAGGTCAAAGAGCTTCACAGCACGAATCGTGCCTTTTCCTAGGCCCTCGATCTGGACGATGATTTCACGGCTTGTCACCTCTTCATCCACCACGAGCGAAAGATCGCGCTCAATGGAAGGATACTTCGGAATTTCTTTAAATTTTTTCCTGCGTTCGGCATAGGGCTTCAATTGATCAAGGGAGACCTCGGCAAAAAAGGCCTTATCCCTCAGATCCCACTTCTTGCAAAGGGAAGGTGTCAGCTCTCCGATCACACCGGCCACCTCTCCTTCAACCTTGATCAAGGCCGCAGGCAAAAGAAAAGAAATTTCTTGGGGTTCAAAAGCATAATTTTGGATGCCTAAAAAATCGAAGTAGGTTTCTAGAATTCCTTTGAGGTCAAAAAAATTGAAGCCTCTTTTGACATCTTCCCACCCCCGGTTTTGCTCGCCCGCCAGCATGATCCCCAGGTATTTGAACTCCTCGGGCAAACCCCCTTTGGGTTTTTTGTAGAGGTTCGCCACTTCAAAAAGGGAAACCGACCGCTCACCTAAACGCTCATTCCTGCAGAGGACATCCAAGAAACTCACCAGAAAAGAAGGTCTTAGAAGGGTGAGCTCTTGATGAATGGGGTTATGGATCTCGACGAATTCTTTCGATTCGTAATCCGCCAATTCAAATTGTTTTGGATTCACCAGGCTGTAGGTAATGGCCTCAAAAAGCCCGGCACCCGCAAAAAAATCGCGGGTCTTTTCTTCCAGCGCGCGGAGAGGATGAGCCGGGATCTCTACCGGGGCTCTTCGGGGAAGCGTCTCCGCGATTTTGTCGTACCCAATAATCCTCGCCACTTCCTCAATAAGATCCACGGGCCTTTCCAGGTCAGGCCGGTAAGACGGAATTGCTACGATCCAAGTCTCCTGGCCTTCATTTTTGGTTTCAAAACCCAGCCGGTTAAATACGGAATGCACTTGGTGGGCCTTAAAATCCACACCCAAAACTTTTTTTACTTGATCGAGATTCAGGTGAATGCGTGTTTTTTCTAAAGTGGGTTTTCGGCCTGCCTTTAAGACAGAGCTGATAAGACGAGCGCCCGTTAATTCAGCAAAAAGTTTTATGGCACGCTCTCTTCCGAAGTCCACGCCTTCGGGATCCACTCGCCTTTCAAAGCGGTAGGAGGATTCACTTGATATTCCGTGACGAAGTGTGGTCTTACGAACCCAGCGAGGGGTAAAAAATGCAGATTCGAGGACAATGTTTCGCGTGCGCTCATTCACTTCTGTCTCACGGCCGCCCATGACACCGGCCAGGGCCACCGCGCGTTCCTTATCGGCAATGACCAGGTCATCGGTTTGAAGCTGGTAATGAATTCCATTGATCGCGGTGAAAGTCTCGCCAGGTTTAGCGCGTCTTATTTGAATTTCTTTTCCGCAGAGCATGTCCGCGTCAAAGGCGTGAAGCGGCTGCCCCATTTCCAGGAGAATATAATTCGTAATGTTGACGATGAGACTGACAGACCGAAGCCCGCAGGCCAGCAGACGGTTTTTTATCCAATCCGGTGTCTCGTGGTGTTCCACCCCTTCTATAATACACGCGGAGTAATAAGGACAGCCTTCTGCTTCTTTAAGGTCAAGCCGCCAGCCCGGCGGCATGGGACGGTGTTCGGGATTTTGAACGAGAGGAACTTTTAAACCGGTATTTTCCACCGCACGGATTTCCCGGGCCACACCCAAATGGGAGAGCCAATCCGAACGGTTGGTCGTGACTTCTACTTCAAAAACGGTGTCTTTAATTTCCGGTTTGATCTCAATGCGCTTCACCTCAAGCCCCGCCATCGTAAGCCGGTCTGCCAGGGCTTCTAAAGGAGGCGTGATCGTGACAAAATCTTTGAGCCAGTTGGTGCTGATTTTCATTTCAGAACTGCCTCAAAAATCGAAGATCACCTTCAAAAAAAAGACGGATATCAGGAATCCCGTGGCGAAGCATGGCGATCCGCTCGACGCCTAAGCCAAAGGCAAATCCCTGAACGCGTTTGGGGTCATACCCCACTTGTTCAAAAACAGAAGGGTCCACGCTCCCCGCACCGCCAAGTTCGAGCCAACCCTTGCCGCCGCAGACACTGCATCCCTTGGCCTGACAGAGAAAACAACTGACATCAAATTCCGCGCTGGGTTCTGTGAAAGGAAAAAAATGAGGACGAAAGCGGGTCTTGGTATCCGGTCCAAAAAGTTTACGGAAGGCGAACTGGAGAATTCCTTTCAATTCGCTGAACGTGGTTTCCTCATCTACCATCAGACCTTCAATCTGATGAAACATAAAAGAGTGGCTCGCATCCACTTGATCGGGCCGGTAGACACGGCCCGGTGAGACAATTCGGAGAGGCGGCTTTCTTTTCTGCATCACCCGGATCTGGACCGTGGAAGTTTGTGAACGAAGCAGATAAGAATCTTTGTCTGTTCCTGATTTCACATAAAAGGTAGCGAAGCCATCCCTGGAAGGATGATCCGGAGGAATATTGAGGGCGGTGAAATTATAAAACTCGGTTTCCATTTCAGGCCCGTCCGCCACTTCAAAACCGAGGCGCTCAAAAATTCCGGCAATTTCACGGATGGTTTGAGTGATGGGGTGGATCGATCCACGGGAAGGACATAGGCCCGGAAGTGTGGAATCAAAATTCTCTTCCCCTGTTTTAGAGGGCGCGTCTACGCCTTCTAATTTTGTTTTTAATCCTTCTTCGAGCTTGTTTTTAAAAAGATTCAGCTCTTGACCGAAGGATTTGCGGTCCTCGGGAGCGAGGGTCTTGAGCTTTTCAAAAAGGAGGGTGATTTTTCCTTTACGGCCCAGGTAAGCGACCCGAAAGGCCTCGAGGGCCTCCGGGGTATGAAGTATCTTTAAAGAGGATTCTGCTTCTTCGGCGATAAAACGCAGGTCCTCAACACTCACGTCGCATCACGTGCAATGGAGACCAGCTTTTTGAAAGCCGTTCCATTCCGCACTGCAAGATCCGCCAGAGACTTGCGGTCCAGAGTGACTTTGGCACGCTTCAACCCCGCGATAAAACGGGAGTATGAAATTTTCTCAACCCGGCACGCTGCGTTGATACGGACTGTCCAGAGTCTCCGGAACTGTCGTTTCTTCTGCTTGCGGTGTTGGGTGGCATAACGGAGTGCGCGTTGCACCGTCTCACGCGCCGTGCGGTAGAGCTTACGGCGGCCAGAGAAAAAACCTTTGGCCCGCTTGAGCCATTTCTTGCGCCGTCTTCGTGTGTAAGGAACATTGGTTGCCCTTGGCATAAAAAACCTTTCTAGCCTTCTTTTTTAATGATAAGGAAGAAGCGCTTTAATATTTTTCACGTCCCGCTCGTCCACCCTGCGCCACCCGCGGAGCCGTCGTTTTTCCGCCGACTCTTTATCCGCCATCAAATGACGGCGTTTGGTGGAAGGTGCGAGGACCTTTCCTTTGGCAGTTATTTTGAAACGTTTCTTAGCTGCTTTGTTCGTTTTTAGTTTTGGCATTGTCTTCACCTTTCGACGGATTAGAATTAGAACTGGTCCCCTTCTTCCCCGCTTTGGGGGCAATATAAAGCTGAATGGTCTTTCCTTCAAGGCCGTCGTTTCGCTCGACCGTGCCCCAATCTGCCAGGTCTGTGATAAAATTCGCGATCATTTTTTCACCGATGTCCAAATGGGTGATCTCGCGTCCCCTAAAGAAAAGCGTCAACTTAACTTTATTTCCTCTTTCAAGAAACTTACGGGCATGATTGAGCTTGGTCTGATAATCATGCTCTTCGATCTTGCTCGTCAGCTTGATTTCTTTAATCAAGATCGTCTTGTGTTTCTTGCGGGACTCTTTTTCTTTTTTGCTTAACGCGTAAAGATATTTTCCAAAATCAAGAATCCGGCAAACCGGCGGCTTGGCTAAGGGCGCTACTTCCACCAGATCCAAACCTTCTTCACGCGCCCGGCGGACACCCTCGCGAACATCTACGACACCGAGTTGTTCTCCTTTGGAACCAATGAGACGGACCTGGGGGGCCCGGATCCCTTCATTGATGCGAATCTTGATGGAGCCGGGGTTCAACGAGACTCCGCGATTTCCGCTTCCAGCATTTTCAAAAATTCATCCAGCGTCTTTGCCCCGAGATCGGCCTTTCCACGGCCGCGGACAGAAACGCCTTTCGATTGAACTTCTTTATCTCCGATGATAACGGTGTAAGGAATTTTTTGCAGTTCGGCTTCCCGGATCTTGTAGCCAATTTTTTCTGGACGAAGGTCAATCTCTGAGCGAATCCCCTTTTCCTGAAGTGTTTGGAAAACTTCCTTGGCCCACGCTTCCTGTTTTTCTGAAATGGTGGCGATCCTTACTTGAAAGGGCGCCAGCCACGCAGGAAACGCACCGCCATAATGTTCAATTAAAATTCCTAAAAAGCGCTCGACCGATCCAAACACCGCGCGGTGAACCATTACCGGCCGTTTTTCTTTGCCGTCAGAATCCACAAAGTTTAGCTGGAATCTCTCAGGCATCTGGAAATCAAGTTGGATCGTCCCGCACTGCCACTGGCGGCCGATGGAATCGGTGATCTCAAAATCGATCTTGGGGCCGTAGAAAGCGCCCCCGCTTTCCTGGATATCGTACTCGATTTTATTCTGTTCAAGCGCGCGCTTCAAGCTTTCTGTGGCCTTCTCCCAAAGTTCGTCTGAACCCATGGAATCCTGGGGCCGGGTCGAAAGACTCATATGAACTTCCTCAAAATTGAAGGTTTTATATACCTTGAGAATCAGACGGATCACTGAGGTGATCTCTTGTTCAATTTGATCCTCTCGGCAAAAGATGTGGGCATCGTCAATCGTAAAGGCCTTCACCCGAAAGAGGCCGTGGAGAACGCCGGAACGTTCATACCGATGCACCAGACCCAGTTCAGCAAGTCGCAACGGAAGATCGCGATACGAACGCATCCCGCTCCTGTAAATCAAGGTGCTGCCCGGACAATTCATCGGCCTAACGGCCATCATGCCTTCCTCGGTCTTAGAGAAAAACATGTTTTCATGATAATGCTCGTAATGTCCGCTTTGCTTCCAAAGCTCTTCCCTTAAAAGGGCCGGCGTACGAATCTCCCGGTACCCTTCTTTTTTGTGTTCCTTGCGCCAGTAACGAATCAGGTTTTCGTAAAGCGTCTCGCCCTTGGGATGATAAAAAGGGACGCCGGGTGCCTCCTGGTGAAAACTAAAAAGATCGAGTTCTTTGCCTAATTTCCGGTGGTCTCTTTTTTTCGCTTCTTCCAGCTGATGAAGGTATTTTTCCAGTTCATCCTTGGTGGGAAAAGCTGTGCCATAAATCCGCTGCAGCATTTTGTTGCGCTCGTCGCCGCGCCAGTAAGCGCCTGCGACCGAAAGAAGTTTTACGGCGCCGATTTCTTTCGTGTTATCAACGTGATTGCCTTTACAGAGATCGACAAAAGGACCGTTTTGATAAAGAGAGACACGCGGACCGGGAAGTTCGTCGAGGATTTCACATTTATAAATCTCTCCCCTTTTTTTAAAAAAATCGTACGCCTCGTCCTTCGTGACTTCCTTGCGGCTGAATTCCTGCGCCTCTTTAATGATGGCGTTCATTCTCTGTTCCAACTGAATGAGATCTTCATCGGTAAAAGAAGATTCGCGGTCCAAGTCATAATAAAAACCCGTATCAATAGCAGGACCGATGGCGAGTTTGGTCTCCGGAAAAAGGGCCTGGATCGCCTGGGCCAGTACATGGGCCGCAGAGTGGCGAATTCGGACCAATTCCTCGCTTTTTGTTTGATTGACGCGGGAAGACATTCAATAACGATAATCGAAGGAAAACATTAAACAGGCTGCGCGGGGGAAGACGCTGCTGCGGGGATAGCTTTCTTGGTATGTTGTTTAAGCCGTTTCACGTACGCTTTTCTCCGGCTTCTTTTTTTGCGTTCTTTCCAATCTCTGCTCATAGAAGTCGCTGATTTTCGTTCGAAGTGCCCCAAATGTCAAGCGTTTAACCTAAGTGACTCAAGCCGGGCGGCCGAAAAGAAAACCCTGAGCCCATTTGACTCCCAAGTCTAAAAGGACCTGGGCGTCTTTTTTACGCTCCACCCCTTCAGCGATGATTTGAAAGGTCATCGTCCGAAGTGTTCGAAGAAGTCTTTTAAGCAGAGCGAGCCTGGAGGAATCGCCGGAAATTCCGTTCACCCAAATTTTGTCGAGCTTAATGATGTCAGGCTGCAAGATCACTAAACTTTCCAAACAGCTTTTCCCAAACCCCACGTCATCAGTAGCAATGAGAATGCCCGCTTTTTTGAGGGCTTTGATAGGCTCAGAAATGCTCCAAGGGTCGCCAATGATTTGCTGTTCGCTGATCTCAACACAGTAACTGCTCTTGTCACCATTCAAAGCATATTGCTCCAAAAGCCCTTCCACCGACATTCCCATGATGGTCGAGGGGAAAAGGTTTAAATGTTTTTTCAAACGAGGCGGAAGATCTCTTGCCTGGGCGAAACAATTTTTGAAGCATTGAAGATCCACTTCAGTGAGCAAATTATCCTCGAGACTGCGCTGAAAAAAAACATCGGGCGCCTCGTAGCCTCCCAAGGAACAGCGGCTTAAGAATTCGTAGCCGATAATCCTTTCACTCTCCAGATGAACGATGGGCTGCTTGACCGAATAAAACTGCCCGCCCTTCTTCAGGGCCTTTGCAAGATCCGATAATTCCGTTCTTTTATCTTTTGATTTGCTTTTTGGGTGCTTGCTGTTTCTTTGGAAAAAAGAAACTCTGTTTTTTCCCTGTTCCTTACTGAGCTTGACGGCGGCATCACCCAAAGCGATGAGTTCATCCACGGAAACCATTTCGTGGGAAAGAAAAGTAAGCCCTTCGCTTGCCGTCACGCGAATTTCTTGATGAGGTAAAGTGAGAGAGGTACGGGAAACGGCAAGGCGTACGCGTTCGGCCACTTTCAAGGCTTCGGCGCGCTGCGTTTGGGTGAGAAGAATAATGAATTCATCACCGCCGATCCTGCTTGCGTAATCGGTAGGACGTATAGTTGCCTGGATTTTGTGGCTCACTTCTTTAAGGATCACATCCCCCGCCGCGTGACCAAACTGATCATTAATCTTTTTAAAATCATCCAGATCCACGGAAAGCATCAATAAATCAGGCGCGCCGCGTTTCATCAAAGCTGTTTCGCGGAAAAGGGCCCGCTCCAAACCGCGTCGGTTCAGAAGGCCGGTGAGCGGATCAATCAGAACAAGTTCTTCCAAACGTTTATTGGCGGCCATTAATTTTTCATTCACACGGGCCAGTTCTTCGCGGTTACGCTGCCGCTCAATCGCGTAATGGATAGAATGAATCAATGCGCGGGAGTCAATCTCGCCTTTTCGGAGATAATCTTGGGCCCCTTTTTCTATTGCCTGGTGAGCGATTTTTTCATCTTCGACAACGCCAGTCAGAAGAATGATGGGAATACGGGGTGCTGCAAGAAAGACGCGTTCAAAAACCTCGAAGCCCTCGCCGTCAGGGAGTTTTAAATCTAGGAGGACAATATCAATATCGCCTCGAAGGATACGTTCCAATCCTTGCGAAAGAGTTTCGGAGACTTCGCATTCAAACCGTTTGCCTTCGTCTTGATCGAGCGCACTTTGTGCCCATTCCGCATCGACAGGATTGTCTTCAATATAGAGAACGCGAATCTTGCCGTGTTGTTTGGGCTCTTTCGCTAACCGTTCATTCACAAGATTTTTAATAGTGCGTCTCCCTTAAAAACCTGGGCGCTACAGGAGTCGAACCTGTCACCCCTACCATGTCAAGGTAGTGCTCTAACCAGATGAGCTAAGCGCCCCTAAATTAAGAAGTGTGCATTTTAGCATATTCTTCCAGAATTTTTTTTGCCTTTTTGGCCGCCTCGCCACGGTGCGATACCTTGTGTTTCCATGCGCTAGACACCTCGCCAAAGGTCTTTCCCCCATAGGGGCCGTAGATGAAAATAGGGTCATAGCCAAAGCCGCCAGAGCCTCGCATTGCATAGGCAATGGCGCCTTTGACCTCACCTTCCACCGCACCGATCACCCTATCTGGTGAGGCAATCGCAATGGCTGATTTGAAGGAGGCTCCCCTGCAATTGTCTGGCAATCTTTCCATGAGCTGCAGGACCTTCAAACAATTTTTAAGATCATCTTTTTCGGGCCCGGCAAAGCGGGCGGAATAAACGCCGGGGCTTCCTTCCAACGCCTCCACCACCAAACCGGAATCTTCACCCAGCGTAAGAAGGCCTGTCTGCTGGGCAAAGCCCAAGGCTTTTTTGATTGCGTTTTCTTCAAATGTTTTTCCGTCTTCGGCAATTTCCTGTACGTCAGGAAATTGACTCAGCGAGAGAAGTTGGAACGGCAGATCGGCCAGAAGGGACTCGAGCTCTTCTAGTTTTTTTCGGTTGCCGGTTCCGACGAGGAGTTTGATTTTTGAATCAGAGCCTGACATGCGCTCTTTGAAGGTGGACGAGTTCTTTGATCCCTTTTTGGGCGAGGGAGACAAGGGCTTCCATTTCGTTGCGGCTGAAGGGATGACCCTCGGCGGTGGCTTGGACTTCCACGAGTTTCCCCTTGCCGGTCATCACCACATTCATATCGACTTCTGCTTTGGAGTCTTCCTCGTACATTAAATCAAGCCGGGGCTTTCCCTTGAGCATACCGACACTGACCGCGGCTACGTAATCACGCAGAGGATTTTTCGTAAGGATCTTTTGAGCCTTGAGTTTTTCGATGGCTTCGCCTAAGGCGATGAAACTTC
Source organism: uncultured bacterium (assembly GCA_964372875.1). Lineage (GTDB taxonomy): Bacteria > Omnitrophota > Omnitrophia > Omnitrophales > JACQLI01 > CAYJTB01. The sequence continues at coordinate 26,155 of CAYJTB010000018.1, forward strand.
CGGTGATCGCTGCGGTCCGGGTCCCGCCGTCACCTTGGATGACATCCGCATCAATCCAAATCGAGCGCTCACCCAAAAGTTCCAGATCGATGATGGCTCGCAGACTGCGGCCGATCAGGCGCTGGATCTCCTGGGTCCTGCCGCTTAATTTTCCTTTGGCCGCCTCCCTGGCAATTCTCTCGGTGCAAGAAGCGGGCAGCATTCCGTATTCCGCACTCACCCAGCCCTTGCCCTTTCCTTTCAAAAAAGGAGGGACTTTATCTTCCAAGCTTGCGGAACAAATCACACGGGTATTGCCCATCTCGATCAAAGCAGAGCCTAAAGCAAATTTAAGATAGCCTTTGTGGATTTTCACTTTTCTGAGCTGATTATTTCGTCGTCCGTCAGGTCGCAGCATATTTTTAACGGACTCTCAAGATACGGTGAAGTCTGGGTGTGATGCGGACATTGGGGATCATACGGGATGCAATGCGCTGGAGTTCGTACAAAAGATGCATGAGTTCGGGATCATCATGGCCTTCTTGGCCAATACCGCTGACAGGCTGGAGAATAACAGGCGTCTTGGGCGAGATTTCTTTTACCAAGCGGATCAAATTTTCAAACTCGCGGACATCAATTTCTTTGGAAAGGACCATTTTAATAAAAACCTCTTTTGATTTTGCGATCTCGAGGAATTTGCGGTGCTCCTCCACAAAACTTTTTTCCTTGGTGACGCTGGAAGGTTTTAAATCCATGGCAATCACATCGCACCAGCCGATGACAGATTCCAACGGCCGCCAAAGGATACCGCTTGTTTCAAGATAGGTTTGAAAACCCTCGGCTTTGAGGCGGAGAAGAAGAGGCGATAGAAAATTTAAATAAAGAAGCGGCTCGCCTCCCGTAAGACTGACATAGGAATGCGGGCCCTCGTCTTTTTCCACTAGCCGAACCGTGCGGATCACTTCACCCAGCGAATAAGCGCGGGCGGGTTTATCGAGCTCGTCGCAATAACGGCAATGAATATTACATTCTTCAAAACGGATAAAAAGATGCCGTTCGCCCATGTGCGTGCCTTCGCCTTGAAGGGAAGAAAATATTTCAGAAAGCCGGGCTTCGTAGGAGGTGGGCGGTTGGCGCATGATTAAATATCGTCTGTAGAGGCGCGATTTATCGCGCCCTCTTCGGATAGGGCGCCATGAAAGGCGCCCCTACATAATGGGTCAACAACGCCTGCTTCGCGAAAACCCTTGGCGCGCAATATACACGAATCGCATTCACCGCAAGGGACCTCTTTACCTTCGTAACACGACCAGGTCCATTCAAAAGGAACACCTAATTTTTTTCCCAGTTGCACAATTTCAGATTTAGAGAGTTGAAGAAGCGGCGCCACAATCTTGATTTTCTTTCCTTCACTCCCCGCTTTGGTTCCCCGTTCGATCAACTCTTGAAAAGTTTCGATGAATGCGGGTCTACAGTCCGGATACCCTGAGTAGTCAAGCGCGTTGGCTCCAAAATAGATGGCCTCGGCCTCTTTGGCCTCAGCGAGCGATGCGGCAAGAGATAGAAAAATACTATTGCGCGCAGGAACGTACGTCGAAGGAATCCCTTGTTTCATTTCTTCGTTACTTCTTGATTTCGGAAGCGGCACGTTTGAATCCGTGATGGCGCTTCCTCCCCAGGGAAGAGAAAGCGGAACAATCCAATGTTCTAATTTAAGCGCGCCGGCGATTTTCTTGGCGGACTCGAGCTCGCGGTCATGAAGCTGGCCATAATTAAAACTCAGGCAAATGACCTGATGGGCTTCTTGGCGAGCGACATAAAGCGCGGTGGTGGAATCCAAACCACCGGAGAGAAGAACAATTGCTTTTTTCATCCCGTTAGACCTCATTTAATTTTGCAGGTATGATTTTGCTCATAACTTTGAACTTTGTGACATTGTATTTTCGTAATAGGAAGAAACTCAATGTCTAGCGGGGTCAACGAACCACTTTAATTTTGGGTAATTTCTCCCCTAGAAACCTTTCTCCTACGCGATAGAAATTTCGCGGCTGATCGCTTGTAAAAATCTGAAACCTTGGAGCCTTATTGCCTTCATAGACTAGTTCTTTTTCTCGGAGAAGAGAAGTAAGTTTTCTCACCGTAGGTGCCGCGGAGTCAATCAGTGAAACCGCGTTGCCAAAAAACGACCGGATTTGCTTGAAGAGGATGGGGTAATGGGTGCATCCCAAAATCAGCGTGTCGATTTTTTTTGCAGCCAAAGGCGCGAGATACTTTTCGATCACCCTCTCGGTGACTCCCCCGTTGAGCCAGCCTTCTTCCACTAATGGGACAAAGAGAGGACAGCTCTGAACGTGCACTTCCGCTTCGGGACTTCGGCTCTTGAGCGCATCTTCATACACCTTACTTTCGATGGTTGCCGCCGTCCCGATCACGCCGATCTTTCCTGTGCGTGTCTTTTGAAGTGCTTCTTCAACTGCCGGTTCGATGACGCCGATCACGGGAACCTTGAACTTTCTTTTCAAAAGATGGTAAGCCGCGCTCGAAGATGAATTGCAGGCAATGACAAGGGCTTTTACTTTTTTTTGAAGAAGGAACTCTGCATTTTCCACGGAAAAGCGGCGGATCTGGGCGCTCGACTTGGTTCCATACGGCAACCGAGCGAGATCTCCAAAATAAAGGATCGACTCCTTGGGCAATTGCCGCCTGAGCTCATGCACCACGGTCAATCCGCCAAGGCCGGAATCAAAGACACCAATGGGGCTTGCTTTCAATCCTTCCTCCACTCCAGACCTAAGCTTTAAATTTTTGGGACGCTGGGTAATTAAACGCGTGCTACATTCACGGCGTGCTGACCCTTGGGTCCATCTGAAACTTCGAACTGAACCATCTCACCTTCATTCAGGGTTTTAAAACCATCCCCTGAGATCGCTGAGTAATGGACAAAGATATCTTTGCCCGGTTCCAGTTCAATAAAACCATAACCTTTTTGGTTATTGAACCATTTTACTTTTCCTTGTGGCATTTTTATTTCACCCCCCTTCCTATTTTTTTGATGTGGTAACACCTTTCGTTTTCTTTTTTGATTTTTTGTCAGAGCTGTCGTTTAATAATTTTTGAAGCCGCCCAATCGCTTCCCGGATCCGCTCTTCGGGGATCACCAACGCAAAACGGACGTAGCCTTCTCCGTATTCGCCGAATCCTGTTCCCGGCGACACGGCCACACCTGCCTCACGGATTAGGAGTTCCGTAAAGGCCATGGAGGAATGTTCGCTGAACTGTCGTGGGATCTTGGTCCATACATAGAATGTGGCGTCGGGTTTACGGGTGGTCCAGCCGATCTCATTCAGGCCGTCCACCAAGACGTCCACGCGTTTACGGTAGATCTCTAAAAGTTTTTTTACGTAGTCCTGGGGACCATTGAGCGCCTTCGTGGCCGCGTATTGAATCGCGCGAAACATCCCGAAATCGCAGTAGCTTTTTGTCTTGGCGAGGCCTTTTAAAATTTCCTCGTTACCCACGGCAAAACCCACACGCCAACCGGCCATACTGTAGGATTTTGAAAGGGTGTGAAATTCGATCGAGTATTTCTTGGCGTCTTTTGTTTCCAGAATGCTGCACGCCCGTTTCCCTCGAAAAATAAAATCAGAATAAGCCAAGTCCGAGGCGATGATCATTTGCTTGTCACGCGCCCAATGGATCACCTGCTCGTAAAAACTCTCATCGCATGTGGCGGCTGTGGGATTATGCGGATAGCTCAGCATTAAAAGTTTAGAGAGCCGTGTGGTTTCTTTGGGAAGTGAAAAAAGATCGGGCAGGTAATTTTTTTCCTCGCGGATCGGAATATTGTAAAGGATGCCGCCCGCCATAATGACGCCGTTGAAATGGACCGGGTAAGCCGGCGAAGGGATAAGGGCAAGGTCATCGTTATTCATATACGCCAGGGCGAGATGAGCGATCCCTTCTTTCGAGCCAATACAAGGAACAACCTCTTTGTCGGGGTCTAAAACAACTTTAAATTTTTTGTAATACCAGTCGGCAATGGCCTTGCGGAAATTTTTCTCGATCTCCAAATCCCATTTGGTGTAGCGGTGGATTCCATCGATATCGAGGGCTTCGTGGAGGGCCTTAATGACATGGGCCGGAGGGGCTGTGTCCGGATTGCCCATGCTGAAATCAATGACGTCAACGCCTTGACTCTTTGCTTCACGCTTGAGATTATCCACCACCGTAAAAAGATAGGGCGGCAGCCTCTTCATTCGATTCGCTTCGTGCATTAAAAAACTAAAACTCTGGCTCGGCCCTTCAGTTTCCTGCCCCGGCCGGTCCGTCCGTCTTATTCCTCCTCTTTCTCTTCTTTGACATCCTCTTCTTCGAGGGGTACATCATCCTCGATGAGGCAAAGGATCTCACCCGCTTCCACGGATTCTCCTTCGTCGTAATAGACCTCGGAGAGAATCCCGGTCGCCGGGGCTGTCACCATCACGGTACCGTCTCCTACCGCAAGTTCCACAATCTCGTCGCCTTTGGTGACAGCATCACCTTCTTCGAAGTGCCAGGCCTGAATTGAGGCCTGCGTGGCACCTCCGGGAAGATTTTCCAAAACCACTTCAAACATTAACGCGCTCGCTCCTCAATCCCTAAAAATGTTTCGGCCGCATGATACGAACTTCTTACATAGGGCCCCGCATACACTTGCGAAAAACCCAGTTGCCTTATTTTATCGGCCAAACTTTCAAAAACTTCTGGAGGAATAAATTCCACAACCGGCAAGTGCTTTTCGCTGGGCGCCAGGTACTGGCCGGCGGTTAAGATCTCGCAGCCCGCTTCGCGTAAATCCCCTGCCGCCTCTAGCACTTCCTCTTGTGTCTCTCCCAAACCCAACATCAGTCCGCTTTTGGTCATGACCTTAGGAAAATTTCTTTTTACAAAATTGATCACCTTCAAAGAACGATCATAACCCGCCTGAGGCCTGACTTGACGCTGAAGCCTAGCCACGGTCTCAAGGTTATGATTGTAGACCGCAGGTTCCGCCTCACAGACCCGGCCAATCAAATTTTCGCGCGCGTGAAAATCAGGCGTCAGCACTTCCACTTCAACACCCGCAATCTGTTCCTTCACGGATTTTACGCAGCGGTAAAAATGTTCTGCACCTTCATCCTGAAGATCGTCGCGGGCCACGGAAGTGATCACGACATAGCGCAAGCCCATGGCTTCTGCAGCCCATGCCACCCGCTGGGGCTCATCATCTTCAACGAGATCAGGCTTAGCCGTCTCAATCGCGCAAAAGCCGCACCGGCGTGTGCACCGGCTGCCCAAAATCATAAACGCCGCCGTACCATGCGAATAGCAATCGCTGCGGTTCGGACAAAGAGCGGATTCGCAAACGGTATTAAGACTAAACTTTGTGAGGGTACTCCAGGTTTTCTGAGAGGAATTACGAGGAAGTTGGCGCCGGAACCACTCTGGTAAATGCATACTGCTCAACGCTTGTTCTCTATCACCCTAAAAAATTCGCAAGTCATTTCAAAATGTAGGTTTAATGAACGGCCGCATTTTATCAAAAGCTTACTTGGTGTCAAGCAATTCTACAAGTTTATTTCGGCTCTGATGGCCTCTGACAATCGATACCGCCCGTTTAGGCAGTCGGAAATACTTCGCCAAGGCTGATATCACGGCTTCGTTGGCCTTGCCGTCTTGGGCAGGCTCTTTAACCCGCACAAGATATCCCCCATCTTTTGCGGTCACGTCCGAGATTTTCGAGCGCGGCTTCACCTTAATTTGAATTCGCAGATGAACCTTTCCTTATATCTTTGAGTTTCTGAGCGGCCTTTTGCACAATTTCACTTTCTGTAGGATGGGCGTGAATGGTTTCGGCAAGTGTCTCCACAGTAAGGCCTGCTTGGATCGCAAGCACTCCTTCATGGATGAGTTCCGTGACATGCGCTCCGATGGCCGTGACGCCCAGAATTTTTCCGGAATCTTTGGCAGCCGTCATTTTTAAAAACCCTTCGGTCTGAGCCTGCACTTGGGATTTTGCAATACTCGAGAAAAGAATTTTACTTTCGATCATCTCGCCGGCGGGTTTCGTGAACCTTGCCTGATAAATCCCAACACTCGCCACCTCGGGATCAGAATAAATACAATTAGGAATTACTTTATTCATGGCCTTCTTTTGGCCCTTGAGATTTTCTACCACTCGAATCCCTTCGGCTGTGGCACTGTGAGCGAGGCCTGTGGTTTGGCTCGTTATGTCTCCGATCGCAAAAATATTCCTAGTGGTGGTTTCAAGGTATTCATTGACTAGGATTCCCTTTTTCTCTGCGGTAACCCCGGCCTTCTCAAGACCCAAACTTTCCATTTGCGGTCTTCTTCCAATCGCCACCAAAACCTGATCCGCTGTTATTTTTTCTCCGGATTCCAAATGGGCCAGGACGCCCTGACCTTGGCGCGCCAAAGTTTTTACCTTCTGCCTCGTCAAGATTTCAATTCCCTTTCTTTGAAAAAGTGATTCAAACCGGCGCGCGATTTCAGGATCTTCGCCGGCGATCAGACGATCCAACATTTCGACGATCGTCACGTGAACGCCCAGGGCTTGAAAGATCGAAGCAAACTCCACGCCCATGACGCCGCCGCCTAAAATAAGAAGTCTTTGCGGAAGCTTTTTGATTTCAAGCGCATCGGTGGAAGACAGCACTTGATCACCGTCAAAAGGAAGACCTGGAAAAGGTGTGGGCTCTGAACCTGCAGCAATAATGACGAATTTGGATTCGATTTCCATGTCTTCCTTCACCCCAACCCTCTCCCTTCCAGGGAGAGGGAAGGGTGAGGGTGTCACGCTCAATTTATTTTTGTTCATAAACTTCGCTGTTCCCGAAAACCACTCCACGCCGGAACGTTTGAGTGCGTCCGTCATGCCTTTCTTCAGGCCCTCCACAATTTTATTTTTGCGCTCAATAAATAAAGCGAGATTAATGACAGGCGTTACATTCGAAAGTCCCAGGCTTTGGCCTTCTTTCATCCGGCTCAGGAATTTGGTGCTGGCGAGAAGTGACTTAGCAGGAATGCATCCCGTGTTGAGGCAGGTCCCTCCTGGATCCGATTTGTCGATGAGCGCAACTTTAAATCCTAACTCACGCGCCCGAAGTGCGGCGTCAAATCCCCCCGGGCCTGCGCCAATCACAGCCAAATCAAAAGGGGACATTAAATCCAGCTTCGGAACCAGAGATGCTTTTGGAAGAAATTTTCACTGACAGGATAAGCGGTTAAAAGCGGATACCAAAAGAAGAACAAGCCGATCACCAAAACAAAATAACCTGTTACCGCGGTCCGGCCGGCCGCTCCCATTTGGGTTACCCTTCTCAAAAAATAAGCGATGGCCAGGGCTGTGAAAGGAAGCATGGGATAAATGTAATGGAAAAAAGTAACGCGTTCAATGAAAACATAGAGGAGCCACTGGAAAAAGAATCCTGTTAAGACAAACGCCGCGACTTTTGATTTATGTTTCGCTAAATCCCAAAAAGCAAAACCTAGGGCCGCGGGAATCAGCCAAAAGACTGCCGGGTTGCCCATGCAAGCGATGCCACGGACAAATTCGCGGCTGCGGTCAAGGTAAAACCATAGGGGACGCAACAGAAAGGGCCAGCCCCACCATTTGGAGGCGTAAGGATGCCCCTCCTTCAGATGCACGTGATAATGCAACATGTGCCCTTGGTGCCGCCAAACATCAAACCATTGATATTTTCCCATGACGAGCAAAATCGTGTAGCTTGCGGCATAGGAGGCGAGGGCGGGAAGGACAAAGTAAATCAAGAAATCCAACACCGCGCGGGATTTTTCTTCTTCGCTTCGCCAGCGCCAGAAGATTAATAAAATTAAAACACCTAGAATCCCGGCCGCCATCCACCTCGTTCCGAGGGCAAGTCCGAATAAAATTCCCGAAGTAAAAAAAGAAGGCACTCGAGAAGAACGGTTTTCAACTCCGTAAGGAAGCAGCGCCAAGACTGACAAGAGCATGAGGAAAAGCATAGGAGCGTGGATCATTCCAATCCGTGCCATGACGAGGGAAACGCCGTCACAGGCAAAGAGAATCGCAGCGAACAGCGCGGTCAAAGAATCGCGGGTTAATTTCTCCGCTGCAAAAAATAAAACAATGAGAGATCCGACCCCCGATAAGACCGAAGTGAGCCGCCACACCCAAGGAAAATCCCCAAAGAACATCAGGAAGAAAGCACTCCAGGTCTCACCCAAAGGAGGATGCGACGCCTCCATAAAACCGTTGAGGCCCATAAACTGCTCGGCGGTCGTTGCCTGGTACATTTCATCGTAGATTTTTTGAGGAGGAAAATTGAGTCGGTAAACACACAGGAACGCAAAGAAGGCAACAACTGCGGCCAGCCCCAGGCTCTCGAACTTCGAATTCATTGAGTCTCGATTAATTCTTTGGGGAATCCAATATCAGCAACCACAATTTCGCCGCACTGAGCGGGGCCTTCGCCTTCATAGAAACCTTTTTTTGGCAGGCCCATCGCCACGGTAACCGTTGCCTTGACGCAAGCACCCAGGATTTCCCCGGTATCTGCATGAAGGCCGGAAGGGATGTCGGCACTTACCACTTTTTTCTTCTCGCGGTTGAGAATTTCGATAAGTCCCCGGTAAGGTTCTCCGAGCGGCTTGTCGAGCCCGACACCGAAGAGCGCATCCACGATCACCTCCGGCTCACGCAAAAGTTCCGGAACGCTCTCCCACGCAAAGTGCTCTCCCACAACACGGCAAGGAATGGCAAGCTTTGCGTTCGCGACAAAATTGCGCGCCGGATCCGCCTTTAATTTTTTACCTTCGGAGAAAAGGAAGACTTGCACGATATATCCCTTTGGGTGGAGATAACGCGCCGCGACAAGACCGTCGCCTCCATTATTTCCTTTTCCTGCAAGGATGAGAATTTTTTTGGGCGGAGCGCCTGCGATTCGCGATGCTCCTTCGGCTACCGCCTTCCCGGCCCTTTCCATTAATTCATAACTCGGTACTCCAAACTCCTCAATCGCGCGCCGGTCGATTTCACGCATCTGGGCGGTGGTCACGGAACGCATCATTCAAAAGGCGAGCTGCCCCGGATCTGAATCAATTCTGCTTTATCCTCGACAAGAAAGATGAAGTCCGCCTGACCCGAGTCGAGCTGTACGCTCCCGCTACTTTTGCTGACTCGTCTTCTTTGCCAGTGCGTTTGGAGCACGACTTTTTCTTTTTCGATGAGGGAGTGGTCCACGACCAGATTTAAATCCTCGGGACTGAAGTCATTGGAGATTTGCCTCATCTTAAATTTCAGGTCGGTTGCATTAAAGTACGCACCGTCGCTCACGCCTTCAAAGAAAGTCTCCAAATCTTGCTCCAGATAAGCTTGCTTTAAGGATTCGAGCGCATCCTCCGCCTTTTCTTCCACGCTCCATTGGGCTGCATTTTCACCCGCAGCCCCGGTGACAAAACCTGGGCCTGAAATCAAACCCATCAGAACGATTACGAAGCCTGCGACAATTTTCTTCATCAGAATTTTTTCACGAGCTGGGCTTGACCATTGTTTTCAAGAAACCGCTCGGTTCCCACGACATGGACAAAGTTCGTATGGTCATAACTGAGCTTCACGCTCATCCCTCGAAGGCCGTGAACCGTGAATGGCAAATCATAACCTAAAGCGGCGTGAGCGGTGAAGCGGGTGGTGTCTGCATCGTGCGCGAGGCGGCTTGCCGTCTCAAGCGAATAGCGCTGCTCCAAACGAAGCGATTTCGTCAATTCAAGATTCAGGCCGGCCGTGAAGGTATGCGTGAGGTCGCGGCCGTCCAGCTTTCGCTTGTGTCCGTAGGTCGCCTGCCACCGGAAGGAAGGAGAGACCTTTATCCCGTGAATCGTTTTGGTCGTTCGGATTCCCATGTAGCCCGTGTTGAACAGCCGGTTGTTGGACTTGTCATGGTGGTCCAGCTCGTCCCGCAAATTCCAGCCGGAGCTCAATTTCCATTTGAAAAATTTGAATTCATCTTCGATTCCAATTTCGTGGCTTTGAAAATCAGTCTGACCCGAGCGGTCCTCCTCGGAATAGCGGTCTCGCATTTCCCAGTAAATCATCGAATAAAACTCCTTAAATTCCCAAAAATCCGACTGAGGGATCCATTCAAGCGAAATTCTTGGCTGTTCGGTGATGGTCCGTTTAACCAGAGAACTTTTATTGAGTTTATCATAGCTTACGCGGTAGCCGAGGCTGGATTTCAGAGACTTCGTCCATTTGTAATCAAACCGGCTTTTCCAATTGACCCGGTCGGGCACCGCGGACCCGCTCAGAGAATTGAAACCGGCGCTGACCCTTTCATATCCCAATTTCGCTTTAGCCTTCTTGGAAAACTTGGTGGTCGAGTTGAGTCGAACCGCCATGCCGTCCCGGCGACTCACGTAACTTCCGGGCGAGGTGTCCTCGTTAAACCAGCTCTCGGCAAGTTCCCCGTCGAGCTCGGTCTTGCCCCACAAGAGCGCGTGGGTCGTAACGCTTCCGACGGGGTTCGATGCCGGCTTGACTCCTTTCTTGTTATGAATGCTCTGACGGTAATCCTCCACCTCCACGAAATGGAGACCAAATTTTTTGTCTTGGACCCAGCCCTCTTCGTCCTGGGGCGAATACTCCGAATGAGCGCCAAAGACATACCGCGTGAACTGTTTGCCTTCTTCCGCATGCTGCGACCACCCGGCAAGCACCTTGGAATCCCAGTGCTTTGTTTTTACCTCGGTCTGCAGGCCCTCTAAAGACTGATTCATAGTGTACTCCGAAAAATCTCCAAAGAAATCTCCGACAGTGAGGTGGAAGAGCGGATTGTAGATTTCGGAAGTGAGTCCCAAGAGATGGATGTTATGCCGCCGGTCGATTTGTGGGTCGTCGGTCCAACGCGCATGAACGTTCGTGAGCCAATGCCATTCTTCCGGAAGGAGGTAATTGCTCTTCAGTTTGAATTCATTGGTCACAAATTCGCCGCGGCGAAGGAGCGTTTTATTTCCGGCCCCTCCCGTACGATGAAGGGTCCCTGTGAGTTTGTATTCTCCGTCAATGGAAAGCTTGGGCGCGGGATTCGAATGCGATTCCTCGGCGGGACTGGAAGAGGCTCCGGCCGAATGCGTCCAGAGGAAGGCGAATAAAAATCCAACGAGAGCCACTCGGACTTTTGACTGCGTCAATTGTTCCGACCTCGGGAGGCGCTATACCGCCCGGTAAGAAATTCTTTCGGTCTTTGCTTCTCGGTCAATCGCGATAAATTTGTCATCCGGGTCTAATACGAACGTGAGTGTGCCCGACTGACCCGCGGCAAATATCTCTGTGTCGTCAGTGCGAAACACCACGGTTTGGTCCGCTTCTACACTCCCCGTAAAGGTCAGGGACTCTCCCGAAAAGCTGTCTGTCACTTGAAGGGTGAGCCCTGAAAAATCTAGCTTTTTCGGATTGTCTAGAATTCGAATCCGCGCCTCTCCCACAATCGGGCGTCCGGATGCAATCGCATCAAAATCCACTTCCTCCAAGGCCCCGTCCGTATAGTGGGCAAACGCGTCAACTATTTCGAAGGTCACGGGAATGTTTGTGATAGGCGTGTCGGTTTCAGCACCGACCAAGGCCAGAGCGCTGGCGCGAGCCGCTTGGCTTCCATGATCCTCAATTTTTTGAAGCACCTGGCCCACCGAAGACGAAACGCCGGAGGAGACGGCCACGTCCGGAGACCGGGCTCCGAATAAAGGATTTTCTCCTCGCATCCTTTGAAGTTTTAAGCGTCCGTTTTCGTTGACAAAGATAAAATCGAGCCCGTTCCCCCGAACTACAATCTGACGCGAAACTGCAGTCGGGGTGTACTGGATTTCCCAATCCACCTGAACACTTTTCCCGTTGGAGACGTCCACCGTTTGCTTTTGGAAGAGATTGATTTTGATGCCGTCATAATCCCGAAAGTCTCGCCGGACAAACTCCTCGAACTCCCCCCGATTGGGAAAATCTTCCGTCACTCGCGCTATGAATGCGGAGAAATCCTTGCCCTCGTAAGCCCGGGCCATTTCTTGGAGCACTTGCCAGGGATCTTCTCCTTGCTGGACCTCCTCCGGAGTCATGAGCCTGAACCGGACACCCGTGCGAAATTCCTCTTGCCGGCCTGCCGGCGAGGTCAGCCGAAAAACCGGTTGGTAGACTTCTCCTTCCACGGGCTTGAAGGTATAAGTCCATTTGGGTTTGTTTTCTATCTCATGCCACGAACCTCCTCCGTCCGTACTGATTTCAATTTTCTCCACGGGAATTTTACTTTTGATTTCTCCCGAAATGCGCATCTCACCTTCAGAAAGGTCGGCGGGATGAAAGACTTCTTCGGCTCGTTCGAAATCTTCCAAGACCTTACCGCCGACTTTTATATTCTTGAGTTCGGGTTGGAAGGCTCGGCTTGCGGTTGAGGATTTCTTTGCGAGAGCAACGGGCGGGATAAAAACTTCCGTCACCAAAAACAAGCCAAGCAGGGGAAACAGCGAAAGGAAAATCCGGACGGGATACTTTCTAGTTTTCATCATCCCGGAACCGTGGCCGGGACCCATCTTCACCTTCCTCAGGCTCGACAAAATGAAACCTCGCGGTTGGAAGGTCTTTGATTTCGATTTCTTTTCCGTCCTGCAGGATGACTTTTGCCTTCACATCATAATCCTTGCCGGGTTCGGGTTGAAAGTGATATTTCCACTCCGTTGTCCCCTCGACCTTTTGCCATGAGGATCCGCCGTCCAGACTTACCTGGATTGATTCCATGGGGACATTGGATTTTGCTTTGCCTGTAATCTCGATTTCTTTTCCTTCCATATCTTCGGGCGAGAACTCCTTTGGGATTTCATCGAGCGGCGTCCCGTCAATTTTGACATCGAAGAGTTCAACCTCGGATTCCTTTTCCTCCTTCTTAAACCGGAACTTTTCGCGCGGAAGGTCGCGAAGCTCAACCTCCCGGCCGTCCTCTAAAACCGCCTTGAGCAAGACGTCATATTCCCTGTCCAGCTCAGGCTTAAAATCGTACGACCAGTCGGGGTGGGCTTTGACGTCTTCCCAACTCGAGCCGCCGTCCAGGCTGAGCTTAAGGGTGGCCAGCGGAACGTTCGTCTTGAGCCGTCCCGTAATGTGCACGACTCCATTTTTAACCTCCTCGATGGAAAAGACAGGTTCGATTTCCTCCAGCGGTTCGCCGTCAATTTTAATATCGGTGAGCTCAACTTTGGGTTCGATTTTCGGTTGGATGAAACGGAACCGGTTTTTCGGGTAGTCGGGCGGTTCGATTTCGGCTCCGTCTTTGGTGACCACCCTAACCCTCACTTCGTAATCCCGGTCGAGTTGGGGTTTGAAATCGTAAGACCAATCCGGTCTTGCCTCGATCTTGTCCCACTTGAGACCGCCGTCAAAACTCAGCTTGAGTGCTTCAAGCGGCGCGTTGGATTTCAGAGTTCCGGTAATATGGACTTTCCCATTCTTCACTTCGTCAATCGAAATCTCCGGTTCGACTTCGCCCAGCGGCTCTCCGTCAATTTTGATATTCGCAAGCTGTACGGTAGGCTGAAGGTATTTGTACACAGTCAATGAAACCGTGTCTCCCCTTTTGATTTTGGTCCCCGCCGCCGGGTTTGCTTCACTTACAATATTGTCCTTCTCCTTATCAAAGGTGTCAGCTGACTGATACTTCACGCCAAGGCCTTTGACTTCCAAGAATCTCCTAGCTTCATCCCTCGGAAATCCGACGACCTTCGGCACCTCAATCAACACCAGCTTTCCCACAAAGATCTCCACATCCCCGCCTATTTTGTGTTTGTTGCCTGCGGCCGGCTGGCTACGGATGACTTTTTTATTTTCTTCGGCCTTCTCGGTGTCTTGAATGCGCGGTTGGGCCCTGAAGCCTTTGGCTTCGAGAGCACGGATGGCTTCCTCCTCGGTCTTGCCGGTCACGTTCGGGACTTCGGCGACGGTGAGGCGGCCCATGAAAATTTCTA
>CAYJTB010000019.1:0-37059 GCA_964372875.1 uncultured bacterium
AGCCATTCAAAATCTCGAAATCAAAAAAGATGCTGCGAGGGATCCGAAGAATCTAAATAGCCCTGACATTTATTACATTATATTAGACAGCTACACACGCTATGACACGTTAAAGCGATATTTCGATTTTGATAACAAGGAATTTTATAATTACTTACACAAGAAGGGCTTCTATATCGCAGAAAAAAGTTTGTCAAATTATCAAAATACGGCAACATCGCTTCGTTCATCTTTAAATATGGACTACTTGGATCATGACACTATCGATCCCAGGACCGGTATTCCCGATTCCAATATAGGGGAAAATAATCGTATTTCTAGCATTCTGAAAAGCAAAGGTTACCGTTATATTTGGGTACGAGCTGAAAATGAGTTTGTGAATTCTAATTTTAAAAAAGATTTATTGTATCGCGAGATGCTTAACTACAGCGTTTTCTACCAAATGCAGTATCTTCTCCCCTTTAACACAAAATCCCACCGTTATTTGATTGAGTCTGAATTTGACGCACTGGCCAAAGCAAGTGCTCTCAATGAGAAGAAGTTTGTTTTTGCACATTTTTTATGCCCTCACCCTCCTTTTTTTGTTTTTGGACCCAATGGCGAAGAGTTTAGTATCAATAAATACTGGCTACTACCAAAACTGGGACTAATCTATGTGTATCACATTATGTACGTCAATAGAAAGATGGAGAAAATCATCGATACAATTTTACGAAATTCCAAGACTGACCCCATCATTATCGTGCAAGGCGATCATGGTTCGGTGATCAATAATGCCAGTCCATTTAGTTCCGGAGACAGTAAAACATTCCTCACGCAAAGAATGACGATCCTCAATGCGTATCACTTGCCAAGAGGCGGGAGGCGGCTTCTATACCCTTCAATCTCTCCCGTTAATACTTTCAAGCTCATATTGAATTATTATTTTAAAGAGAATTATAATTTATTAAAAGATGAAAGCTGGTTCATTTATTATGATTCAAAGGGGAAAAAAATGATGAGTGTGAGGGATAAATTATAGGATTTTTCGAATGGCGGACACCCGTTAAAATGTGTCATTAAATGGGGAGCAGTATACTTGACCTTCCTGTTCATTTTTTTCTTTCCTGTTCTTGATGAATCAGTTAAAATCTATAAATTATACTTCTGAATGTCGCCTATTCATCACTTGCGATAAATGGCGAGAGGGGAAGGTCAACCTTCCTCACCGGATACAATGGTTTGAATATTGAACATTTGCAACCAGGCATGGAATGCTGTTAGCAAAAATTAAAAGGAGCTTTTTTATGAATCAACGCAAGGTCTCATATTTACTCATTTGCACCATGCTTATGTCATTATTCATCCTCCCTGGAAGGGCCTATGCCTACCTGGATCCAGGCAGCGGCAGCTATATTCTCCAACTCTTGCTAGCGGGTCTGTTGGCGGTCTCATTTACTCTAAAAACATTTTGGCGAAATTTTGCCGGATATTTATGCCGGCTGTTCCATCGAAAAAAAGACGAGAGAAAAAATGTTGACTGAAGAAAACGTCGCCGGTTCCTTTCGGGATCCCTGCGGCTCTGTTTTTAAACGGGAAGGCATCCTTTATCGGCAAATCAATGGCATTTACGAGCCTGAGTATGCTTATTTCATAGATTCCGGACTTTATGATGAATTGATAGCTTCTGGTTCTCTGATCCCTCATTCAGAATCCGACCCCGGGATTGCTCCTGAACCTGAGAAAGTCTTTAAGGTGATCAAGCCGGAACCGATCCCCTTCATCTCTTTTCCTTATGAGTGGTGCTTCAGCCAATTTAAAGACGCAGCTCTTCGAACATTAGCAATCCAAAAAAAAGCCCTGTCCTACGGAATGTCTCTTAAGGATGCCAGTGCTTATAACATTCAATTTAAAAATGGAAAACCTGTTCTCATCGATACTCTTTCATTCGAGCGGTATGTACAAGGAAAACCGTGGTGTGCTTACGGGCAGTTTTGCCGGCATTTTCTTGCACCTCTCATATTAATGAGCCAGCGAGACATTCGCTTGAGCCAGCTTCTTAAAAATCATATCGACGGGATTCCTCTAGATCTTACGAGTACGCTTCTCTCGCGCCTTAGTTACTTTCGACTTTCTTCTCTTATTCATATCCATATTCATGCTAAGAGTCAAAAATATCTCTTGGGGATTAAACCAACTAAGGTTTGTGCTGGGAAGATGGGACGTCAGGCGCTTCTGGGTTTAGTTGACAGCTTGGAAGTAATGATTGAAAAACTTCGCTGGCGCCCCAACACTACTCCATGGTCGAACTATTATGACATGACCAATTACTCCGATAGCGCCATGGATGCAAAGGCGCGAATCATTACCGAATTTATCGAGATTTGCAGACCAAAAAATGTATGGGATCTTGGTGCAAATACGGGCCAATTTAGCCGCCTTGCAAGCGAGTGTGGAATTTTTACGATTGCATTCGACAGCGATCCAGCTTGCGTGGAAACTAGCTATCTTGAGACGGTTAAAAGAAATGAATCTTACTTTCTTCCTCTGTGGGTGGATTTAACGAATCCGAGTCCTGATTTGGGTTGGGCTAATGAGGAAAGGGAATCTTTTTTGCGAAGAGGGCCCGCAGATGCTATTTTTGCTCTGGCTCTAATCCATCACTTAGCGATTTCAAATAATGTTCCTTTTGAAAGGATAGCAAGGTTCTTGAGTATGCTATGCCGCTGGCTCGTGATCGAGTTCGTCCCCAAAACAGACAGCCAAGTCCAGCGGATGCTGTCAACGCGAGATGATATCTTTCCGAATTACGATCGGGAAAATTTTGAGCAGTCATTTAGCCGTTATTTCATGATTAAACGTACGATTATAATTCGAGATTCGGATAGAACAATTTATTGGATGCAGCGGAAAGCATGAAATCAAGACCCTTCATCATTCATCCGTGTTTTTTTGCCCTCTACCCTGTTATTTTTCTCTATGCCCGCAATCTTCACGAAGTCACGTTTTCTCAGATCATTGTACCCTTGTCAATTATGGCCTTTCTTGTCGCTATCGTATCCGGAGCCGTTGGATTAGTTGCGCAGTCTCCATACAAAGGGGCTGCTATTACGTCGCTATTTTTTTTGATATTTTTCTCTTACGGTCCTGTAAGGGACTTGCTTGCAGGTAAGTTTCTCGGCATCTTTCATTTAGGAAGACCACGCCACATCATGGTCGTCATGCTTGGTTTTTTGGTAGCAGGAACAGTGGCAGCGCTTTTAACAAAAAGAAAATTAGACAATCTAACGGCCTTTTTAAACATCCTATCTCTCTGTCTTATTGTTTTCCCTCTCTTCCAAGCGCTTACGTTTGAGGTCAAAAAGCATTTTATCTGGAGCCAGCCCTTGCTGCACGAAATACAGACACCAGTTCCAGAACCAAAAAGCGAATCTCGTCCCGATATTTACTATATCATTCTAGATGCGTACGCCAGTTCCAGTGTCTTTCAGAATTTTTATGATTTTTCTAATGAGGAGTTTGAAAACGAACTTATTCAGCGGGGTTTTTACATTGCCCGAGATAGCAGGTGTAACTACATTCATACCATCCTTTCGCTTCCCTCTTCTCTCAATATGGAATACATCCATCACTCGTTAAACGATGCAGCAAAGGTTCGATCCAATGACCACGCCATTCTTTACCTTAAGCAGATCACAGAAGATAATAAGGTTTGGAAATTCTTGAAATCAAAAGGTTATAAGTTTGTACACATTACCTCAGGAGGTTCGCCACCGAACGACTATAATCGATTTGCAGATTTTAACTATCGTGGCGGCACGTACGGTGATTTTACAACGCTTCTTTTACAATCAACATTTTTATCTCACTTTCTCCAGAATTTTATCGATCATTATAATCGAGAGAAAGTTCTCTATGCGCTTGAGAAGCTTTCGGAGAGGCCCAAAAGCGATGCTCCTATTTTTTTCTTTGCCCACGTTAACTCACCCCATCCTCCGTTTGTCTTTGGACCTAATGGCGAAACCATCCCCCGAAGCCACGCTATGGGATTCGGTAATCAGGAGAGCTTAAAGAAAACACTTTATCGTGATCAGGTTATTTTTCTCAACAAAAAGGTCCTTACGCTTTTGGACAGCATTATGTCGAAACGAAAAATATCTCCTATCATTATCCTGCAGTCGGATCACGGACCTTTTTCAACGATCGACTGGGGCGACGAATGGAATTCAGAGCCTCAGGATGATGCGCTAAGGGAACGGGTTCCAATTTTGAATGCTTATTACTTGCCTAACGGGGGGGAGAAGGTCCTATCTCCTGATGTATCACCGATTAATAGTTTTCGTTTAATTTTCAATTATTACTTCAATGCAGATTTTCCCATATTGCCAGATGAGCATTACTATTCTTCTTATGACAAACTTTACGAACTGTCACCAATCACGGACAGAGTACGAAAATAGGTCATGCTGGTAGGGGGTAAATTGCACAGCAAGCGGCACAACCTTAATCCCTAGAATTCAACACTTGCATGCACAATTAAGGAGAAATAAATGTGCGGGATATTAGTTGGTTTTTCTAAAAGGGACCCCATTGATGTGGAGTCTTTTGACCACGCACTCAACAAATTAAATTCAAGGGGCCCTGATTTAAGTTTTAGGGAAATCTATGCCCGCGGCCGCCTCTATTTGGGTCAGACCGTCCTCTCTATTACAGGCAATCCTTCCCTTCACCTTGACAGTTATCATAAGTCGCTAACCCATCGTTACGATGTCGTTTACAACGGGGAAATTTACAATTACCAAGAACTTGCCGAACAGTTTTTGAAAAAGCCAGACAGGTTTTGCGAAAGCGACACAGAAATCCTAGTGAATTTACATGAAATCAAAGCCCCCGCCGAAGTTTTTAAGCGATTGAAGGGGATGTTTGCTTATATTTTATATGACTCTGAAAAGAACTCCCTTTATGTTGCCCGTGACATGATTGGCGAAAAGATTCTTTACTCTTATGAAGATAACGATCATCTCATTATTAGTTCTGAGTTGGCCCCCATCTTGGTTTTAAAACCTTTGATCAGCATCAATCGGGACGTTCTTAGAGGCTATTTTTTTACCCGGCACCTTTTGACGCCGAAACATACAGTGTTTGAAGGGATCGAGGTCCTTGCGCCCGGATGTCTTTTGGAATACAAGCTGGATGAAAAACGATTTAAAGTATTAATTGAAAAAAAGCCAGCTGATTTGATTAACCCCCAGACGATTTTGGAAAATAAGAAAAAATCACTCGATGAACTCGCGGATCAGTTTGAGGCGGTTCTGAAGGAAAACGCCCGTCGTTTGATTCCTGCTTCCAAACAATATGCAACGATTCTAAGCGGTGGCGTTGATTCCTCTCTCCTGAGTTATTTTTTTGTGAAACAGAATTCGCCACCGGCTTTTCATATGGCGCTTGTTTTTCCAAACAAGGACAAGGCGAGTGAGAATTTAAGCTTTTTTGAAAACCACCTGAATCGATTTATTACGCAAATCAGAGTCGATATTCCGCTTTTTCAGTCCTTTTTTGAACGTTCCTATAGAGCTGTGTGCGGACCTTTGCCGACGCATTCCTTCGTCTCTCAAGCTATCTTAACGCATTATGTGAGAGAAAAGGGTATCAAGGTTCTAATCGGGGGGGACGGCGGGGATGAGCTTTTTGGGGGCTATGAATTTTACAAGCGGTTAAAATCACTAATAACATTCCCTTCCACGAATCCATCTATTTATAGCGGGGTGGTTCATCACGGTCTAGAATTTGACGACTGGAAAGCGGGTGGACTTGCTCAAGAGATTCAAGATCGGTGGAAGCGTTTTAGTTGCTACTATGAATTCGAAGAGAATCCGCGGGAACGATTGGTTCAAACGGTTCTTTATTCGGACACCGTCATTCAATTGGAATCGACAGGAATACGGTCCGCGGATACGATGTCCATGCTTCATTCCGTAGAAGGACGATGTTTTTATCTGACCCAAGAAATCATCGAGTTTGCTTTGAACCTTCCCGCTTTTTCGAAAATCAATATTGATTCCAACGATGAAAATAATATCACGCGCCCTCTGCTTAAAACCTTGTTCATTCGAAAATTTAGAAAAGAACTTTTGTTTCCGAAGCAGGGTTTTTCAGGGTTTCCTAACGAAGCTGGTAAGGTCCTTGCGGGTCACGATTATTCTCATACGAAAAAACTTCTCGGACTCCGCCAACTTCCTTCCTTGGAAGGTGAATTAGGCCATGCGATCGAGTGGAAGCTCATGAATACCGAGTTATTTTTACAATATTTCAGTGGGCACATCGGAAAAAATCTACCCCAAGCCGTGAAATCATTATGAATTTCATTTTTATACTTCGCGCAGCCCCTATCTTTACTTATCAAGAATCCGTCGTAAGATCTCTTTGCGACAAAGGCCATTCCGTCACCGTGCTTTTGGATCCGGTTTGCAATGAAGGAAAAAATGACCGTGCGATACAGCAATTTGCGAAACAAACACCGAATATCATAATCGGCAAGGCGATCAGAAGCCGGGGGCCAAGGCGCTGGATTCTAGTTACGGCTCGAGAGCTTTTGAATTATTCCAGTTATTTATATCGCAACGATCGGTCGGTTTTTTTTAAGGTTCAAGAACAGCTGGTCCCGCCGCCTTTTCGGAGATTGAGTCGGTACGAAAGTTTTAGAAAGTTCCTCCTTTCCGGAATAGTTCAGAGTTTACTCAAGAAAATTGAGAGAGCGTTTTCTCTCGATAAAAAAATTCTCCAGTGGCTTTTGTCTCATCGGCCAGATGCGGTGATCGCGACCCCCACGAACATCTTTGGTTCCGGCGAGGTTGAATATGTAAAAGCCGCTAATTTTTTAGGGATCCCGACGGTTATTCCCGTTATGAGTTGGGACAATCTCACCGTGCGTGGTCTGCTCCATGCGGTGCCTCGTGTGCTCATTGCCTGGAATTTCAGACACTATGAATCTGCGGTAAAAATTCATAACATACCGGAGGAAAACATTGTTTCGGTCGGGATACCAACTTTTGACAAATGGTTTCAGCTAAAAAAGCCTTCTATCAGTAAAGAGACTTTTGCGAAACGGGCAGGCTTGGATCCTTCCAAACCTATTGTTCTTTACCTCGGATCCTCCCTTGTAGTGGGCCGCGACGAAACGAGGGTGGTTAAGGACCTTGCGATAGCGCTTGTTCAACATCCCAATCCTGACCTCAGAAATGCCCAGCTCTTGGTGCGGCCGCATTTTGCTAATGCTAAGTACTTACAAACATTGGATGACTCCCGTATCGTCGTTTGGCCGCGACAAGGTGAATTACCCGACACCGAACAGACCCTCCTTGATTTTTATCACAGTCTTTTCTACAGTTTTGTGACAGTGGGTATCAATACCACCGCGATGATTGATGCGATTATCAACGATAAAATTTGCGTTACCATTCTGACAGAAGAATATAAATCTGCCCAGGAAGAGGCCGTACATTTTCGCGATCTGATTTCTGCTGATGTGGTTGAGATGACGCATAGTATTGCAGAGTGCGTAAAACGGATCGAGGTTATTTGGCGGGGGGAGGATACGAAACAGGAGCAAAGAAAAGCGTTCGTTAAAAATTTTATTCGCCCCCGGGGTCTTGAGATTCCGGCTGGAGACCTGGCCGCACGGGCTATTGAGTTAGCCGCATTAGGTAAAAGTGGTATAGAAATAAGCAAAGAATTTGAAGCCGAATTCGAGACTGATCACAGAATGTTGAATTGTTGATCATGGAGGGTCTTGGATCATCTCTGGATCTTTTTGAGCCCCGGTGGTGCTTCATTTTAAGAGAGCTAAGGGCTTATAAGTAAAGGGAAGAAGGAAGAAAATAATGTCCCGGATTGGAATTGATGCTACTCAAGTTGTGCGAACGGGAAAAGGTATATCTCGGTATCAAAAAAATATCGTCCACGCCCTTTGCCAAGTAAACTCTTCCCACCATTTTATTGTATTTTGTCGTTCTGAAACTATCGATAGTCTTTGCTTTTCTCACCCGCAGTGGCAATGGGTAGAAGTTCCATTTTACGCCTTGTCGATTTGGGAACAAGTACAGCTCCCTTGGCTGGCCCAAAAATACAGCGCAGATCTCATCTATACTGTTTGCGAAAGACTACCCGCGGCAGGTGCTGTTCCTATTATCCTGCAGCTTTTCGAAGATCCGCTGGAACGCATCGCCTTATCTCGCCAAATGGGTTTTAGTCCACGTTGGTATCATGGCCTATCAGAAGAATATACGAGAGCAATTTTTCGTCGCAGTCTTCGCAGGGCAACTCGGATTTTGACCGCTTCTTTATGGACAAAAGAGATTTTGATGCAGCGATATGAGATTTCTTCAAATAAGATTTATGTGGTTTATGGAGCCCCTGAGGAAAAGTTTCATCCCCTCCAAGATAAACGTGACATCGCCGCCATTCGCAAAGAAGTTTCTGGAGGAAATCCGTATATCTTACATCTTGCCTCAGGGGATCCTCGCGATAATACGCAAACTGTTCTCAAAGCTTTTCAGAAAGTTATACATTCTTGCAATATTTCAGGGCTCAAACTTTTGCTTGTGGGAGAAGCCGCCCATTTGTTTGGTGAATCTGATGACAACAGCGTTATTCGCAAACCCTATGTTTGTGAAGAGGAGCTTGTCCGTTTTTATCAGGGCGCAGAAATCTTTTTGGATCCCTCACTTTTTGAAGGGTTTGGGTTTCAACCTTTAGAAGCCATGGCTTGCGGTGTGCCAGTGGTTGTTTCAAATAGAAGTTCCATTACTGAATTGGTAAAGGAAAGCGGAGTTCAAGTTGACCCGCTGGATGAATCAGCTATCGCCGGCGCCATAAAACTGATTCTTACCCATCAAGAATTGAAGGAAATTTATCGTAAGCATGGTTTGGAAAATATTCAACGGTTCAATTGGCGCAGCACTGCTAAAGAGCTTACGACGCACTTCGAGCAAGTTTTGTCTACTCATAAATCAAAACATAATTTTGCTTGGCAACTAACACAATAGAAGCAGTGAATCAAAAAATTGGCGCATGAAACCTCGAGTTGTTTTATCCCATCCTGGCGTTCAGTATTCTTACCCTTTTGCTTACGCACTGCAGGAATGTGGATATCTGCATGCTTTCCATACAACTTTTTATTTCAGACATTCATGGCAGCTCCCCTTTGGCCTTCAGAAGGTTTTCCACAGGCGCTTGTATAAAGGAGTGCAGCATGAACTTGTTTTTTCAAATCCTTGGCCGGAGATTTTTCGACGCTTAGGTACCTTACTCTTTGGTAAAAATTATTTTACTTTAAATCGGATGCTTTTTTTTGGAAACAATTGTTTTGATCGATCAGTGGCGGCATTTCTAAAAAGGACGAACTGGGATATTTTTATTGGGCTCAGCGGAGGGTCGTTGGAATCCTTAAAAACAGCTAAAGCGAAGGGAAAGATTGCTATTGTAGATCAGCACGATATTCATTTTTCTCTCGCCGAACGTCTCCTGCGCGAGGAGAGAGAATTACACCCAGAATTTGCTTCTTCCATGCCCTATTGGCCCCCGATTCGAAGTTATTTAAAGATTCTAGAAAAAGAAATGACGGTGGCAGATTATATTTTTTGTCCCTCGCTATTTTCATATCGTTCTCATCGGGAGGCTGGTGTTTCAGAAAAGAAATTAGTGATATTGCCGCATGGTGTAAAAATTCATAAAACCCAGAATCGGGAAAGAAATGTGGAGTCTTTCAACGGGCAGCCCTTCAAGATACTTTTTATGGGGACCGTTACGCAACGTAAAGGGATCAAGTATCTTCTAGAGGCCGTTAAACAGTTGCGCCATTCCGAGAAAGTTGAATTGCTTCTCATTGGAGATTGGATGGTTGAAAAAAAAGCAATAGCGCCATATGAAGGATGTTTCCGCTACCAACCCTACATCCCTTATTTGGAACTTGAAAAATGTTTTGGCGGGGCTCATGTATTGGTGCTGCCTTCAATTTATGATGCTTTTGGTATGGTTGCTTTGGATGCTATGGCAGCAGGTCTTCCAGTCATTGTTTCAGAGCATACAGCAGCCGGTTCTGATGTTGTTCGCGATGGTATTGATGGTTATGTGGTTGCAATCCGTAATGTGGAGGCCTTGAAAGAGCGTATCCTTCAACTTGCAAGGGATCGGAAACAGGCTCAGGAAATGGGGCGGATGGCTCGAGAGCGGGTCAAAGAGTTTTCTCTGGAAGTTTATCAGAAACGCCTTGAAACTAAAATTCTCGAAATTTATGAATCACACCCTCAAACCGCCTAAAGTTTCGGTTATTATTGCAGCCCACAATGCAAGACATGCTATTACGGATGCCATTCAGAGTGTATTGCATCAGTCGTTTCATGATTTTTAAATTATCGTTATCGATGATGGATCAACCGATGGAACAGGAGAAGTAGCAAAGTCGTTAAATTCAAAAAATTGTTGCTTCCGTCAAGAGAATAAGGATCGTGCAGCAGCTAGGAATTCTGGGTTACAAGCTACTCAAGGAGAATATATCGCATTTTTGGATGCGGACGACATTTGGAACGAAGATCGTCTTGAGCGCGGTGCCCGTTTTCTTAATACAATGCCTGCGATTGGTCCCGTTCACGGGGAAGTGGAGATAATAATGAGTGCGGAAGAGTTGAATCCTTCCAAAACGAATCAAGTGAAGCGATATTATCTCAGGGAGCGTCAAAGATGTTCCGATTATTTTTTTCTTTTGGAAGAATCGGGCATTTTTTCTTCTGCGGTTCTTTTTCGTCGAAGCTGCCTTGCACATATTGGGTATTACGACCCCAGCTATAGAGTCTTTGAAGATTATGGTTGGTATTTAAGATTTTATTTCATGGAAAAGAGGGCTCTTCTTGACGCTCTCCCAGTTGCCCAATACCAAATTTATGATCAGAATGCTGTAGCGACGGCAGGCTCGGTTTTCATCAATCAAACCTATATTGCCATTCTTCAGAAACAACTGGCTCATCTAAACCGTCTGGGTGGAGCGAATCAATATCCAAAAGCCACCAGTTGTGTTTTGGCAAAGCTTGTATGTCAATGGGGTATTTTCAAACGATTCCTCAAATTAAGTTTTGCACCTCTTCGGGTCATTTCCCAAAAAGAAAAATTCAGCAATAGCGTTGTTCAGAGATGAAAATTCTCCATATTCTTCCCAGCCTGTCGGGCCGTGTAGGAGGACCGGCCAAGGCGGTAAAGGAACTGTCTGAGTTGTCGGTGCAAAATGGGCATACAGTCAGCATCTTTTCTTTAGAACCCGAAAAAGAATTTTTGAACTCAAAAGAAGCAACGTTGCCCAATGGTCTTAACATTAGGCTTTTTCCCAGGACGTACCCTGGGAGATACGGGTATTCTCTTCTTTTAAAAAAAGCTTTGGAAGTAGAAATAGAAAAGTTTTGTTTGGTGCACATTCACGGACTGTGGGTTTACCCCACTCTTGTTGCTAGCCGTCTTTGCGAAAAGAAAAAAATTCCCTACATCATCCGTCCTTGTGGAATGTTAGATCGCTTTTCAATGTCTCAGCACCCTTTTCGGAAAAGGTTGTACTGTTGGTTGTTTGAGGGTCATCATTTAAAAAAGGCTTCGGCAGTTCATTTTACAAGTACGGAAGAACAAAAACGGTCTGTTTTAGGGTTTGCTGTTCGCGGTGCAGTGCTTCCTCTTGGACTTCGTTGGCAGGACTATGAAAATTTACCGACTTATGGTACTTTCCGGCGCAACTATCCACAATGGGAAGGAAAAAAGATTGTGCTTTTCCTTGGTCGAATTCATTATAAGAAAGGTTTAGATCTTCTCATTGATGCCTTTGCCGGAGCCTTGAAAGAAATTTCCACCCTCCATTTGGTCCTTGTGGGCCCAGATGATGAAGGGCACGGCCGAATCTTTAAAAATCAAATTCGCCAGAAAGGTTTGGATGGCCATGTAACTTGGATCGGCTATATTGAAGGGGATCAGAAGTTGGCTTTGCTGCGCGACAGTGATGTATTCTGTCTTCCTTCACGACAGGAAAATTTTTGTTTTTCAGTTCTTGAGGCTATGGCGGTGGGACTTCCTGTCATTATAAGTGACCAAGTTAATATTTATGATACCATCCAACGCGAAAATGCCGGGTTGGTCGTTTCCTGTCAGGTTCCAAGTATCAGCTCCGCGCTTAAAAAAATGGTCCAAGATGAGTCCTGGTGCGTTCGGACAGGCAAAAAAAGTCGAGAGTTAGTGAAAAGAGAATTCTCATGGAATATATCAGGTGAAAAAATTCTTTCCTTTTATGAGACCCTTGTCAAAAGCTGTTAGTATTTATCGACAATTCTGGTCGTTGCCAAGATCAATGCAACGCCCCTATTTTCAAAACATGTTGGACCATATTTGGACTGAATCAAACCTTTATGTGGTATTGAGTAAAATCTTTCCGGAAAAAACAAAAAACAAAATTGTAGAAGTTGTTAGAAACTCCCAGAGGTCTCCGATTATCCGAAATATTATGGTTAAACATGAAGAAGTTAATGGGGCTCTTTCAGAATGGAAGTTGTATCTATTAAAATCCATTTTGCTTCTTCTAAGGCCTCGCGTTGTTGTAGAAACGGGGGTGGCACACGGGTCTTCTTCTGCGGTTATTCTGGAGGCGCTAAGTGAAAATCGATGCGGCACGCTTTACTCCATCGATCTTCCAGTGAAGGTTTCCTCCGGAAAACCTGAGCCTTGGATGGAAGATTACAAAGTTCGCCTTGAGGACGTATCAACCGTGTCTGATTTTTCACAAGTAGGATGGCTTGTCCCTCATAATTTGCGTTACAAATGGAACCTTATTTTAGGTGATTCTTTAGTTGAATTAGGACCACTTGTTCAAAAATTAGATGAAGTCAATTTGTTTTTGCACGATAGCCTTCATCTTTACGAATCCATGTTGCAGGAATTTAAAATTATATGGCCCCATTTAAAAAAGGGAGGGGTTCTCTTGGCTGACGATATTTTTTTAAAGGGCCATGCTGCGATTCATGATTTCGCGGCACGAGAGCAGCATACTTTCAAATCCTTTCTTCAGATGGGCGTCATTCTAAAAATTAAATAAACTCAAACAGGAAATTGAACGATGAACAAATCCCTACGTGAGTGTAATGCTCCCCTTTATTCAAGGCCACAAGGAATGCTAGAGTTGAGGGCAGGTTTTGTAGAAAATATGAGTCGATCGGCACAAAAAAAATTAGCTTCTGACTTTGCCTGGGAGGTTAAGGTTGGCGGTGTTTCTTAGAGGCCATGCGGAGTGGATTTACATCCGATGTTTGGAGAAAATGAATGCCACATCAAATAGAGCCCATTAGCAAGCCCGTCTTGGTCAATTCCATCGATAAGATCACGACGTCGATTCCGCGAATACCCTATGATGATTCATGGGGTTATGAGAGAAATCATTTTTTGGTTAACGAGGACAGATATGTTCGAATGACGGAGCTGGCTCAAGGGCATCTGGGCGATTTGAATCATCGAATCATTATCGATCTTGGCTGCTGCAAAGGGCTGCTCCTCGAACGTTTTAATCGATTTTATAAAAGCTGCCGGCTGATGGGGATCGAAATCATTCCGGAACAGGCGCAAATGGCGAAAAGTAAGGGCATCCAAGTAGATTATCACCGCATTAACCATTTTGATGCAAATGATGTGATGACCTGTTCCTTACCTTACAAAGAAAATTCATTTGCTGATTTGGTGTTTGCGGGAGAAATTATCGAGCACATCGTCGATACCGAGTCATTTCTCAAGGAGATTTACCGCACCCTTAAACCCGGCGGTTGCGTGGTTGTTAGCACTCCTAACGTTGTCTCACTCATCAACCGCCTTTGGGTTTTACTGGGAAAATATCCCTTCGGCCTGGAATACAAATCAGTCCTCAATGAAGGTGATTTTGGCCACGTTCGGGCTTTTTCCGGAAAAGTGATGGTGGACTTGTTGTCCAGTGTTGGATTTCAGAATATCCATATTACGGGTATGAATTTATTGCCTGTCCAACTCTACCTGAAAATTCCTCCACTGTTTGCTTTAAGCCGTTTCTTAGATAAGTCTTTTCCGAAATTATGCAAGGTTCTGGTGGCCTCCGCCGAAAAGCCTAAGACAATTTCTTAGTCAATGTTCTCCTATGTGAATCCTCGCGTTTTTGTTGTGATGCCGTGCGGACTCGGTCCTTATTCGGCGTTTAGAAAAGCATGAGTTGAGGATAATGAGCTCGGATGATGAAGTCCGTTAATCCACAAATAAAGAGAATTTATAAGTGTTCGTGAAGAGTATTTTCCTGCAAAAGTGAAGTTGGGAGATAAAAGCGAATTGCTCGTCAAGTTTCCCTGAACGCGGATTTGCTTAATGGTAGAGACGAGTTGACTTACGTCGCCATGGTTGACATGATTTCCTCCACCATATTCAGCAATCAACTCGCCAATGTGACTTTTGGGAGGGCCAATGTAAATAAAAGGTTTCCTTATTTTTAAAATATTGTAAATCTTACACGGATGTACGATTCCAACAAAGGGATTTCCCATGATAACGAGATGAAGATTGGCTGCCGAAAGGGAATATTTGAGGTCAGAAAGCGGCAGATAGGAAAGCTGTAAGATGTTACGAAGGTCAAACCTTTCTTTGAATTCAGTCACATCTCGAACCCTTGCCCCGCCCCCGATAAACACAAACCGAATATCATCGTAGCTGCGTAGTTCATAGGCAGCCTTGAGCACGGTATCCAAAGGATGGCAAATACTGTGATTGCCTGAATACATGACCACAAATTTATCCTCAAGCCCATGCTGTTTACGGAAGGGATTGTTCTCGTGCTTAATTAATTCAAGGTGTTCCTCGTGAGCCCAGGGCGCACAGACGCGTATTTTTTCAAGGGCAGCTCCTTTTTCCAGGAGGCGGAGTTTCATAAATTCATCTAATGCAATGACAAGGTTTGAGCGTTTCAAGCTGAATCTTAGAGCTGCCTCTAGCCATCTTGCCTGAAATGAATTTTTGCGAATCCATCCTGCCTCAATCGCCTCATCGGGATTAATGTCCATCACCCAATAGACGAGGCGCATTCCTTTCCATTGCGCAACAAGGGCGGCAATATAGGCGACGAGAGGGGGGGAAGTCAGCGTGACAAGCGTGTCAAAGCGAGGCATGAAAAGCAGTTTCCAGAAAAAGGAAAAATTAACTAACAAAGAACTTAACATGCGATTAAGTCTACCATTATTTCCTAAAAACGGAGAATTGACACGTTCGATTTGGATTCCTCGGTATATTTCCCTTTTGGAGTGAAGTACAGATGGGGCTGAGTAGTTTCTGCGGCTGGCTAAGACACTTACCTGGTGGCCCGCTTGTCTTAAGTAAATGGCTAGGTCGGTAAGGTACTGGGCTGTTGAAGCAACGTCCGGGTAAAAGGTTTGATTGACAAGAAGAATTTTAAAGAAATTTGTAGACGGATGGGGGGGCGCCAAGATTGATTACCGAGAAGAACGTGAAATCGCGTCTTTCGATTTAAGATTTTCGCTTCGGAGTTCCCATGAACGCTCCATTAAAGACTTACTTAAACTACGGCGAACTGTTTCAAGGTCTCGATCTTGATAATACCAGTCGATCGTTTTTTTAAGCCCCTCCCGAAAAAGGGTTCTAGGTTCCCACCCAAGGAGATGCTTTGCCCGGCTGTTATCCGCGACCCGATTGAGGGGGCCCGTTGGCATGTCAGGCCGGAGCTTGATGGATGCCTTGTGTCCCGTCATTTTCAGTACCATCTCCACAGCATCTAACACACGGATGCGTTCCATAGTTCCAAGGTTGACCGCGCTTCCGTCCTCAATTTTTTCGGCCGCCAAAATCGTGCCCTCCACAATATCCTCGACGTAAGTCCAGTTACGAATCTGTTCGCCCGTTCCCCAAACCTCGAAGGGGTTTTCTTTGACAAAGGCGCGCGCGATCATGGCGATCACGGCATGATTTTCCTTGCCCCGCGGGCCATAAACCGTGAAATAGCGGCAGGAGGCGGACTTAAGCCCGTACTGCTCGTAATAGGCGCGAAGGGTGAGCTCGGTCATGAGTTTGGCCCACCCGTACAAATTGTCTGAATCGTAGGGTGGACCGACCATCTCTTCCGTTAAATAGAGCTCTTTTTTGGGATCGGTCTGCAGGTGGTTGGGGTAGACGCAGCCTGAGGAGGCAAAAACAAATTTTTGAACCCCCGCCTTATGGGCTTCCCGAAGCACAAGGCCATCTAAGATAAAATTGCCGGCGCATTCAACCTGTTTGAGATCCACATAGCCCCGGCCGCCGTGATCGGCCGCGAGATGGAACACAACCTGTATCTTTTGAAGGGCCTTGGCCGCGACGCCGGGATTAAGAAGGTCGTCTTGGATTAATTCAAGGGCCTCTTTTTCAAGCGGTGCCTGGAGGTTTTGTAACTGGCCGCTTGAGAGATTATCGATCGCCCGGATTTTTGCTCCTCGCAGGAGCAGGGCATCGACCAAGTGAGAACCGATAAAAGAGGCGCCGCCCGTGACTAACACTCTTTTATCATTCCAGAAAGACACGAATATTTTCCTTGTTCATGGCTTAAAATGAGCCCACATTATATTCAAAACCAGGAAAACAGTGAAGGACGAAATCAAGCGCATCAAGGGGCGGCGGCAGCTTGAATGCGGGAGCTTTCCTGGGCCGGCAGCCCGGCGGGGCGGAGAGGCTGTTCGACCCAGA
This sequence comes from uncultured bacterium, assembly GCA_964372875.1. Lineage (GTDB taxonomy): Bacteria > Omnitrophota > Omnitrophia > Omnitrophales > JACQLI01 > CAYJTB01. The sequence continues at coordinate 16,738 of CAYJTB010000019.1, forward strand.
AGCCTCCGATGACGAGGATGTCCATTCCGGTCCTATGAAAACACCGGTAGGCATCCTCGGACGTGCAAACGATGGGCTCATTGTCGTTAAAAGAGGTATTGAGGAGCACGGGAACGCCTGTGATCTCTTTAAAGGCTGTGATGAGCTGCCAGTAGCCAGGGTTTGTCTCCTTAGAGACGGCCTGAAGACGGCCTGTCCCGTCGGCGTGTGTAACGGCAGGAATAAGGCCCCGTTTTTCGGGCCGAACGCGAGAAACCCGAGTCATAAAAGGATCGGCGGCCCCTTCCTCAAAAAAATCCGGGATGGCTTCCTCTAAGATCGAAGGGGCAAACGGGCGGAAGTGTTCCCGGTGCTTGATGCGGGCATTGATCTTATCCTTCATGTTGGCCTGGCGGGGGTCCGCAAGAAGACTCCGGTTTCCTAAGGCGCGCGGGCCGAATTCCATGCGGCCCTGAAACCATCCGACGATTTTTCCATCCGCAAGTGCGCGTGCCGCCTTTTGAATGAGTTCTTTCTCCGGTAAAGGACGGTAAGAGGCGTCCGAGGCCTTCAGTAGGGTCTCGATTTCACGATCCTCAAACGAAGGTCCCAGATAGGCGTGCTTCATCTGCGAGCGCTTGCTTGTTCCAAGGATCATGTGCTCCACGTAAAGGGCCGCGCCCAAAGCCGTTCCGGCATCCCCGGCCGCCGGCTGAATAAAGATATTTTTAAATGGGGTATTTTCCCGGATCTTTCCGTTGGCAAGACTGTTAAAGGCGCAGCCTCCCGCCAGGCATAAGTTCTCGGAACGAGTTTCGCGGTAGATAAGGTTTAAAAGATCAAAATAGATATCCTCAAACCTTTTTTGGACGGAGGCCGCAAGGTCGTAATGAAATTCCCGAAAAGGATCCTCCTTTTGACGGGGTGTTCCGAAAAGCTTAGTCCATTGGGGGGAATAACAAGGGCTAAGATGAGGGTACCCGTCCTCCCAGTTCATTTCGACGCCCTCGGAATGGTGAATAAAATAATCGAGGTTGAGGAAAAATCCATTTTCGGGTTGCGAAGTGACGATCTCTTGCATTTCTTTTTCGTAACGTGGTTTCCCGTAGGCCGCCATGCCCATGACCTTGTATTCGTCGCCGTAATGGGGAAATCCGAGATACTGGGTCGCGGCCGTGTAAAAAACCCCCATGGAGTGGGGGAACCCGACCTGCCCTAAGGTTTTAAATTGGGATCCCTTGCCCATGCCCCACTTGGCGCTTAAGAAATCCCCGAAGCCATCCAGAGACAAGATGGCCGCCTCCTCGAACGGGGATGGGAAAAAGGCGCTCGCCATATGGGCAAGGTGATGTTCCACCGAATGGATTTTAGCGAGAAGGGGTTTTTCCCAGGCGTAATGTTTTTTGATTTCATCCTCGAGGCGGATAATCTTGGCGGCATTACCTACGCGGTTTCTTACGAGCTCAGCCAGTCTTCCCGCATGCCGGATGAGGTAACTCATCTTTTTACGAAGATTTGCCTTTACGTCTCTTGAAATGGCAATGTGCTCGACCTCGCCAAGTGAGGTTTTCGCGTGTTTAAGACAAAACTCAATGGCAAGTTTCGGAAACCCCGCACAATGTTTAATACGGCGCAGTCTTTCCTCTTCGCATGCCGCCAAAATTTCGCCGTCTTGAACGATGCAGGCGGCTGCATCTCCGTGGTAGGCATTGATCCCAAGTATAATCATAGTCAATTAGACAGCAAAATTTCTCCTTAGCATTTTATTTCCAATCTGCATCTCTTTCATAGCCTAATTCAAGTAAAAGGTTATTGGCAATTTCTTTGAAAGCGGTAATATGACTCTTTGTGTATTCAGAGCGCCAACTGCCCTCTAGACCTCGCCTGAAAGTATGCGCATTTTTAGGATTTCTTGCAACCTTTAGAAGTTCGATCAAAGCCTCATCGGACAGTCGATTTTTTAATATACCAAGATAAGAAAAAAGGCTAGCAAATAACTCCTTGGTCTTAGGTATTGAATCCTTGTCAGCTTTTTGAATTAGGTCCTCATAGCGTAATGAAAATGTATGAGGGGCATTTCTCCATCCCAAAAATCGGCGGTAAAGGATGTCGACATTAGGGAAGGAAGATTCTGACAAAGTGCCAGCCCTTTGCCCTTCACCAATTCCCCGTATGCATGCCATCAGTCGCTCTCCGTTGGTTTGACAATGCTTAAAGATTTCGTAATACGGGTGCCGGGGTATCAAGTCCATGATGAAGTGATAATGCGAAACTGCATAATCGCGGGGATCGCGATAAATAAAGATACGTTTAATGCCTTGTTTGTCTAGCCACATACCGAGATCGGGGTGGAAAGGAATGTGACAGAGACGTACTTCGCCTTTTTTAAAATTTGACAAATCTTTTTTACACTGAGCCAGCGCAAGCGGAGAATCAATTAATGTGGGGTGAATCCATATGTGTTTTCGAAAGCGTGTTCCGGGAAGCCCAAGAAGAATATTTCTTAAGAGGTAAGTCCCGCATTTTGGAATACTAATAACCAAAATCGGGTGAGTCGGACGCCGTACTTCACGCCTAAGATATCGACATTCGAATTGATAACTTTTCCATTGGAAATCTCGCAAAAGGACTTTAAACCATTCAGGAGTAATTTTTCTTAGCCATGAAGGTGCATGTTTGCGGAGTATTCGGATGAAATCTCCTCTACAAATGTAATGAGCCAAGGAAGGCAATCTTTCACTCCTTTGTTTAATTCCTAATTTTTGGCGTATATCAGAAGTGCTGGGACACCCCTTATGCCGCAAACGATGAGTATTTTTCTTTTAAATGGGGCACCAAATGCTTGGAAATAATTTCCGCGACCTCTAAATTACCCTCGTTTGTGAAGTGGACTTCGTCGTAAAAGAACCTGGTGCTTTTTGGTAACTCGCGAGCTAGATCGATCAAAAAATTTTTTTCCTGTCGGGCAACCTTTCGTAAAGCCGCATTGTAAAGTTCAAATATTTCTCCCATTTCCTCTTGATAAAGGTTAATGACTTTCATTTCATGATCTAAAACTCGCCCGTAAAAAAAAGGTTGTGTCATGAAAATGGGTTCTATGCCTTCTTCTCTGGTAATCCGGACCAGCTCAGTCAGCCGTCCCTCATAATCATTGAGCAATTGCGGCAGCTGCGGTTTTATCCTTTCGAGTGGATATTTTAATAAAAGCCGGTCATTCCGAATGTCATCATGCGTTAACTCTACAATCTGCAAACCAAAACTTTGAGTTTTTAGGTAACGATACAGATTAAAACAAAGCGATAAAACTTCACTTTGCGAAGAGAGGGCTTTTAAGGATTGCCGCATTGAGACATCCCGTGTCTTTTTCTTAAAAACTCGGGCTGTCTCTCTGTCGACGACAAACCTGTCATTTGCGCCTAACAAAAAAAGGACCGCTTTAGGTTTCAGAGGGATGATAAGACCCTTCATTAATGCAAGATGACCTAAAGTCGAATGTCCAGAAAATCCGGCATTGTTCAACCATACTTTTTTAAACTTTTGATCGAGTTTCTTAGACAGCATATCCGTCCACGTTTTTCTATCGGACTGATAAACACACTCAACAACACTCCCTCCCACCGTGACAAGGGTTAAGTGATCATCAAAATCAGTCGGCGGTTCCTTTCCGCGAAGACCGAGACTGTTTCTTCTCTGTGTGATGCGGGAATCAAGACCTCTTGCAGGTTTAGAAAGGCGAAAAGAATAAACTTTGTCCTTGGCTGTAAGATAAATGTCGTCTCCCCTCATTCTGAACCCAAAGGGATTATAAATCCTAAGAATTAACTCCAGAATCGTCATGGCAAGAAAAATCCCCAGTAAAAGAACGGAAAAATTTTTTAAGGTTCCACGGCCTCGATTTTTCAACGTGTAGAATCCTATAAAGACTTTCTTCGTTTATTAGGTGAGGGCTCTTACGGCATCTGCGATGAGAAAAGCGAACTGATTATTTCCCCTTTCCGTAAAATGCCCTTCGTCGATAAAATGCTCTTCTTTCCAAGAGGCATTCAACGCCGCCTCGGCGCAGGGGATCTTTTCCTCCCGACACACCACCTTCATCACGTCATTGTAGGATACCATCAACTGCTTGATATCTTTTCTTTTGGCATAGGAAGCCCATCCGTAGGGTTCGTCCGAAGTCAGGGAGGAATAATTTAGTACCTGAGGCGCCATCAATATTTTAATCCCCCGCGATCGCGATAGATGGATAAGTGTTTTAAGATGATGCCGGTAGATCGCAAGCGTTCTTTCTGTCACTGCTGACTCCAGCGATTGGGGAGGGTTATTCGCGGAAGCATTGAAAAACAATCGTCTCCGAATCCAGTCGAAAACAATCGGAAGAAAAAATCTTCCCTCGGGTCTCGGAAAATGTAACCCAAGATTATAAAATTGTTTAGCACCATGAAAATCTGAATAATCGGATTTCAAATTCGGGACGTGCAGGTACGGCAGGTCGTTCCAACCGAGATAATAAATGACAATATCGGGTTCCAAATCAAATTGTTGCAGGGCAGTCTGAATCACTGCTTCCACAGAGGAATATCCGGGAGCGCTGGCGTTAATGACTTCGTACTCCGCCCCTAAAGCATCTTCTAATTGTGCAGGCCAGGTGTCCTGATCCGACACTCCCGTACAGTAAGTCGAGGAACCACCGTAGGTCACGATGCGAATCTTGGAAGGGTTTTTCTTCAACTCAAACGGCTTACCTCGAAACCCGTGGAGGTTATTAGAAATACGCACATTACCTTTGCGCACGGAAGCGTCGGGGCTCAAGCTCCCCACAAGCCAAGGATGGGCTTGGAATAATATCGTGTGGGGATGGTGGAATTGTTTTTTGAATAAAAATTCCCCGTACCTTACACGATAAAAAATTTGACCTAAAAACTCCGACACAATAAGGAACAGAGCGACTAAAATCACCCAAAAGAATGCCTTTTTCATTATTTTTACTTGCCTCACAGATCATCAACCTTCATCAAAAAACGCCCTCTTTGAAAAAGTCTACATAACGTAAGATACATCCCTTGCAACTCCTAAGAATTGGGGCTATTCTACACCCCAATCATCAAACCGCATAGATTCTCAATGGCCATTAAAAATCCAAAGATTTTTGTAAAATTTATCGGGTGCGTCATTCTGACAATCTCCGTCACCCTTTACTTCTTCGGCGTAAAAGATCTCCTCCGGCATGATAAAATTCATAAAATCAAGCGCCTTTTGTCCGAATTTACTCTTTCTAAAGACGATCAACTGGCCGGCCGTTGGGGAGACTTTTACCGACAGATTTCATGGATCAAAGATATAACGCCGCAGGATAGCCTCATCATCATTCCGCCGGAAATAACCATTACCCGCGGAGGCCAGATCGCCTTAGTGACCAACTTGTCTCACAAATGGCTATCTGAATATTTTATGTTTCCGAGGCTCGCCGCCCATGAGGGGGACCCTCTCATTCGTTCTCACGAGGGCCCCGTTTATCGAGTTCGCATGGGCGGGTTTCATTATCAGGGGGAGTACCTTCAAGAGGATCGTTTTGATCCTCATTTGTCTCTTTTGTTGCTCAGAGAACGATTGAAGGAAACTAAGCCTCCGCCCGCCCTGACTGATTTTACCGAGATAGAATTCAACCCTCTCAGATTCTTGGCCGCGCTATTTAAACTTTTTCTCATTGTCCTGTCAGGAACTTATTTTGTATCCCGCTATTTTGGTGAGAGGTCGTGGCTTGGTTTTATAAGTGCTTCATTTCTTACAGGAACGGTTTTGAGTGCCGCGATTTGCATCTTAGCAGGTTTTGCCGGAGTCAAGTTCACTGAAACTTTTCAGTATGGTTCGCTCTTTCTTTTGTCTCTCCCGGGGTTTTTCTCCATAAAAAAATGGTCTTTTGATCATTTGCCTCACTGGGGCGGCACTTTGATCGTGCTTATTTTTTTTGGAGTTTTGTTTCTGAAAAACATTTTATCTCCTATTGCGGGCTGGGATGCCTGCGCTGTCTACGGAGCGAAGGCTAAGGCCATTTTCGCATTGCACAACCTCGATGGTTTGAGAGCCTGGGGGGCCGTTCCTCACTATCCTCCTTTGTTATCAATTTTAATGGCGCAAATGGCTATGGGAGGCGAAGGCGCTGTGAACATCCTTTTCCCTTTATTCAGCCTTTGCCTCTATGCCATCCTGCACGATGAAATAACGGATACCCGCTTTCCTTCTTTTTTAAAAATGCTTCTCCCTCTCCTAATTTTTACTTCACCTGTATTCTTTTACTTCTCATTACTGGGTTACCCCAATCTCGCCCTTGCAGTATTTGTGACAAAGGCACTCATTATTGTTTCTAGAACCATTAAGAGAGGCACTTCCGAGGGCTGGTTTGCCGCAGCTCTCATCTTAAGCGGGGCTGTCCTCCTAAGGCCTGATGGTATCTATTATTGGCTTTCCATGTCAATCTTGGGATGGATGGGGGTTGTTGGAAAAAAAGGAGAGTGGCGCTATCTGCTTTATTTGTTAACGCCGCTATTTTGCATCCTCCTGTGGAAAATTTACTGTCATTTCAGAATGCATATAGAAGAAGATGTTTTAGTGAAATATTCCGCGATGGCGTTTGAGCATTTAGCAAATACGCTGTCAATCACAAACCTAAAAATGTTCTTCGTCTTGCTCTTCAAATTCACTTTGTTGCCATCCCTTTGGTGGGGAGTGGTCCCTACGCTGTTTGCTATTTTGTTTCTATTCAGACGGCGAGAAATTCTTAAAAAGCATCCCGCCGAATGCGCTTTTTTAGCAACGGCCTTTGTAGGGATTTCGGTTTTCTCTTTTTTTATCTCACCTGCATGGGGGATGGAATTTCTCTTTGAAACAGGGTTCACACGATATGCAATGGTTCTTATCCCTACGATGCTTATCGTATTACTGAAAGAAATCGATAGAATTTCAACGGAATCCGTTTTTTATCCTTTAAAGATAAGGGCATCGTAGAGATTTTTCAGGGCGTCGCGTACAACCCGAAATTTGACCCTTCCAATACGTTTCTGATAGTTAATAGGGGTTTGGCGGCATTTTATTTGGGGATGAGTCCAGGCCTTGATTTTGAGCTCCTGCGAGAACCCCATTCCTGGATTGGATGACACAATCTCTTTCAGCCAAATCTTCTTGAAGGCATTCATGCCCGATTGGCTATCGGTTAAGTGGATCGAGAAACGCCTTCTTACTACCCACGAGATAAATTGATTCGCTACCCGATTGATCCACGGCATCGAATCCCTTTCGTGGAGAGGAAACCGCGACCCTGTTACAAAATCACACGCCTCTCGTTCAAGACATCCGAGAAGATTTTTTACATCTCCCATGGAGTGGTTGTTATCGCCATCCATTAAGATAAGGATGTCTCCCGAGGCTTCCAAAAGGCCCCTTTGGCAAGCCCAACCGTAACCCCTTTTTTTTTCATCAAAAACACGAGCGCCAAGCGTCTTGGCAACCTGGGCCGTTCGATCCTGAGAACCGTTATTTACTACGATGACCTCGTCGATAAAGTCAGGCTTACTCCTTAAAACGGCCTCGATACCTTCTTCCTCGTTGTAACAGGGAATAATAATAGAAATGCGCTTACTGTTATACATAGCTAAAAAAAGGAAGCGACATATTTTCTCTGGAGGAAACACGCCAAAACCAAAACATACGCAGTAAATCCGCCGAATGCCGCGAAGATTACACGTGGCAGACTAAAAAAGGATAGCGATTGTAAAAATCCCATCGTAGCGACCATTGCGGCCCCTCCAGAGATTATGACGATCATGTCTTTCATCCCTATTCGAAAAGGGAGGCTTGACCGCGTAGCCACAAGGGTCATAAGCAATAACCCCGCGAAAGATAACGCGGTACTCACCGCCGCGCCCACAAACCCCCACCGTGGAATCAAAATAAAGTTGAGAAGGATATTGACTAAGGCTGTTGCTGCAAGATTGGCTGCTAATCTTGCTGTTTGATAATTTAGCAAAAGACCTGTAAAAGCTAACTGATGAAGCTGAAAAAAAAGCGCTCCCCAAGTGACCCAGGGAACCGCGAAGGCGCCTGCTTGATAAGCGGGTCCTGCCAGAAATGCCATCAGGGTTTTTGGCGCCAGGGAAAAAAATAAGGCGATGGGAAGGCTCAGCGCTAAAAACAATCGTGTGATTTGCTGCTGCAGCTTATCAACGGCCTCAATTCCCTTTTCTTCATAAAGATGTATCGCGCGGGGCCGCAAAGAAAGCCGGAAGATTTCACCCATAAGAAGAAAGGTGCTTTCGGGAAGAAGGCACCCCAGGTGATAAATACCCACCTCAGAGACGTCTCTTAAAATTCGTAAAAGGTAACGATCCGATACCCCCAGGACCCAGATGGCAAGACCGGCAAGAACTAGCGGAAATCCATAACAGAGCTGTGTCTTTGCCGCCTCCGGGGAAATCTTACCTCCCCACAAAGGATAACGGCGACTTAGAACAGCCAGCAAACCGAGGGCCGCGGCCAGGGAGCTTAACAGGCTTCCCCATAAGAGCGCCGAAACATCCATTTTTAATCGCAGGATGAAAAACAAGGTTAGCATGCTATTGATCAAAGCATGCGCGACTTCAAAGAACGTGTACTTTGTAACTTGGCGATCCGCCAACAAAACAGCCAGGAAGGCCTGCTGGCATGTGGAACTCAAGAAAAGCCAAATGCCTAAATGGGCTAAGTGTTTTTCAAACATCGATAAGCCTAATAAGTTCATTGGGATGACAAAAACCGCGGCTGGCAGGGATGCGAGCAGAGTAAAACCCGCCAGAAAAAGCCAAAAGAGGGCAAAAAAATTCTGGAGGTCCCGAGGAGTTCGGCATTGAGGGAGAAATCTCACCGCGTTGCTGGTCAGACAAGTCCCTCCCATCCGCTGCAATAAATAAACGGTGACCGCGATGATCACATAAAGACCCAGCTCACTTGGAGCAAAAAGGCGAGCCGCAACAGATAAAACGATTAAGCGCAGAAGGGCAGGCAAAATTTTACCCACGGCAAAGGGAATCAACTCGGCGGGGCTTGAGGATGTCCTCATTTTAGGGTGTGTTTTCTTTTAAGGTTCTGTTTCCATAAAAAGAAGACAAGGGGTTGAGGAAGATTTAAGAAGTACCTTCCCCGGCAAAATTTGACCCAAACCCGCTGCAATTTGTAAATCAACCAAAATAGACAGTCATAAATTGGCTCGAACCAGGCAAGGGGAAAGCGCTTTCGAGCGTAGCGATGCCGCACCCATTCCGCTTCCTGTTTCGCGTTTTTTGAGAAGATAACGGTTTTGCTTGCGGGATGCCAGCGGAATCGGGCCAAGGTTTTGGAGATATGTTGAATCTTGCCTAGCTGTGCAATTCTCAGCCAATAGTCATAATCCATAGCGTGTTCTAACCCTGTGTCTAAAAGCCCTACTTGTGAATAAATGCGACGGCGGAAAAATGCGGTCGGATAAGAAATGTACTGCCCCAGGAAAAGGTAAGAAATATAATCAAAGCCTATTTCCTGATAAGTCATCAGGCGTTTGCCTCTTTCATCAATAATATCGCAATCGCCGTAAACCATATCCGTGTCTGGATTTTCTTCGAGAAAATCTACAATTTTTTGAATCGTTCCCTCCGCATAAAGGTCATCCGCGTTAAGGAAGGCTAAAATATTTCCATGCGAAAGCTGCAATCCCTTATTCATCACTGCGCTTTGCTTTGTGCCCGGCGCTTTAATCACGGTGATTTGATCACCGAAGCGTTCGAGAATTGAAAAGGTATCATCGGTGGATCCAGCATCAATGACGGTCAATTCAACATGAGGACAATCTTGATTCAAGACGCTTTCGACCGCATCCTTAATGTAGAGACCCTGATTATAGGAAGGCATGATGACGGTTACGAGTGGAGGCCCGTGAGAAACAAGGGACGTCAAAGATTTCTCATCCCAGGCCTTTTCCGAAGCCTCTAAGGAGGCATGGATAAATCCTTCTGCGCATCTGGCGGGGCTATAATTAGCAATGATTTCAAGAGATCGCTTCCCCATTCGAGAGCGCAGCGGCTCATCATCCACAAGGCGCAGCATCAAATCCGCTAATTTTCCGCTGTCTTCTAAGTGAAAGCGGTAACCGTTCTCGCCATCCTGAACCAGATCGTAAGTCGCACCGACCTGATCGGCCGCAAGGACAGGCAATCCGGAGGCCATCGCCTCGTTTAAGACGAGCCCCCATTCATCACGCAACGATGGCATGACAAAAAGGTCAGCGATTCCGTAGTAAAAGGGAAGCTCTCCCTGCTGCTTAAATCCTTCAAAGAAAATTCGCTCAAGACGGTGTTCCTTGCAATACCTTTTGAAGACATCTTCGTCCCGCCCGTCGCCGACCAGAATAAGTCCTATATCAGGGCGGGATGAAATTTTACTGAAGGCATCCAAGAGCACCCCGACACCCTTACTCTTTAGGAGCCGTCCGGTATAAAGAATGAGGTGTTTCGGAAAACTCCGCTCTTTTTTCAATACCTCCTTTCTTGATCGAACTTTCATGGCCTGCGACTCGAAAAAATCGTTGTCGACCGCATTAGGGGCCAGGTAAATTTTTTTGCCACCCACTCCGAAGGCGTGGATAAATTCAGCTGATATTGTCCCCGGAACAATATAAGCGGAAGATTGATGAATCATCCTCTCACGCAGAAACTTGGCCCACGGATGGCGGATCCGGATGCTTTTCTCGTGACTTTCACACCACAAAATAAATTTCCTATGAAAAAGCTTAGTATAAATTGCGGCGAGAAAAAATGAAGGGTGGTGATAACCTCCGCAAAAAATGACGTCCGGATTCAGCCGCAAGAGAGTTAAAAATACGCCGGGGTTGAGGAGGAGGGGAAACCGATCGGGCAAGGGAAATGCGATTCGCGGGAGAACCTGATATGAAAATTTTAGTTGTTCTCTTTGGATCACCCACTTGCGTTCCCCCGTCATTTCCGCAAAGAAAATGACCTTCAAATCGAGCCGCTCATCCTCGGCGATCTTGTTAAAAACGGGGATTCGGTAAGGCGAGATGATCTCCGTTAGAATGACAACCTTTCGGCGGCCGGTTTTCATGGGATGGGGAGGGGCGAAACCCTGGGATGTTTCGAGGAAAGAAAAAGGAAGGACGGCTTCATCGCGTGATTTTTGAATTGTACGATAAACAAAAGGGAATGTCTATTGCGCCAACCTTGCAATTTCAACGAAATTTGCTACGATTGTACCTCATTTATGCTGGCGTAGCTCCCGCCAAAAGGCGCGGTGGACAGGCAGCTGGTGTAGTATTTTCGTGCTGGCGTAGCTCAGTTGGTAGAGCAGCTGTTTTGTAAACAGCGGGTCGGGGGTTCAAATCCCTCCGCCAGCTTTGCAGGGTATATTCCGGGCACATCCTTTACAGATGATTCCGGGCACATAGTTTACACTTTAAGGCATATCGCACCTAAAGGAGGTCGTTATGCCTTGGAAGGAAACATGTGTCATGGATGAAAGGATGAAGTTCATTGGGCGTCTTTTATCCGGCGAGAAAATGGCGCCTTTATGCCGGGAATATGAAATCTCAAGGGTCACCGGATACAAAATCTGGTCTCGTTACCAGGAATTTGGTTCGGTGGCCCTTTTCGATCAAAGCCGGACCCCTCATAAACATCCCAACCAAACTCCTTTTGAAGTCGAGCAGTTAATCATTCGTTTGAAGAAAGAAAAACCTCATTGGGGAGCCCCCAAGATCCGGGAGTTAGTTTCTAACCGTTACCCTACAATCAAACTCCCAGCCACAAGCACAGTCCATGAGATCCTCGATAGGCATGGTCTGGTCAAGAAACGAAAGCGAAGAAATAAATATCGGGCGATAGCAACTTATCTTTCTTCTCCCGAGAAAGCAAATGATCTCTGGTGCGTTGATTTCAAAGGGGAATTCAAATTATCAAGCAAAGATTATTGCTATCCGCTGACAATTTCAGATTATGCGACACGCTTTTTGATTAACTGTGAAGCCCTTAGAAGCACGCAGGAAGCGACTGCTTTTAGGACTTTTGAAGAGACCTTTAAGGAGTATGGGCTGCCTTCGGCGATTCGTAGCGACAACGGGATTCCTTTTGCTTGTGGGAACGCGGCTTGGGGGCTGACACGACTTTCAGTGTGGTGGATTCGCTTGGGGATTAAACTTGAGAGGATAGAGCCCGGAAATCCACAGCAAAACGGGCGACATGAAAGAATGCACCGGACTCTGAAAGCAGAGGCGACAAGACCTCCGAGATCAAATTTTCTGCAACAGCAGGAGAAGTTCTACGGTTTTATACAGGAGTATAACTTTGAAAGACCGCATCAAGCCTTAGGGATGAGGAGACCTGGGGATCTTTATGAAAAATCCCCAAAGCCTTATCAAGGCCTTCCTGATATTACCTATCCGGGATATGACAAGACCCTTCTGATCACTCATTGCGGCAGGATCTGCATGAATAATTTAAAAATTCATGTGGGCAAGCCCTTAGCCAATCAACCCGTAGGTCTTAACTTAGTGGATGAAGGCATATGGGAGGTCTCATTTATGGACTATGACCTTGGATATTTCGATGAGGAGAGCAAGAAGTTTGCACCTCGCCAAGATCCTTTTGGGTTTAACTTAGAAAAAAGGCTGTAAAATTATGAAGAAATGTGTAACCTACGTCTCCGGTATAAAGTGTAAACCATGTCCCAAGAAATACACAGTCATCAAGGGGAGTTACCCAAGCGGACAAAGGGGGCAGACTGTAAATCTGCTGGCTCCGGCCTTCAGTGGTTCGAATCCACTACTCCCCAATTACCCCTCTTCCAAATCTGCCGACCTTCCTTAGATTTAGCCCCGCCTGCTTCTAGCCGATACAAAGGGTTGTGAAAAAGGCTCCTTTCCTCCTCTTACTAATTCTTGGACTCTCCTCTTTGCGAGTCCTGGCGATTGATTTGGGAGCCGGGGCTGCCCAAGATGCTAACGAGCCCCAGAAGGTCGAAGTGGTGAATGAAGACCCCATCCCCGTTACGATTTCAAGCACAAGCAAGCTTCTTGAAATCACAGAAGGCGAGCAAATTGAACCCGGAGATGATTACAAATCGCCCTTCTTCGATGTGCAGGATTACCGCAGCGCAAGTTTCTACGTGATCCCCGAAAAAGTCTTTAACGAACCCCAGCCTCCCATCCGTTACCAGCTCGACGCTTATTTTGCGGTGGATACCGGGATCACCGAGTATAAAAAATTCGGTTCGGATGATGCCGAAACCGTGGGCGGGGGCGGGACGCAGGAATTTGGCATGATGAATATCGGGGAAGAGGGATCGACGGAGGCTCCGACTTTCACCAAGACGACGACAGGGGACACGGCCTCGAGGGTGCTTCATACCCCAATCTACGGCCCCTACGTGCGCGTCGTGCTTCGCAATCTCACCCAAGGGGAAAGGCGCAAGTTTAAAGTGGTTGCGTTTCTCAGCCGTTAATTAAAGGGAGTGTCATGAAAAAATCTCTCGGAATTTTAGCATTGTTACTCATCGCCGCAGGCCTCTTTATGGGTTTGAGTTTCATTGAGGCGCCGAAATATTCTTTTGACTTTACGAAAACAGACTTCCTCAAACCATCGCCCTCGATTCGCGTCCAAGCCACCTCGGGCCGCGCCTTATCAAAGTCCAAGTCATCAAATGATCCCTACGGACTCGAAGCCCGCTTCCGGAGTTTTCGCGCTGTTTCCACCTCGGCCTAGATATTATTCCCTTGCTGCCCAGACCCTTCAAAAAAACTAGAAATTCTCACCCAAAAAAGACATAATGCCATTCTTATGCCGACTATCCGATACACCTGCTCTCATTGCGGGAAACACTTCGAGGCCGAGGAAAAGGAAAATATGGAATGTCCCGGCTGTTTCTGGAGCACCACTGTTAAAAAGGAAGAGGATTTAAAATCTGAAGCACCGGCACCCTCAGCGCACGCCGCCAGCCCCTCCTCCGAATCCAAACCTTCCCTTTCGCTTAATTTTCTAAAACCCCTGCTTGTTGTTTTGATTCTCTCGCTTCTTTTTGCGGGTGTGGTTTCTGTAGTCTGGTTTCGGGTGCGGGGCTCGGGAATTCATTTTTCACTACCAGGGGAAAGGATCTCAACCAAGGGGCAGCCCAACTCCGCTCAAGAGGGAAGCTTAGGCAGTGTCGAGGCCCTGAGTGTCGAGGAGAAAAATATACTCAGCCGGATCTTTCTTCTTTCGACTAATCGGCCTCTCTCGGAAGAGGAAAGAAAGATCCTGGAAAGCCGCGCGCCCTTTCAAACGGGGATTGTCGAAAAGCTGCCCTCCAAGGTTTGGATGCTGGAAAATTTCAAGCAAATGATTGCCGAGCAGGAGCGCTTTTACAAAATCCCGCTCCCCCGAAGCTATAAAAATAAACTTTATGATCTCTTTCTTCAAAAATATGTATCAGCCCAGGGCGCTTTTGAATCGGGCGAGCTCACTAAGGCAAGAGACCTGTGGGTGGAATCCCTTGCCTTTCCGATTTACGGCGATGACGTCCAAAAACATCGCGGCGTGGTGCTGACCATGATCCGCCCTTATATCAACGATACCCTTTCTAAAATCGGGACGATCAATAGCTCGGTGGTGGAGCGCCACATTCGGGAGCGGGAGCAGGTTTTAAGCCAATCTTACGGGGAATTTTTTGATCTCCTTCAAAAAAAATCGTGGGTGGAGGCGTGGGCTCTTGTTCCGGCCCTGGAGCAGAAAATAGATGAGCTCGAAAATCCGTTGGGTGTGAAGCTCAACCCGCCTCCTTATCCGCCTGCCATCAAACAGATCGACCAAGATATTCAAATGACTCTACAAGGCATTGCGGAAACTCCGCCGCCCGCGCTGGCCGATCTTTCACCTCTTCGCGAGGATATTCAAGCTAAAAAGAGGGTCCTCCAGAGTTTTCTTCCGGAATTGCTCTCAGAGGTCTTGAGCGCCTACGACAAGGCCCTGGAAAAGATAAGACTCAAAGAATGGCGCGAGGCCGAAAGGCTTTTAGGCGGAATCGAATTTCCTTTGGAGCTCGTTCATGACGCCAAGGAAAAGATCAAAGTTTTAAATCAATTGAGGGCAGGGGAAGGGCAAGGAGAAACTTGATTCAACCCCTGAATCAGGTTAAGCTTGGCCAACCCCGTGAGACCTCGATAGTTCTAATGGGTGTTGTTCTTTCGTTGAAGGAAAGCGTACGTAAACGTGGAGCGGCGAACAGTTATCTTGGAGGTCTAACGGGGTGAAACAAACGAATAACCGCCAAAACAAATTGATTCAGGTTAAAGCTGAGATCAAGCATTTTCCGAGGGAACACCACCTTCCCTCCGAGAAGCCCGCGACGGACATGGAAGGAAGCTCAGTTGCCCGAGGAGGCGCTGTTTACGGGCTTGTTTCGGATATTCTGTTTGCCTCCAAGATTGCCCAGGCGGCCAAGCACGT
Source organism: uncultured bacterium (assembly GCA_964372875.1). Classification (GTDB taxonomy): domain Bacteria; phylum Omnitrophota; class Omnitrophia; order Omnitrophales; family JACQLI01; genus CAYJTB01. The sequence goes on from CAYJTB010000019.1 coordinate 32,208, forward strand.
TCATTTGGCCGTTCACAATTTTGATAAAGCCGAGCCGCTTCTTCAGCACACAAAGCAAAGACCGCCCGTTTTAATCATTCTTGATTGGGACCGATGCGAGGCCGAGGCCTTTAAAGTTTTAAAAGAACTCTCCTCGAATGCCGATCTTAAGAGTGTACCGAGCGTGGGTTATTTATCTCAAATCAAAGCCCCCTTAAAAGAGGAGGCTCAGCGCGCCGGCTGCCACCGGGTCTATACGAAGACTGAATTCACGCGCTCGCTTGAAGACTTATTGGTGAGGTACTCGCAATGATTTTTCATTTAGGCTTTGAACTTCCGCCGCCCGTTGCGACCGAGTTGGATGAGACCTCGCCGCGCTTGACCACGGCCGAGTTCAAGATATTAAAAGATCAGATCCGGCGCAACACAGCTTTGATTGATACGTGTGTTGATCGGCTGGATCTCTTCGTCAATAAAGAGCGTTATCCAAAGGGTGAGCCCTTCCTCGAAAAAATGCGCCGGCGGCTTAACTTATTGATGGAAGAAAATGATACCTTTCGTAAAGTCCTCTGGGAGCATTATCAGAGAGAAGAAATTCTCGAAACCTCTCTCACCAAAACTCGATAAGATGAGCAGCCAAGTCACTGTCCTTATTCTAGGCGGCGGGCAGGGAAAGCGTCTCTTTCCGCTGACCAGCTATCGCTCCAAACCTGCCGTTCCCATCGGCGGCAAATACCGCCTGGTCGATATCCCAATCTCGAATGCCCTCAATTCCGAGCTGAGGCGAATTTTTGTGCTGACACAGTTTAATTCTGCCTCACTTCACCGGCATATCCACCGCACGTATCCCTATGAACCCTTTAACCAAACTAGCGTTGAACTCCTTGCGGCCGAGCAGACACTCGTCAATACCGATTGGTTTCAGGGGACGGCCGATGCCGTGCGTAAGCACATCCCGCACTATCACCTCGAGTATGCGGACACCGTTCTTATTTTGTCGGGGGATCACCTCTATCGGATGGACTATCGCCAAATCTTAAAGTTTCACCAGGAAAAAAATGCGGATGTCACCATCGCCACCGTCCCGGTGCAAAAAAAAGACGTTAGTTCCTTCGGCATTATGCAGCTTCAAGCGAGCGGGCGCATTGCGGCCTTCTATGAAAAACCCTCTCTGAAAGAAAACATCCGGTCCCTCGTGATCCCGGCCCCGATCCGTGAAATTTTTAATGTCAAGGGCCCCTCTGAACTTTACCTGGCCTCCATGGGTGTTTATGTCTTCCGCTCGAAAGTCCTCATCGATGTCCTGCGGGGCAAGGAGGCTGATTTCGGAAGGGAGGTGATTCCGAAGTCCATCGAGAAACACAAGGTCTTTGGTTTTGTTTTCAACGATTATTGGCGTGATATCGGGACCATCAAAAGTTTTTATGAAGCGAGCATTGATCTCACTCGGCCCGATCCCCCCTTCAATTTTTTTGTTCGTGACTCTCGGCTTTTCACGCGTGCTCGGTTTCTACCTCCCTCAAAGGTTCTGTCAGCAGAGTTTAAAAATGCACTCCTTTCCGATGGGTGTGTTTTGGAGGGGGCTGATATTCAGGATTCAGTCGTGGGGCTGCGTTCGATCGTGCGGGAAGGAACGATTATCAAGAAGAGCATTCTCATGGGGAATGATTTTTACGAGGTTGAAAACGAGGTGGTGCATCGCGGGCTGGGCATCGGAAAAAATTGCCGCATCGAAAATTGTATTCTGGATAAAAACGTCCGCATCGGAAATAATGTGACCATCACAAACGCAAAACGCGTGCGTGAACAAGACAGTGATCTTTATCATATCCGCGATGGCATTATCATCATTCCCAAAGGGGTTACCATCGCGAGCGGTACTCAAATTTAGATTCAATGGATCAGGAGGGAAATGGTATGAGATATCCCATATTCATGACGGCACTCATCCTGGCGGGTTGTGCCGGCCAGCAAGCCGTCACCCGTGAGGGTTCCACACCGCCGCCCGACGTCGAGGCCGCTTCGGCTGCCCAGCCGGAGGCACTTCAGAAAGAAGAGGGGATTGTGAAGATTAAAATCGAGACCAGTTTGGGAGATATTTACGCCGATTTATTTGCCAAGGATGCGCCCAAGACCGTGGAAAATTTTGTGAAGCTTGCGGAAGCCGGTTTCTACGACGGGCTCACCTTTCACCGCGTCATCCCGCAATTTATGATTCAGACCGGAGACCCTACGGGAACGGGAGCGGGCGGGCCGGGTTATAGCTTTGCCGATGAATTTTCACCGAACCGGCACCATGACAAGCCGGGCGTTTTTTCCATGGCCAATTCCGGGCCGAATACAAACGGCAGCCAGTTTTTCATCACGGAAGCTCCGACCCCGTGGCTGGATAATCGCCATTCCATTTTTGGCCAGGTGACGCAGGGTCTTGAGATGGTAAGCCAAATCGCCAATGTCCCGCGCGACGCGGGGGATAAACCGCTTAAAACGGTTTATATGAAAAAAGTCACGATTCTACAGAAGTAGGCTAATAGTTCGCTTTATCCAGCGTCGAAAGAGCGCCCACCGCAAAAATCATGTTGCTGATCCAGGCGCCTAAGAAGGGAAAGATTTTCCCCGCCTTTCCGAGGGCCAATCCTACGGCTCCGGTTACGTGATAAACAAAAATGAGACCGACGCAAATCAAAACATTCATGGCGATCAATTTGCGATTGGTTGTATGCGCGAGAAGGGGGATGGTGATGAGCATCATAACGAGCGCCTGCCACGGTGCGGCAAGGCGAGAGTGAAGATCGACAATTTCCGACTGTACCCGCACCCCATTTTGCTTGAGCTTCCTGATCCATCCTTTAAGATCCCGATAACTTAAAAAAGAGCTTTCGCTGATGGAAGCTGTGAGCTCTTCAGGCGAAAACCTGATCTCCGGGTAGTGTTTTTTGGGAAAGGTGCGCGGTTCTCCCAGGATTCGTCCGCGGGAATCCATTTGATACTCGGTCACTCCCTCAAACTCCCAGCCGTTTTCCTTCCAACGGCCTCGGTTGGCAACCATCTTCTGATTTTTCCGGCTCCCTTGATGCTCCAGCCAAAGAATAATGACTCCCTGGACTTCGTTTTTTAATCTTAGGAATTTTCGGAAGTAATAAATTTGATCCCCGCCTGAGAAGTAGGTGACATTTTCGAAAATTTTTTCGGGTTCTTTTTTCTTGGATTCTTCAATATAGGTCTCGCGAAGTTCCGTGGCGGTCCGAAGCGTCGAGGGAACGATCCTGTCGCTCACGAGAAAAGCGATCATTCCGATCAAGAATCCTAAAAAGAGAATGGGCTTGACGATGGTAATGATTTTAATGCCCGCCGCCTTCATGGCGGTGGTTTCATTGTGAAATCCAAGATTGACGAGCAAAAACAGGGTTCCCAGCCATGCGGACCAGGGAATGACCTGGATAAAGGCATGAGGGGTGAGGGCTAAATAATAACGAAAGATAACCTGGATCGGTGTGTGGTGGCGAATGAGATCATCCAAGTTGTCGAAAAGATCCGCAATCAGGATGAGAAAAACAAGGGTGACGCAGGAACACACAATAGGGATCAAAAGTTCGCGGACGATATAACGGTCAAGAACTTTCATCGGCTATTCCCGGGCGCCGGCATGGGCTAAGACAAAAAGATCCACGCGCCTTGCCCCTGCTTTTTTAAGGCAGGCCGCAGCCTCTTCGGCGGTCGCACCTGAAGTGAGGATGTCATCGATCAAGAGAAGCGTCTTACCCGAAAGATCCCGGCCTTTTGTATGCTTAAAAGCTCCCAGGACATTAGCTTCACGCTCTTCTTTCCTGAGTAAGCTTTGAGGCAGGGGGGCATGCCGTTTTTGAAGAAGGCCGGTTTTAACAGGGATAGATGTATGGATGGCAAAAAGGCGTGCAATCAACTCCGCCTGATTAAATTCACGCTCAAGCAGCCGCTCACGATCAATCGGAACGGGGATGAGCGCATCATAAGCCGTCTCAGAGGCAACGGCCGCGGCTAAGGGCTGAATGGTTTCCCGAAGGGCCCTAAGAAGCCAGCGCTTTTTATGGAACTTCACAGCGAGGATCAAATCCTTGGCGATGGATTCGTAAGGATAAAGCGCCCAGGCCTCGGTGAGATTTCGAAAAGATAGGCCGAGTGACGCGCGCTCAAAAGGGAGGCGAAGCTCTGAGAGCTTGCCCCGGCAGCTTACGCAAAGATCCTTCTCGGTAATTTCCAGAAAGAGATCGCAAAGTCCACAGCTTGCGGGGAAAACAAGGCGCGTGAGCGCTTCTTGGTAAAGTTTGAGGTCCAACACACCCAACATAGGCGCGTATTGTAGGGAATAAACCTCATGCGTGCAAAGAAAAAAGACAAGAAGTAAGTTGAATGAAATTCTCTGGTGTGATGGCGGGGCCCGTCAGCGGCGTATCCCGCCCTTCGGTGAATTTTTCATCAAGCAGGGCATTTTGAACGCTTTTAGTTTTCCCGTGGCGGGGGCTCGAGCGGTCGTGGAGAGAAACACCCCACAAGTGGTTTTTTAAAAATTCCCCTCCAGGGCGGGACTTCCGCCAAAAATCGCGGACAGATCCGCCGAAGCTGTTGTGGCGGACACACCGGGCGGAGGGGCCCATACAGAGCAGCCTCCGCGGCAGGACCCATCTCCCTGTCTTTTTAACTTGAGTTCTGCACTTTTTTCCCCTCTCCCCTTGAGGGAGAGGGTTAGGGTGAGGGGAAAATCAAGAGGAAACCCCCTCATCCTTGCCTTCTCCCCCCCCCAAGGGGGAGAAGGAAGAAAATAAAAATTTGCAGAACTCAAATTTTTAACTAATCGGGTAAGCCCCGCGGCTTGCCGCGGGGTCTTCCATTAGGG
>CAYJTB010000020.1:0-33581 GCA_964372875.1 uncultured bacterium
AGTAGGAGGGGAGATTACTCTCCCCGTCCTCTCACACCACCGTACGTACGGTTCCCCGCGTGTCAGGAAATAATTTGTCGTAGGGATGATTCTGAATCTGTTTCAGGAAGGTCCGATGATGCCGTCTTCCAGCCAGCGGTATTTTCCTTTGAGGGTTTCTTGGGCGACGTGGTAAGTAAAACGGTCGTCATTGCAAAAAAGCGAATGAAACTGCTTTTCAATCCTGCCCTTCGCCTGTCTTGTGAAAAGATCGGCGAGTTCCACGGCTCCTTCATTTGTTGACTTTGAATGAAGTAAAGCCGCGCGCGAGCAAGTGACCGCGATCGCGAAAAGGTCGGTGCCGATATTAACGAGCCGCGTCAGAAGCTGCTGTTTTTTCTCAAGACCGTCTTGATAAAGCATCATTGCGTGAAAGAGGTTTCTTGCGAGCCGGTGCCCGGTCTTTTCAATATAATGAATATGCGATTTTATTTTGTGAGGAATCTTCACGCCTTGGGGAAGATGATGGGTATAAAGCCATTGGCTGGGGTACCAGAAAGAATAATGAAAGGCGCCTTCGATGGCTTTTTGAAGCTTTACCCCGAGAGAACTCTTGGGACTTAGAATCGGAAGGATTCTGCCAAGATGAGAATCAAGCGCTTCGCGCGCAATAAAAAGGCGCATGATCTGGCTCGTTCCTTCGATGATCGTATTGATCCGGCAATCCCGCATCAGCCGCTCCACCGCCCAGGGTTTTTCTCCGCGGGCTTTCAGTGATGATGCGGATTCATAGCCGCGGCCGCCCCGGATCTGAATCGTTCCGTCGATAATGCGCCAGCTTGCCTCCGTGCAAAAAAGTTTTGCCATCGCAGCTTCCAAACGAATATCCGTTTTTTTTGCGTCTGCCATGGCCGCGGTGATCAGATGAATGGATTCCATGGCAAAAGTTGTTGCCGCCATGGTTGCGATCTTGTGCGCTATGGATTCATGTTTTCCAACCGGTGCTCCCCACTGCTGCCTTTCATTACCCCAAATACGGGAGACCGCTAAACACCATTTGGATCCGCCGGTCACAGCAGCCGGCATCGTAAGACGACCGGTATTAAGAGTCACGAGGGCGAGTTTTAAACCATTGCCTTCTTTCCAAAGAATATTTTCCCGCGGTACTTTGACATTCTTAAACCGCAGTAAACCATTTTGAATCCCATGGAGGCCCATGAACCGGCAGCGGTGAACCACTTCAATTCCAGGCATGTTTTTCTCCACGATGAAAGCGGTGATTTGTTTCTTTTCCCGGCCCTTCACAACTTTGGAAGGCGTTTGGGCCATCACCACCATGATGTCCGCCACCGGACCGTTCGTGCACCAAAGTTTTTCACCGCTGATGGAATAGTAGGCGCCTCCTTCAATGGGAGTGGCGATGGTCTTCATCTTCGCGGGATCCGAACCAACTTCAGGTTCTGTCAAAGCGAAAGCAGAGACCTCCCCTTTTCTAAACCGCGGGAGATACTTTCTCTTCTGTTCTTCAGTTCCAAAAAGCATCAAGGGCTGAGGGACACCAATACTCTGATGGGCAGATAGCCAAACACTGGTGGAGGCACAATGGCTTGCCACGAGCTGCAGGATGCGGTTGTAATTGACTTGGGAAAAGCCCATCCCTCCGTACTCTTTGGGGATCTTAAGGGCGAAACAACCCAGCTCCCCCAATCCCTTAAGGGCCTGGGCCGGGATGTCTCCTGTGCGGTCGACCTCATCAGGGTCAATATTTGTTTTGAGGAATTTTTCCAGCCGGGCGAGAAATTCATCGCCTATCTTGCGATCGGTTTCAGATTGTTCAGGAAAAGGAAGGATTAAATCCCAGCGGGTTTTTCCTTCAAAAAGTTCGGCAATAAAGCTGGGGTGGACCCACTCTTTTTCGCGGGCCTCTTCTGCAACTTCTAAGGCCTTGAGTTTCTCTGGATCGATTTTCGCTGTTTCAAGAATATCCATTTGGTATAAGTATACCTGCTATAGGAGTATCGGCAAAAAGCACCCTGACCTAACTTTGGAAAGATCGAGCCTTCGGGGGATATTTTCGTTATAATCCGCTCCGATGAATTCTGCCAAAAAACCTCGAATCATCGGCGTGATTCCGGCCCGTCTGGGGTCCCAGCGGCTTCCCAGGAAAGTCCTGCGCGACATCTTCCAAGGGAAATTTTTAATCGAGATGGTTTATGAACGTACCCGGTCCTCACCTTTTTTAGACGAGCTCTGGATTGCCGCTGATTCCCAAGAAGTGATTGAAGCCTGCCAGAAAAAAAAGATACCAGCCTTAATGACGTCAGATAAGCATCCTTCGGGAACGGACCGGGTTTGGGAGGTGATGACAAAAAAACCTGCGGATATTTATGTGAATATCCAAGGCGATGAACCGCTGGTACGGCCGGAGATCCTTGATCCGCTTCTGGCGCCTTTCTTTTCACGCAAAGATGTCGAAGTAGCTACGGTCAAAACCAAGACAACACGCGAGGCTGCAAAAAGCCCTAACGTGGTGAAGGTTGTTTCGGATTCCGCCGGAAGGGCACTTTATTTTTCCCGTTCTATGATCCCTTTCGACCGGGATGGTAATTTTTCTTTTCAAATTTATAAGCATCTCGGCTTTTATGCTTACACCGCAAAAGCCCTTGAGACCTTTCACAAACTTCCGCCGTCGGGATTAGAACAAACGGAGAGACTCGAGCAGCTTCGGTTCCTTGAAAATCAAATCCCTATTTTTGTGAGCGAGACTTCTTTTGATACGATGGGGGTTGATACGGAAGAGGATCTTCAGCAGGCGGCGGAACTTTTGGCCAAGGAAATAAACTCACCGAAAACTTTGCGGGCCAACGCTTCCATCTCAGGCAAATAACAAGGCGTCTGGGTTAAAATCTCGCAGGCATTAAAATTCGGATTTTTTACTTTCGATTTTTCTTCAGCCGCATCCACCCAGTTTTGGATCATGGGCTCGGTCATTTCCAAATGAAATTGAAATCCCCAAGCGCGTTCACCGATCCGGTAGCCTTGGTGATGGTATTTTCCGGACGAAGCCAAATGGACGGCCCCCGGCGGTAAGTCAAAGGTATCGCCATGCCAATGAAAAACCATAGACTCCGGTGCACAATATTTGAGAAGCGGATCCCCGGCGCCCGCAGAATTCACTTGAACCGGAAACCAGCCGATCTCTTTGGCCGGCCCCCTGTAAACTTTTGCCCCGCCTGCGGCCGCTAAAAGCTGCGAGCCCAGACAGATTCCAAGCGTAGGGACTTTCTTTTCAATCGCTTTCTTCAAAAGTTCGATTTCCTTTAAAAGAAAGGGATACCGGTCTGATTCATAAACCCCCATCGAACCTCCGAGCACCACCAGCGCGTCGATGGCTTCTAGATCCACCGCCGGAAAAGGATTTTGAAAGGCATCCAGGTATTGAAAGGACACGCCTCTTTCTTCAAAAATGTTTTCCAGTGAACCCAAGCCTTCATGCGGAACGTGACGAACAGCGGCGATTTTCATACTGTCATTTTAGGGATTTCGCCTGGGGTTCTCAAGAAGATAGTAGATCTCGAAATTCTTGGCCCCGAACTCTTTCGCAATGGCGATGATGTCAGTGCACTCTTCATACTTTTCCTGAAGAAGCACCTCCTTCAACGCCAAAAGCGCGGAGAGCTTCAAAGGGTGTCTCCCGACCCGGCCCGCCAAATTCAGGGCCTGACCCAGCTGCGTTACATTGCTCATTGTCTTCTCCTCCTTTATCAATTCGACCAAATAAAAAGCCCATTACCGATTTCTCAGCAATGGGCTTGACTTACTTATGATTTCGCTTTGAAACTTACTTCGCTAAACCATCCTCCACGCCCATTACCCGTCCCACCTTATGGCGGGCAAGACGATGCGACAGACCCCGGGTCCATCCCATAGCGTACATAATGGGTTTTTGAAAACTTGCTTGGAACTGATTTTCAGGATGATTTTCCACGACGGAAGAGATTATATCAGAAAAACCGGTTAAATAAATAACCCAATATAAGAATTTGCGGCGCGCCGATCAAAAGTGTCCAAAGGGCGGTTTTTTTACCCAAATTTTTCCATACCAAACCCATTTCAGTGTAATCGGTTAGAACCCCGGCGCTCAGAAAAACAAAGCTGTTACCCAGCGCCTTGGTTTGCTGGTAAATCTCAAAAGCCAGAGGCGCAGTGCCTTCGGAACAGACTTCCAGCAGACTAGCAAAGATCAGAGTAATGAAAAGACCGCGAAGGTCCGGGCCAAGGTAATGGTGGAAGATATGGACCGGAATATAAGCCTGGGCCAAACTTGCCAAAACCACTCCAAACATCACCCATCCCAGAATCATTTCTGAGAGTTCAAACGTCCCGCGAAGCGTCCCCAGGAAATCTGCTTTCAGTTGAGAAAAACTCAGTTTGTAATTTTGGAAACGCTGCCGAATGTCCCGAGAAATAGAAAAATGAACATCAAGAGAACTTGTGAACCGGTTGCGTTCAATCCAGCCTTTGGCATCGAGGGCCTGCAGGCCCAGACCTGTCGTCAGCGCAACGATCACCGCGGCTAAAATAATTAAAAAGCCTTTCGTCCCGAAAAGTCCCACTAAAAGAAGTGTGACGGGAAAATTCGCCCAGGGACTGGCCAAAAGAAAACTAATCACCGCAGGCCCGGAAGCACCTTTTTTATGAAGCTCCATGGAAAGGGCCAGAATCCCATGACTGCAAGCGCTTGCCAAAAGACCCAGACCCGTCGCATAAAATACGGTCCGTTTGGATCGATGGGCCAAGACCTTGGAGATATATTCACGGGGAATGAAACGATCGATCAATCCGCCAATCACAAGTCCAATTAACACGGGCCAAAGGATGAGTTTGAGATAGCCCCGAAAAACGGCGGAAAAAGGACGCAAGATGGAGATGTAGCGGCCAAGGAGGCCTAACAAAAGCGATCCCCCCACCACCCACCAAGTTTTACTTACACCTCTTTCTTCCGGGTGACAGCAGGCGTCAGAACCAGACGACTCTCTAGACATCATAGTAGGAGCTATTATATGATGTTCCGCAATGCAAATCGAGAATTCAAGGCCTCGTTGGGGAATTGTCATTGGATTATTCGTCCTTCTGGCCGCCCTTGCCGCCGTGCCCTTTCTTTCTTATAAACAGCCCAAGAATTCTCCTGTTTATCAAGTACAAAACTTTATCGGACCGGTAGAAGTTTTCTCTGGCAAAACGAAATCATGGATTCCGGTTAACCGGGGTGATGTTTTAAAAATGAAAGATAAAATTCGCACGGGCCCTAAGGGTGAAGTGGATTTTGGAGTACCCGACCAGATAGTGATTCGATTGAAGGGAAATTCAGAGGTCGAGGTCAAGACGGCAGGTTTCTTCGAAAGGTCGCACCGCTACCGCCTCCACCTTCTGAGGGGAATTCTCCTCGGCTCGACAGAAGAAAAGTTTGAAGGTGAAAAACTGGACATCTCAACGCCAACGCTCGTGGCGGCAGTCCGAGGAACCATGTTCCAAATTGAGGTGGAACCCGACAAGGGCGACTCTTCCGTTCGTGTCCTCAAGGGCTCTGTCACGGTCCGGTCGCAAAGAACTCGTCAATCGGTCGTTGTCCGCAGTCTTGAGCAGACAGAGGTGAAACGGAATATGTCTCCTCTGAAACCGGTGCGCGTGACCCGTCAGGAGTGGGACCAATTAAAAGAGGCCTACGAACTTATCGGGAAAAGCGCGGCTCAAGAGGCGCGTCAGCTGGACCTTTCAAAATTGGGCGGCGGCATTTTTGAATATGTATTTGATCACGGCACTTTTTATACCCCGGAATTCGGTCATGCCGAACGCGAGTTCATTAAAGATCCAGACGCAGACAAGGTCTACCTTAAAATTGATTACGACGTCTTCCCTACGGGCTCTTTCGCAGGCGTGTATATGAAAACACGGGATTTAGATTTTGCGGAATTTGGGAGTCTTGAGTTTCAGGCGCGTATCAACCCCGAGGAGGGGTTTCCTGAAAGCATGAGGATTGAAATCAAAACCGCCACGGGAATGGCGCGGGTCTTTGTCCCCCGGGATTTCAAACAGACGTGGCAAGAGTTTAAATACCCACTGATTTTTAGAAAATCCACGCCTGTTACCGAAGTCACATTTGTCTTTTCCAATGAAAAGGTGGGAGCTTCTAAAAAAGGAACGATCTATATCAAGGATTTTAACCTCGGTCCGCGGCCCGCTGGCGCCCCAATTCCACTCCCGGCTGAAAAAAAGCCGGCCCTTACCTTGCAGAAAAAAGCCCTGTCTTCTCTCGAACAAGCTCCGGGGGTGGAAGCGCCTACTTCAACCACCCCGCCTGCCGATACCACGACGCGGTAAAAGAGATTCTCTCTTCCAGCGATTTTTTTTCTCTCCAGCCTAACTCTTCCTGAATTCTTTTGCCGTCCATCACCCAGGAATTTTGGACAAATTCCTTCACCCTCTGCCAGGTGAATACGGATTGCCTGCCCGAAACGCGGGTGTAAATTTCCCCTCCCAGTCCGATGAGGAAAAGAAGTGATTTCGGAAGCCGGAACAGACGATACGGCCGGTCCATCGCCCGGTGGAGACCCTCGATAAATTCGCACCATTCAAAAGGCTTTACGCCTGCCACATTGTAAATCCTTCCGCTCTCCTGCGTTTGAAACGCGGCTTCCTGAATCGCCTCAATCAAATCGTCAATGTAACAAAGAGTAACCCATTTGGGTGTTGAGGAAACTGCCAAGGCGAAACCGTGATTCATCATCTTGAAAGCTGCAAAGACTCTCCGGTCACGGGGTCCATAAATCGTGGGAGGCCTTAAGATGACCACGGGAAATTTATCTTTATATTCCAAGGTAAACTTTTCCGCTTGAAGCTTACTGGCACCGTAATGAGAGACGGGATGAGGGGGGTCTTCTTCCTTAACTGCCTTGATGCCGGCGCTGGGACCGCCTGCGGCCTGAGAGCTTATCAAGATGAATTTCTTGATGGAAGGATTCTGCCGAACGGCTTCTAGCAAGACTCGAGTCCCTTCTGCGTTGATCTTAAAGTATTCGGCTTTTGAGGAAGCCTCAATGGCTCCTGCAAGATGGAAAACATACTGAACATCCTGGAAGAGACCGGCAGGAAGTGATCCTTGTCTTAGTTCGCCAATGGCTTTTTCTACCCGAAGACCTTGGAGCCATTCCAAGTTACTGGACGGACGAAGGAGCGCCCGAACCTTGAAGCCTTTTTGGAGAAGCGCATCGGCCAGATGGCTTCCGATAAATCCAGAAGCACCGGTGATGAGAGCTCTCAAAGAAAACAAAATTTAGCGGAGTTGTTTACGAACTTGCGGCCAGGGGAAATTTCTGCCGGGACAGTGGGTTCCATTTTTCCCAGGAACATCATGATGGCGAAGTATGTGATGCGCAGGAATTTGATATTTGGCTTGAAGCTGCCGGATCAGCCATACCAGCGCAGAAAATTGTTCCTTAGAAACTTTGTCTTCGTCGAAATTGCCTACCAAACAGATTCCAATTCCTTTTACATTCATATCCATGGCGTTGCAATGGGCACCATCCATTTGATGAATCCATCGGTGGCTGGTCTCGATGATTCCCTCGGAGGTCCCTGCCGTTCCATTATCAATAACAAAATGATAGCCGAGGCCGTTCCAGAAACCGCGCTGCCGGTGTCCTTTGTCGAAAAGATCAGCGCTGCCCACTTCGGTCGCGCTGTGGTGGATGATAATGTATTGCCATTTGTTTGAATCAGGCAGAAAAGGAAGAGTGCGGGTGGTTGCCTTTGCCGCCCCGGGGATCCAAATCCGTGTCCCGACTTTTAGGGCGCTGGGGTTGGTGATCCGGTTGGCGCTCATGATCTTCTGGGCATCGACACCGTACGTTTCCGCAAGCCGCCAAACAGATTCTCCCTTCACCAAAGTGTGAGTGATACCTCCACCCGGTACAGGGGCAAACGGTCTGATCGGTCCCACAGGCTTAGAGACGCAACCTGCCACCAATAAGATCAAACTAAGAAAAGCAATTTTCTTTTTCATCGGTAACGTGATATCGCGAATTGTGTAATTTTAAGGATAAGTTGCTCATAGCTCCAGCCTTTTTTTTCGGCAAGGATCACGAGGTCTCCTGAGACGGGCGAAAGACCCGGCAAGGGATTCACCTCCAGAAAGTAAAATTGCCCGGATTCGTTGACACGAAAATCGATCCGCGCGACGTCTCTGAGCCCAAGCGTCTTAAAAATCCGAAGGGAAGACTCGCGAATCCCCCGTTCAATGGAGGGATCAAGGGAGGGTCCGCTCGTGTATTCGACTTCCTCTCTCCAATTGCGTTTTACCTCAAGAGAATAACAAAAATCCTTTTGTTCCTTATTTCGAAATGAGATTTCCATCATCCCGATCACCTCGGGCGAATCGTTTCCCAACATCCCCAGGGTAAACTCGCGGCCCGGAATACATTCTTCGATCATCACGATGTCCTCGGGATAATGGGTAAAAAGACGGTCGAGCTCTTCTCTTAATTTGACTCGGTTGTTGATTCGTGAAGACCGCCGGATTCCTTTGGAGGACCCCTGCCCTGCCGGCTTGGCAAAAAGAGGAAAACGTTCCGGAATTTCGCGGGCGGCATCTGCGTTATCCAAGACCCAGAAATCCGGGGTAGGGATGGAAAGCGATTGGACGATCCGTTTGGTAAGCGCCTTGTCTAAAGTGAGGGCAAGCGCCAAAGGATCGGAGCCTGAATAAGGAATTCCCATCATCTCTAAAAGAGCCGGGATGTGCGCCTCGCGGCTTCGGCCTGAATAACCTTCTGCAATATTGAAAACAAATTCTATCCCCATTTTTTTGATCTTTTCTACGACCGTTAAATCGCCTCCCAAAAGAAACACCTCGTGGCCGGCCTTCGCTAGGACTTGGCGGATGGCCTCGATGGTTTCAGGCGAGTCGAATTCTTCATCGCTATCTTCTACGAGATTTTTTGGAGAAGGAAGAGAAGGATCGTTTTTTAAATTATAGGAAATGCCGATACGCAATGCTTACATCCAGTCTTTTTGTCCGTGGTAATGCTTGGTTCCATTTCCGGGAACCGAGGTAACGCGGCGAAAGGCGCTCGTTTTTTCCCGCCTTAACAGTCTTTCGCTCGAATAAAAGGAACGCTCCCGTGCCGCGGCATCTTCGTTTTTTTCATCAGGAACTGGATTTTTGTATTCGAATACAAGACCTTCGTAGTTTCGTAAGATAATGCCGTCTCCGGTTTCTCCTAAAAGATAGTTGGGACCCACAGGAATTTTTCCTCCGCCGCCGGGCGCATCGATCACAAACTGCGGAACCGAAAAACCCGTGGTATGTCCCCGCAATCCTTCGATGATTTCAACCCCCTTCCAAATCGATGTTCGCAAATGCTCCGCCCCTTTAATCGGATCACATTGATAAAGGTAATACGGCCTAACGCCAATCTTGAGTAGCTCGTGACAAAGTGTTTTCATGACCGGAAGGCTATCGTTGACACCTTTTAAGAGAACGCTTTGATTGTTCATAGGAATACCGGCGCACTGCAACCTGTCACATGCAAGGGCAGCTTCATGCGTGATCTCTCGGGGGTGATTAAAATGGGTATTAATCCAAAGCGGCCGGTACTGGGAAAGCATCGAGCAAAGCTCGTCGTCAATACGCTCGGGCAAAACCACAGGAAAACGGGTTCCGATGCGAAGGATTTCAATGTGAGGAATGGCCCGGAGTTTCGAAAGGATTTTTTCTAATTTGGGTGTGGTAAGGACAAGCGGGTCGCCGCCTGATAATAAGACATCACGAACTTGGGGGGTTTTCGCCAAATATTCCACCATCCGGTCAATTTCCGCATCCGTCCGAGTCCACACCCCTTCTTCCCATTCGCGTTTCCTCGTGCAGTGGCGGCAATTCATCGGACAAAGATTAGTGACTTGCATAAGGACCCGGTCTGGATAACGGTGGACTAACCCTGGCACCGGCATGTCTTCTTCTTCCTCGAGAGGATCCGGCTGACCGACGTCGCTATATTCTATTTCTTCCTTGGCCGGAAAAGATTGTAGACGAATCGGATCCTGGGGATTTTGAAAATTGATAAGACAGAGGTAATAAGGAGGAATGATCACCGGAAATTTTTCGATGACGCGGGCCAACATCCTGGCATCTTGGGGATCTAATTTGGAATAAGCTAAAACGGCTTCAACCGATGTAAGGGCCTTACGAAGATGCCAGCGCCAATCGTTCCATTCGGCGTCCGACGCTTGCGGAAAAAGTTCCCGTCTCTTTCCTTCGACATCCCAAAAAGCTTGAATCATAAGAGAATTATCGACGAGGAATTACACCACTTTAAGCCGCGCTACCGCGACATAAGGAAGCAGCGCAGAGCCCATTTCGCCGTCCTTTAAAAGGGCCTGTTCTTTGCTAGTCCCCACTACGGACCCCAAGATAGAAAATAAAGAATCATGAAACCGCAGCCGCACCACCCCGCCTTGTATCTTCCCGTGTTCAATGTAAACACTTCCCGCGGTTGCAAGACCTGTGACTTCCATTCTATTTTCACGCACGAGCGCGTGGTACCAAATTTTATTGATGAAGATTCCCTTCTTCACCTGCCTGAAAAGGTCTTTCACGGAAAGGCCCCCTTTTTCTACCACCAGGTTCTGCGGATAAAAAGGATGATCCAAAATTCCGCGAGTCGAATGGCCCTCTGCAAGCAAGTCATGAATCACGCCTTTTTTTACGAGCCCCGCTTTTTTTCTCGGGTGGCCTTCGGCATCAAACGGCACACCGAACGCATCCGTAAAATCATCCGAGAGATTGAATTGATCAGAGAAAATCTTCTTTCCCTCACGTCCGGAAAATACACTCCGGCCGCCTTCAATAAAACGCCGGTCAAAGTGACGCCGAAGGGGCTCGATCAATTCAAGAAAGGCCCGGGGAGAAAAAATACATTGATAGGTTCCTGGTTCGAGACGGATTTCTTTTTTCGATGCCTCTTCGGCTAATTGAGTAACCTCTTCAATGATAGGAGGAATTTGTATTTTTTTGAAATCAGGGTGATAAACGCTAAGGTATCCTTTTCCGGAACCTTTCGTCACCGTCACGCCGAAACGAAAGGCCGTCGCCGGGTGAAAAGCTTCAAGCCTGTGAGCATCGCGAAGATAAAAGAAACGTTCATAGGCTGAGAAATAGCCGTTGGCGGTCGCTTTTTCTAGTTGGATTAGCCGGATAGCGGATTCGATGGATCGGCGCGCCATTTGCGGGGCTTCAGCTGGATTAAAAGAAAAATACTCTTTAACTTGGGGGTAAGTTTTTGAAGGAATGGCCGGGAAAGGAACGGGCGCGGAAATCATAGATTTTATTTCACCCATTATTTTCTGGATCCCCATCGGTGAAAAATCATTGGACTCCCGAAAAATAATCCCCGTTTTTCCTTGAAGCTTTATGAGATAAGAAGCAAGATCCTGGAACCCATTTTGATGGACGCCATTGTTGGCGAATCGGGCCAAAAGACCTCGCTTGATCCGGATTAAAATCTGAACGGGCAGATTGCCGGCATGCCTCAGAATTTGATCTGATAATTTTCTAAGTTTTTTAAGTTCTTCGTTTTTATTCACGGCCCAACTGAACTCCTCTGAAACGGGCCGGACTTAGCCCGTGGCCTGTGAAGGCCTCTTGATAGGGAGCGCCTTTGCCGCAATCGGCAAAACCCCAATACTTCCATTCTTTCTTGCCCGCCACCCCATCGCACGACCGCCAGAAATCCAGCGTGTTGCCATAATAAAAAGGAGAACGAACGAGCCTTTCGATTTTTCCATTTTTAATGTAGTAACCTGCCTCCGCGCCGATATGAAAATCAAGCCGCATATCGTCAATGGACCAGCTGGATTCATTGTCGAGCAAAAATCCTTCCTGAGTATCCGCGATCATTTCTTTTAGCGTTCCCTCACCAGGCATCAGATTCATATTAGTCATACGAATCAAAGGATAATGCGACCAATCACCAGCCACGCTATTAGCGCTGGAAGTGGGCTGATTTAAAAATTGAGCGGTCTCCCGGCTTGTCAGATAGCCTGTGAAGATTCCATTTTTGACAACTTCGATGGACTTAGCAGCTTGGCCTTCATCGTCATAAGTAAAACTCCCCGCCCCCGGTCCTAGCGTAAGGCTCGCATCGCTTTTAAGATTTACCAGGCTTGAAGCCACGGGAAAGCCCTGTAAAAGCCCGGGATTTAAAAAGGTTCTTCCACCGAAATTATCTTCATAGCCGTAAACCCGGTCCGATTCCGAGGCATGGCCAAAGGTTTCATGGATTTGAAGCGCAAGGATAGAGCCTTTGAGAATCAAATCGAATGCCCCGACAGGCGGTGGCAGACTTGTGCGAAGGTCTTTCAGCTCTCTTCCGATACGTTTCGCCTCCTCTAAAAAATTCATGTTCCGAATCGCTTCAAAACCGTGGGAGAAATAAGCCCCGCTAGGTCCCGGCCAGCTTCGTCTGATTTTTTCAGACCGGGCCCAAGTCTCTCCAAAAATCCAGCCTCCGGTGCGGAAGAGCGTTTGCTCAATCCAACTTCCCTCTTTTGAGACGAACGTAATTTCTTTGCGCGTAAAATCCAGATGTCCAGTTGCTGAATCCACCCACGCTAGAGACTTTAGATATTTTTCAGCCTCAATCTGAACGGCGATCTTTTCTTTTAAGGAAAGAGTCCACGGATCCCTACGAACCGACATTTGCCAGCGCTTTTTCACGGGCTTTGATGACGCGAGCCTGATCTCGGCGTGGCGGATTTTTGAAAATTCACCCGCCATCCGGAAGGCCTGATCCAAATGAAAGGCGAGAGATTTTTCTGACAAATCCCCGGTGGCGGAGAATCCAAAACTCCCGTTTTTTAAAACCCGAAAACCTACGCCGTTTGAGGATGATTCTTTAATATCTTCCAGCGCACCGTCTTTAGTGCGAATTTTTTGGCGGACAATTTTTACATAACGGAAGTCGGCGTATTCCGAGTTGAGCTTTTCTAACTTCCGCTGAAGACGTAAAAGAGTTTGTTTCATTGGCGGGCTTTATTATCACCACTCGCGCCTACAATTTCAATTGAGTTCACAGCTTGGCTTAGGTAAACTGCCCGGAATGAAAAGCGACATTCAAAAATTATTTGAGAAACTTCCCCGCACGACCGTCAACCGCCTGGGCCGGGTTGTCCACAAAATGGCGCCCGCCAACGGCCTCACTTACACGGATGAGGCGGGAAAAACCGAGATCATTACTCTCACACTTCGGCCCCGGGTGGTCCCCAAGAAACGCCTACTTGCTTTATCGCCTACGATTCGCTCTCTGGACCATGCGTTTCGAAAAATTGCCCGTCTTTATTTTGATCATCCCTCCGTCTCAGATCTCTTACCTTTTACTCCTCGGGAATTGGAATGGCTCGCCTGTCTTCAGGATCCCAATTACGAACCCGGCCATATCATCAGCCGGTGGGATGCCAATACTACGTTCGGCAGCCCTTCCTGGAAAGACAGCTTTTCTTTTTTTGAAGTCAACGGCGTAGGAGTCGGCGGGCTTTGGTATGGCGCGGCAAGTGCCGAGTTGGCTCTGAAGGTCATCACACCCGAGCTTCAAAAGCTCAATCCCCATTTTCATCCTCATCTCTTTCATGACACCCGGCAGCTTTTATTGGGAAGTCTTTTGGGACAACGGAAAAAATTGAGACGCATGCGCGGCGTGATGGCCTTTGAGATACAAAAAGCAAGTGGGTCTAATTATGTCGAATTTGAGCGGTTTGCGAAACTTTATCAGAAATTGGGCCACCCCTCGATCGTCTGTGAGCCTACGGATTTTAAGTTAAAAAAAGGAGAGCTTTATGCCCGGGGGAAACAAGTCGATGTGGTCTATCGTGACACCACACTTTTAGAACTGTGTGAGTTGGAAGAAAAGGGACATGACATGAGCGCCCTTCGCGAGGCCTTCCGAAAGGGCCAAATCCTCTCTTCTTTGGAAGGAGAGTTTGATCATAAAAGTGTGTTCGAGATTTTCACAAGCCCCGACTACGCCTCTTGCTTTACTTCGAAAGAAAAAAGAATCTTCAAACGCCACATCCTTTGGACAAGGCTTTTAAGTGAGCGTAAAACCACGGACTCTCAAGGCAAAAAAATTGACCTCCTCCCCTTTGTTTATAAAAACCAGGCGGATTTAGTGCTCAAACCCAATCGCCTTTATGGCGGGCAAGGTGTAGTGTTCGGAAAAGAAATGAAATGCTTGCAATGGGAGAAAAAAATCGAGGGGGGACTCAAAGAGCCCGGCGAATGGGTCATCCAAAAACTGGGTGAATTAAAAAAACGCAGCTTCTTCCGCCATGGTAAAAAAGCATCCCAAAGGAAAGATTATTACGTGGTTTCCGGTTTTTTTGCCACCGACAAGGGGATTGGCGTGGTGGGCAGGATGTCGGAGCGAACGGTGGTTAACGTAGCAAGACGGGGCGGTCTTACACCGATCTTATTTGTGTAATGCTTAAATTTCTTCGTAAAAACACAAAAATTATTGTTTGGATGGTGGTGATCGCCTTTGTCGGCTGGGGAGGTTATGCCGTCCGCCTGCAGTTTGAAGAATCCAACCGTTCCCCGGGCCGTGTCTTCGGTAAAGAAATTTCCTTTCACGAGTATCTTCAGGCGAGCCAAGTGGTTGAAATTTTCTACGCTCAGCCCAAAGACACCGAAAAGATCTTAAGCGCGGAACAGATCGAAGCACAGATCTGGCAATTGCTAGCGCTGTCCCACGAAGCTAGAAAACGAAAGGTCGATGTGTCAGATGAAGAGGTCCGCCAAAATATTATCCGTCTGATGGGCGGCAATGACGCACTGGAGCTAGACTCCCAGCAATATGCTTTTTTTCTTCAAAACCGGTTTCGGAAAGGGCCTCGCGAATTCGAAAGCCTTGTGAGGGAACATTTACGCGTCCGGAAAATGCTCGATCAGGTCCGGCAGGGTTTTTCTGAGAATCCCGACGAGGGAATGAAGACTTGGCTCATGGAACTGATCCAAAAAGCCAATCCCGAAATCTACCGCGCCTCTAACCACCGCTAACCGGGATGCATCCCCTGCTAACCTGCTAACCCCTTTCATTGACAAGGAAAATGGGCCTGGCTATACTCTCCTGGCCATGCAACAAACTCTTGCCCAGTTGGCCCGTGAAATCCAAGGAAAAGTAGTCGGAGACGACCAAATCGTCATTTCAGGCATCACCAATGTCGATTCTCCCCTTCCGGGTCATATCGCCTTCCTGGAAGACCCGAGCCGGCTGAAAGATTTTGAAGCAAGCCCCATTGCATGTCTGATTGTTCCTAAACAAATTACAAGCTCTTCTAAACCGCTGATCCAAGTTGAAAATCCAAAACTTGCATGGGCAAAACTTCTTGGCCTTTTTTTTCCGCCCAAGGCATTTCCCGGCACGATCTCTGAAAAGGCCTTCATTGCCTCCTCAGCCAGCCTTGCAAAGGGAGTTACAGTTGAGGCCTTTGCTTACATTGGAGAAGAAGTTGAGATTGGGGCAGGTTCGGTTGTACGCCCTTATAGTTATTTAGACCGGGGCGTGCGAATCGGAGAAAATACCGTTCTTCATCCTCATACCACCCTTTACGAAGATACCCAGGTGGGCAGCCGCACTGTGATCCATGCAGGTGCTGTGATCGGCGCAGACGGCTTTGGTTATGTGCCAAGCCCGCAAGGCCACGTCAAAGTTCCTCAAGTGGGAAATGTCGTCATTGGAAATGATGTGGAGATTGGAGCATGCACAACGATTGACCGTGCCACCATGGGTTCTACCAAAATCGGTGACGGCGTTAAAATCGATAATCTCGTTCAAATCGCTCACAATGTTTCGATCGGCCCGCACACCGTGATCTCAGCGCAAACTGGAATTTCAGGAAGTTCGAAAATCGGTTCTTTTGTGACGATGGGCGGGCGGGTCGGTCTGGCCGATCATGTGGAGATTGGTGACCAAGCAATCCTCGGCGCACAATCCGGCGTCCCCACGGGTAAAAAGATTCCTGAAAAACAAATTTGGATCGGAATGCCTGCCCGGCCTTATCAGGAGGCGAGAAAACAGATCGCTGCCCAGTTGCGGGCTGCTGAGATGATGGATGAACTCAAAAAACTTCGTGCGCGGGTGGAAGAACTAGAAAAACAAGAAAAACTACGCCCGTTTTCCAATCAGGCTTAAGAACTCTCCCCTTACTCGTTCACTCTCTCTAAAACTTCCCAGCATGGCGCTCGTCACACAGAAGGAATCTTTTTTCTCAACACCCCGCATGGCCATGCAAAGATGAACGGCCTCGATGACAATTCCAACGCCGCGAGGCTTGAGGGCTTTCATTAAACATTCGGCGATTTGATGGGTCAGTCTTTCCTGGACCTGGAGACGGCGG
Organism: uncultured bacterium; assembly: GCA_964372875.1. Taxonomy (GTDB): domain Bacteria; phylum Omnitrophota; class Omnitrophia; order Omnitrophales; family JACQLI01; genus CAYJTB01. The sequence goes on from CAYJTB010000020.1 coordinate 16,426, forward strand.
GCGAAGACATCGACGACTCGAGGCATCTTAGAGAGTCCGATGATCTTGCCATTGGGAATGTAGGCCACGTGGGCCTTACCATAAAAAGGTAAAAGGTGATGTTCGCAAAGGCTGAACATGTCGATATCTTTTAAGACCACCATCTCGTCATAATTTTCATCGAAGATAGCGTTATTGAGGACCCTATCGATATCTTGCCGGTAGCCGCGGGTGAGATATTTCATGGAAGCAATCACGCGTGTGGGAGTCTTTTGGAGCCCTTGGCGATCCGGGTTCTCGCCCAGGCGTAAAATAAGTTCGTGGATGAGATCTTCCATTCGAACGTCTTGGTCTATGGTTATGCTTTTTTCCATACCGGGGCTCCTAGGACATCCACAATGCTGATCTGCTGGGCAAGAATTCCTGCAATGGTCTGAAATTGCTTGGCTGCGGGTGAATCAGGATGGGCAATCACGATCGGGCGGCCTTCATCTCCCCCTTCACGAACCCGCGTATCAATGGGGATTTCACCTAAAAAGACAGTTTCTAATTTTTCAGCCGCATCCCTGCCGCCGCCCTTACTAAAAATGGGCGTCTCTTGTTCACAATGAGGACAGACGAAGGCGCTCATATTTTCGACAATGCCAAGGATGGGGACATTGGTCTTTTGAAACATCGCAATCCCTTTTCTTACATCCATGAGGGCCACTTCCTGAGGTGTGGTCACAATCACAGCGCCTGTCATTGAAACGGACTGCACGAGCGAGAGTTGGACATCGCCCGTTCCCGGCGGAAGATCCACAAAAAGATAATCAAGTTCTCCCCAATCGACTTTTTGGAGGAATTGGGTCACCGCGCTATGAAGCATCGGTCCCCGCCAAATCATCGGAGTATCAGGCGGGACAAGAACGCCCATCGAAATCATCTTGAGTCCGTAGGCTTTCATGGGGATAATTTTTTCATCTTCACCCACGTCAGGCTTTTGGCCGGAAGGAATCCCTAACATTAAAGGAACGTTGGGCCCGTAAATATCTCCGTCCATGAGTCCCACCTTCGCACCGGATTGTGCAAAGGCAACCGCAAGATTCACACAAACGGTTGTTTTCCCTACGCCGCCTTTGCCGCTTGCGACCGCAATGACGTTTTTGATACCCGCGGGTGTACCTTGCGTCATCACGGTGGGAGATGCGGACTTGCGCACATTGGCAGACATTTGAACGTTGACTTCTCTTACCCCATCGAGTGAGGAGACTGCTTTGTGTACTTCCTGTTTGATTTGTTCTTTAAGGGGACAGGCAGGGGTAGTAAGTTCTACATGGACCGAAACCTGGTCATTTTCAATCTTTACCTCTTTCACCATGCCAAGGGACACAATATCCCGGCCAAGATCGGGATCTTGTACGACACGAAGAGAGTCTAAAACGGCTTCTTTTGTTAGGGTAACCATAAGATCGACTGGGAGGAAGCTATTATACTACTGATTTACAGAATGTGGGTGCTGTTCTTTGAGGTCAATCTCGCGCAGATGCGCGACAAACCGGTGCAGGATATCCACTGCAGAATCGATCTCTTGGAGGGTATTTTCCGGGCCGAAACTGAACCGGATAGAGCTTTTGCCCCTTTCCTTAGAAAGCCCCATAGCTTTTAAGACGTGGGAGGGTTCGTGAGCCCCGGAAATACAGGCAGACCCCGAAGAGGCATAAATCCCCTCTTGATCCAGCAAAATGAGTAAGGCCTCGGAATCGACTTTATCAAAAGCGAGGTTGGAGGTGTTAGGAAGCCGGTTGGTCGGGCCGCCGTTGATTTGCACCCCCGGAATTTTTTTGAGAATCTTTTCTTCAAAATGATTCCGGGCCTGTTCCATTTTCTTACTTTCCTCTGAAAAATTCTTTTGAAGCCTCCGGCAGGCGGCGGCAAGCCCGATCATGCCGGGTACATTTTCAGTTCCGGCCCTGCGCCCTCTTTCTTGGACGCCTCCAAAAATAAAAGATCGGAACGGAGTGTCTTTTTTTACATAAAGGACGCCGATGCCTTTGGGCCCGCCGAATTTATGAGCAGAGATAGAGAGAAAGTCAATATCGAGTGACTTCAAAGAAAAAGCGATTTTACCGACGCCTTGAACGGCATCGATATGAAAGAGGATGCCGCGGCTCTTAACTTCTTTTCCGATTTTTTCTATCGGGAAAATTACACCGGTTTCATTATTGGCCATCATGACAGAAACAAGAGCGGTGTTTTCTGTCATTGCTTCTTTAAACTGAACGAGATCAAGATCTCCGTGGCTCGTCACAGGTACAAAAATTACTTCGATACCTTCTTCTTGAAGCGCTCGGACCGGCTTTATCACAGAGGAATGCTCTACCGCCGTGGTAACAAGTTTCTTTTTCCCTTTTTGGGTCCACAAGGCGCTTCGAAACGCTGCGTTATTACTCTCCGTACCGCCGCTGGTGAAAATAATCTCGGTTTCATCGTTGGCGCCTAAAAAGGATGCGACATCACGTCTTGCCTGCCGTAGTTCTCGCGCTACCGCTGAACCTGCTTGATGGAGGCTTGAGGGATTGGCGTAAAGCTTGGACCAAAAAGGCTGCATGGCTTCCAACACTTCGGGCCAAACGGGGGTGGTTGCGTTGTGGTCAAAATAAAAGGCGGGCTTCAATCAGATTTTTTTCCGTAATGCTCGTAGCTCTGATAGTAATACTTGTAATAACCTCCGTAACGTTCTTTTTCGATATCGACGTGGTTTAAGACGCAGCCAATCATTCGGACAGAACTTTTTTCAAGTAGTTCTTTGGAATGCAGGATGACATCCACAGGTGTTTTGCCGGAACGAATCACAAAAACCACGTGAGTGGTGATTTTTCCCAAGACCAAGGCATCCCCCATTCCGGCAAGCGGCGGGGAGTCCACAATGATCCGGTCAAAGCGCTCACGAGCCGCATGAAGCAATGTTTCCATGCGTTTGGAGCCTAAAATCTCGGCGGGATTGGGAGAAACGGGGCCACTCAAAATGGTCCACAAATTTTCCACAAAGGTTTCTTTTACCACGCTGTCAAACTCAATGTCACTGGTGAGATAATTGGAAAGTCCCGTTTGATTTTCTAATTTGTAAATGTGATGCGCGCGCGGCCTTCTCAGATCCGCATCAATAAGCAAGGTACGGTTTCCGTCTTGGGCGAGCGAGACTGCAACATTGTTCGCGATGAAAGATTTTCCTTCACTTGGGATTGAGCTGGTAAATACGAGGACTTTCAGTGTCTCCGCAGGCGCAGAAAAATTGATCGCGACACGGAGAAAACGAAAAGACTCCGCCGCTTGGGATTTCTTTTGGAAATGTGTGATTAAAATTCGTTCTTCTTCTTTTATTTCCGAGGCTTTAATAAGAGGAATAGGACCCAAAAATGGCACGTTCACGCCCCTTCTCCTGAGATCTTCCGGAGAATGGATGGTGTCATCAAAATAATCCCATAGGAGAATCAGGACAAGAAGCATAAAGAGTTCAGTGGCGGCGGTGGTCAACACCATTTTAAGGCGCGCCGGCCCGCTCGGTGATTTAGGTGCGGTCGCCTCTTCAACGATCCTGGCGTTAGAAATTTGGAGTTTTCCTTCCGCCTGCTCTTTTAAAGTTTCGATGACGCGTTGTTTTTCAGACTCAATACTTTCTTCCAAAAACCTCAGACTCGCCTGGGCCTTAACCACCAGTGGATGTTTTTCCTTATATTGTTTTAACAGTGTGGTCAATTCCGCCTGAAGACCATTTTTTTTCTCTTCCAATCCACGAACCGTCGGATCGGTTTGAACGGAAGGCAGCATCTTCATGAGTTCCCGCCGCGAGACTTGCTTCATTTTTCCAAAGGGGTCTTCGACCGTGACTACTTCTTCGCCATCCTTGGGAACCCAGGAAAGCAGTTCCTTGGAAAAATAAAGAAGGTCTTCAAAATTCTTTCGAATGTAAGCGCGAGCTACGGCATTGGATAGATTCATCGAAAATTGCCCGTTGGGTGACTTTACAACCACATTAAACAAACGGCTGTCGCGAATCCGGACAATGGATAGATAAGACTTTGCTCTCAAAAGGGCTGATTCAACGTCAGGAACATGGAAGTAATCCACCAGCTTTAATTCGTCAATCACCTGGCGAAGAACGGTGGACCCCACCATGATTTCTTTTTGCGTAGCGTAATAATCATCCGCCCAAATATCAGGCAAGAGCTGAGAAGAGGGTGAATTGCCTCCGGCGCCCCGGGTTTTTTCCAGTAAAATTTGAGCCGCAGCAGTGTATTGGTTAGGTAAACGCGAAACATGAATAGCACTTAAACTCACGCCAATCATCAGAAATGTGAGGACAAAATTGAGATTTTTCTTTAAAAGAGAGAAATAGTATTGATAATCGGTTGTTTTTTCGGCGGTGTCGTATTGAGAGGAAGCTGACGGAGGAATGGGAGACGACATCAAAAAAAGCTTTCTCCGACGTGAATTACGTCGTCGGTTTCAAGAGGAACATCGGGATTGCGCCCGCCTATAATGGATTCTGCGTTGGCGCTTATGACCGAATTTTTTCCTTCGCCTTTGCGGATCACTTTAATCTTTTTCACGTTGGCCACGTCCGTAAAGCCACCCGCCTTGGAAATCACTTCAAGCAAAGTCATTTTTCCTTCCGGTGGAAATTCGTAAGTACCCGGCTTTTGTACTTGCCCTAGGATAGAAACACTTCTCTTAATGATAATACCTTCACCTTCTTTTTCAAGCAGCCGGTCTGCAACTTCAATCACCACAATCGGGTTCACAAGATAATCCTGAGCAATTAGGTCCGTTATCTTTTTTTCGGCCTCGGCAATGGTTAAGCCCTTGATCTCAATTCGGTCTAAAAGAGGAAGCACGATATTGCCTTCCGTCGACACTTCCATCTGTGTCCCTTTCAGGTAGTCATCTTCAGGATAGATTTTGACCGTTACCTTATCACCTACATCGATTTTGAAAACCTTTTGTTTGATTACCCTCGCACCCGTTTGGGCATCAATGCTTTCCTTTCCATAAGGCTTAAGGGTATCAACTCCTGTTGAAGGTTGCTTTTTCGGCAAAGAATCATTCGCCGAAGCAGGTTCGGAACCCGAAGAAGGCTCGGCCTCTACTTTTGTTGGGGTGTTCGCCGCCGGAGTCGCTGCTTCCCCTCCCATCACGGGACGCATCACCAGTAGCAATGCCGCAACGATCAAGAGAAGGCTCTTAATACGCAAAGTTGGTACCCAAAAACCAGGTGTGTGTTCGGTTTTCATCGGTCTTCATTTCGTCTCCGATTTTATGGCGATAAGTGTACGTAAATCGAAGGCGGATACCTCTCCAAACGTCAACATCCAAACCTACTTGAATAGGAAAAGTAAAACTGCGGGACTTTGTATTCGCGGATCCCGTAGTGATGGTTTTGGAATCGTTATGCGTCGGGTTGAACGAAAATTCAGTGTTAAGCCGTTTCAAGGCCCGAAAGCGAAAACTGGTCCCCCAAGTGTTGGAAGCACTATAGCTCACCGTCTTCAAAAGATTCCTGCCGCTCACAGAATCAGAAATTGCATAAGAATAGGAGTTGGAATAAAGAAGCCTGATACTCGTCTTTTTCGTGGCCTGCCAAATATAGGAAGCGCTTGTTGCATATTTTTTAGAATTACTGGCTTGGGCGGTGACGGCGTCTTGGAGCGTCCAGGTAAAATCCACGGAGGCCGAAGATTTAGGAGTTATCTTCAAATTATAACCCGAACGAAAAACGTGGTTGGTAACATCACTGGTCTCGGTGTGAGACCGGGGGTTGGACCACTGGTACCCTCCCGTAATGCGCGATTTGCGGGTCGGTTGAAAAGAAAAACTGGGATCAAGCTGAAAATCGTGCGTCCCCTGCTCGTCAAAGTTTTCATCCGTAAAAACAGAGTTGGTGTAATTCGTTTCAAAGTTGAACGACAATTTCGGATTAAATTCATAGGATAAAGCCGTGCGCTGGGCGATGTTCAAATTTATCTTTTTGTTATCGAAGGCGACCACACGAACACTGTTTCTTGTGAGACGTTCATTGAGCGAGAAAGTGGTTTTCCGGGAGATTTTTCTGCCCGCGCGCAATGACAATTCCTGACTGAAACTATCGCTCCCTGGAGTTTTGTTATTGTAAAGCCGGTTCCATCGGTATTCTAACCGGAGATCCGTTTTTCGCTTACTTAAATCCAGGGAAACCGAAGGGTTCGTACGAACACCGGTATTTCCTTGCTCGTAATGGATGGGGGAACCCGCACGGTTGGAGGAATAAGTCGCATCGGTGTCGTAACCGAAACGAAGATATTTTTTTTTGGGACGCCGCAAAAGCTCGGACTCATAATTTTTAAGGTCCGCCCTTTTGACTTCCTGGTCAATCTGCGTATTTAACGCGGAGACATCATTTCTTTTTTGCAATTCCATGTTCATAAGAGCGGTTTCCATCGTCCTATCTCGTTCTTGTTCCACTCCCGTATTTTCTGCCGCATAAAGAAAAGGCGATAAAAATCCCATAAGAAAAAAGGCCGTCATGAGAACGGCCCTCGCCTTTCCGCCTCCGGGCTTGTAGGTCCTTCTGAAAATCATTCAGCACAAACGAATGGCCATACACGCACCAATCTAAATGCCTGCCGCAACCGGCTTTTCACCTGCAGCAAGGTTGAGATTATTTTTTGCTTCACGCAAATCGGGTAAAACTCTTAAAGCCTCTCGAAATTGAGACACAGCGTCTTCTCTTTTCTCCAAACCCCATAAGGCACAGCCTCGGTTATTAAGCACTTTAGCTTGGATCACCCGGGGAAGACGCACGTGACCATTTTGTAAAGCCTCTAACAATTGATTGGCGTTTTTATAAGATTTTAACTCAAGAAGAACCCACGCAAGATTGAACCGGGCCGGAATGTAAGAAGGTTTGATCTGCATCCCTACGATGTAGTACTTCTTAGCGTCTTCATACTTTTTCATTTTTTCGAATACGTAACCCAAAACCGTAGCGGTGTATTCATCTCGTGTCAGGCCAAAACCTTTTTCCGCCGGCTCCAATGCCTTCTCAAGACGTCCTTTGAGGAGCTCGATGGAAGCAAGCGCACTGTACGCCCGCCCGTCTCTGGAAAATTTTTTCCTATAATCTTCAAATTTTTTTAGAGCTTTGTCGACGTTTCCCAAAGCCAAGTCCGCAAAAGCTTCTTCTCGCAAACTTGTATCCAAAGCTTCTTGCAATTGTTTCTTTAAAATTTCTTTTCCTGAGGTGCTCGCAGTATCCACTAGAGATTGTAAACGTTGAAAGTGCTGCCGGGCCTGTTCGGCGTCATTGAGCCCGATCAAATAAATATTACTTTGTTCAAGTTCGGAAAGGGCCTTCCAGGTTTCGCTGGCAGCCTTGGAGCCCAAATCTTCGTAACGCTCTACTGCCTCCTTATATTCCTTCTTTTCAAATGAGATATCCGCAAGCTGGAGATTGACGACATCCGACATTTTTTTGTCCACCTGGGGCGTGTTTTCCAGCATTTCAAAAATCTTTTTTCCCTGATCGGGGTCGCCATGCCATTTCTTGATCCATCCCAAATAGAAAAGTGCTTTGTTTTTTACCCGCGGGTTTCCTGTGTCGGAGAGTTTCTCCAAAACCGAGATCGCCTTATCAAAATGATAAGTTGCCACATAATTCAAGGCAAGCTCCAACCCGACTTCTCCGGAAAAGCTGTCCGGTTGGGCTTTGACCTTATTTTCCAATTCACCAAGTTTAGACAAACGTTTCTGGACTGCAAGAACCCGCTGCTGCAATCTGACGGCCATGCTCTCTTCGCGGGTGCCTGGAAATCGTCTACGAACCTCGCCCAATTGATTTAACGCTTCATCGAGCTTCCTCATCTTGATCTGAAGATGAGCTAAAGAAAGCATCACGAAGCCGCGCTCGGGGCGCCCCTGATACCGGTCTAAAAATTCTTTGTAATATTGCTCAGCTTCTTTCAGTTTCCAACTCTTTTCCATTTTATCCGCTTCGTTCAAAATCAGCGCGCCGGTAGCTTCAAGAGGAACGGTTTCATGGCGGCCTTGAATTTTGTCCCATAAATATTTCCAGAGATTTTGAGCAGATCTTAAGGAGGCTTGAATAAAATGAAAAAGCGCATCGGCCGTTCGAAAGAAAAAGCTTCTCTGGGGAGATTTTTCTTTGAGGATTTCTGTAAGGTAAAGTCCGGCCCTTGCGGAACCATATTGGTCCACCGCATCTCTTACCGAACGTGCAGCAAGTTCCAAGAGCATGACAGACTGCAAATCTGCATCTTTAGTCGTGATTTGATCCAACGCCATATTCTGAAGGCTGGATTGATAAACGCGGGTTTGCAGTTCTGAAGAGTTGCCTTCCTGGACCGCTTCCAAAGTGTCTTTAAGATTTTCGAGGGTGTAATCCAAAGCAAACTGGGAGTAGAGCACAAAGGCGCCTATGGCGATCAAAATGATGATGCCGCCTGACAATAAGATACCTGTTACCTGTTTTCTAGGCATTAGAAGGCCTCTTCCTTTTTCAAATATTGTAAGCTACTATTGAATGATAGCTGAAGCTTAAACAAAGCGTCAAGCTGAATACCTATACAACCGTTATTAATATAAGACCCTATGGCCAAGCTAGTTAGAAAAAACGCCCTTTTTGTAAGAATAGCATCCGGACTGATTCTTCCTCTCCTGTTGCTCATTCTTGCTTTTACTGGTATTCAACTTACCAACCAGCTTTCTTTTCTTAACAAAATCTATGAAATACAAAGTCGAATTTCTCTTCAAGGTATGAATGAAGCGCTGACTCGCGTTCTTGAAGACCCAGCCTCGTTTGAGAATCCTTTTCTTTTGAAAGCCAACTTGCAGAAAGCTAAAGAAATGCACAATGTGTCGGATCTCCTCATTCTTGATCCCCTTACCCGTGAAACCTTGTATACCGAAGCCGCCGGAGGCTTTACCCAGGAGGACCTGGTAGCTATGGAACAAAGCCTCCTGAACAAAAAAGAGGGTAAACTACCCTTAATAAAAATCGACAAAGAGGTACAAAAACTAAACGCCTTTGTACCGTTAACAAGTCCAGTCAGGGAAAAGATTTACATAGCCAAAATCTCGTTTCCCCTGGGAAATCTGAAGTTAGCGCTCAAAAAGTCATTGGGAGCGCTTCTTTCTATGTTTTTCCTTACCCTTTTTGCCGGCGTGCTCATTGCCGCCGGACTCTCGGGGTCGATCGTCAAACCCATCCAAACCCTCAACCAGGCCACCCGTGAGATTTTGCGAGGCAACCTAGGCCAAAAAGTAGCCATTTATACGGGCGACGAGATCGAAGAGCTGGCTGAGACCTTCAATAAGATGAGCCTGGCCTTAAAGGAAATGAAAGAGCGAGCCGAGGACGCCAATCCCCTTACCCAGCTTTCCGGTAATCATGGGATTTACCACGAAACCCAGCGCCGCATTTACGAAAAACAGAAATTTGTGTTTTTCCATATCGATCTTGACCGTTTCAAAATATTTAACGACCGATACGGTCTGGCCCGCGGCGATGATGTGATCCGGAAAACCGCCAAACTTTTGAGAGACTCACTCAACGAACACAACGCCTCAGATGACTTCTTAGGCCATCAAGGCGGAGACGATTTCGTGCTCATCGTAAAACCCAGCCGGGCGCAGGCGGTTGCCGAGTCCGTAATTAAAAAATTTGACGAACTCATAAAAACGCTTTACCGCAAGGATGACTATGAGCGCGGCTTTATCTTGGAACACGACCGCAGATCTCCTGACTCTCCTGAGGTCTTGGTTAAATTTCCTCTGATGGCCATTTCTTTAGCGGGAATCTCAAATACGAAAAAGGATTTTTCGGACTATTTTGAACTTCTCGCACGGGCCGTTGATGTCAAGAAAAAATGTAAAGCCGACATCAAAAGCTGCTTTTTGATTCAGGAATGATCGAGCTCTTTTTCAATCCAATCAAAAACCTCTTTACTCCATTCCGGTTTCACTTCATGTCCCGCGTCGGGATGAATGATCAGTTCAGTATTGACGCCGCTTTTTTTTAAAGAATCTACGAGCTCCGAGACCTTTTCCACATGAAAACTTTTATCTTTCCGGCCGTGAATAAACAAAAGCGGAGGAAGCTTTTCTCCGGGCCCAACATACCAATTACCATACGGGACCACTGCTATAAACACCGCACCACGCCAAGATTCCCGGCGGCTAAAAAGCATCCACCGGGAAAATAAAGATCCGCTGGAAATCCCTGCTACATAAATTTCTTTTTGATCGACGGGATAACTTTGAATAATTTTATCGACAAGTCGAGGTAGTTCTTCTTCGAGTTTGAAGGAATTGCTTGCTTTCAAATCAGGCGCCAAAAGCATGATTCCTCTTTGATCCGCATCCTTTTTCCAAATCTCTAAATAATGGCTGCCCGTTTCACCGCTCCCGTGCAGCACCACAAAAAGCGGAAATCGTTTACCAGAATCGCTTCGGTTGAAAACGCTCAGATGATAGGTAAGTTTGTTTTCAAAATCACCTACGGCAACTTGACTCGCCGCTTTATGAAGAAGAAGTTTATTTGAGGAGCAATTTAGGAAGAAAATAAATGCAGACAGCACGAAACAAAGAATACATTTACGAATGGGCAAAATCCTGCTTAAGAACCGCAAGGCTGGCCCCCATAAGAATGTAGACCGGCATGGCAATAGCAAAGTATTCCATCACGGGTTTGACTGCCGCATGCACTAGAATCATAAGAACCACGCAAAATAAAGATAGTCCGGTGATGAATTGAAAACGGCTGTCGGTCTTAACGAGCCCCCACAGAACTGCAAGGAAATAAGACAGAAGAAAAAGAAAATAAAGGTAAGCGCCTGCTCCGTTTTCTGCCAACATTTGAAGGTAGTGACATAGTGCCACTAAGTCAGCCAGGTAGTAAGCATCTTCATCGGGTTTTTCAACGGATGTGGACAATGCTTCGTAGCCTCGACTTCCCGTTCCCCAAATAGGATATTTTTTGTAGAGATCCAAAGCCCTCCTAGCGCCTACGCGGTTAGTTTCAAAGCTTGAATTTTTTTGTTCTTCCATAACTTCTTTTTGGGCGGTTCCCACTTCCTTCCATGTCGCCTGAAGATTCGCCGCCCATACAAGAAAGCCCATCACCAAGGCCAAAATAATTCCCAGGACCACGATTTGTTTTTTTGAGAAAAATTTGACAAGTGCAAGGACTATAAAAATGAGAAACGATAAAGTAAAAGTAATGGTGGTCCCGCGGCTAAAAAATAAAATGATGGCCAATGCCTGAGCGCCTACAAACAATGCGGGAAGTCCCAGAAAATGAAGCCAATCATTAAAGTTTCTGTCGGTGTTTTTAGCGTCATGAAGGAGTTTTTGAAGCTCATAAAAGAAAATTGCCAGGGCTGCGAAAAAACCAATGCCTATGATGTCGCCTATATAATTGATATTTGATATCGTGCCCACTAAATATTTCTTTACGAAGGGGTGAAAGTAAACAAAGGCGGGAAAATAAGCACGCTTACCCTCTACGACATACTCATGATGACCTTTGATTAAAAGAGGCGGAATCGCAGTGATTGCTAAAAGAAAACCACAGCCTGCCAATACCCACAGAAGCCGTCCTGCCAGAACCCTATTTTTGAATAAGGAATAACTTTGGATAAAAAATCCCGCGTAGAAAAATGCTTCAACAGGTGACCAGAGATATCGTTTAAACATCGCGGCTTGGTCTGAAGTTATTCCCGCTTTTGACATTTGCAAAAAACCCCAACCCGCACGCACCAATTCAAACGCAAGGAATCCTAAAAAAAGAAGGAAAGGCAAATTCCTAAGAAAATTCCACGCCTTTTCTTGACTGCCCATATACAGAAAGCCGAGTGTCCATAACCCTGCATACCAAATTCTTAGGATTGGACCTTCAAGGCTATCACTGCCGACTTTTAGGAAAAGGGAAGCGAGAAACAGGAAAAAAAGACTTTCAAACGGAGTGTGCCAGATATTTCTATTGCGCGTCATTCATTAGGTGGGAAAGTTACATTCTGCGGGAGGCGTGCCCGTAAAGCCTGGGCATGTCGGTGCGATACCCACCTGAGGACAATTACATGTAGCCGTTTGAAGCGCTCCTGTTGTGCAATTCATATCAACCGTGTTATCACCGTCGTAATTATCTACAGTAAAGATACAAACATTATCATCGCCATCTGCGCAACTTGTTGTCATTGTATCCGGAGTTCCTGTTGCAGATGTATATTTACAACAGTAAACGGTATCCGTGGGCGGTCGTTGAACCACATTCTGGCCATCGGAAGGCGCTGAGGCCTCATAGTTCCATTGCACGGTAGTTAGAGCGATAGGATCGCATTGGCCTAAACACTTAGTCTTGTCACTCAAGCTTGAAGCTCGCGGCCCACGACTTGCGTTTGTGCAAGGATATTCCGGATCTTGTTCATCCTCACAATGATAGCAGTCTATTTCTCTATTGGAATCATACTTAGAAACAAGCGTATATTTCGCCTCAAATTTACTTCCTGCACATGCAGAAGTCTGATCCGATCCACATGTAGGATCTTCGATACTGCATTTTTTGTTACATCCGTCGCCGGCTTGGGTATTCTTGTCGTCACATTCTTCGCCTGCTTCTTTTATTCCGTTTCCGCAGGTCGCTCCCGGCGTGCAAACCTTAAATGTGCCCGCTCCATTAAAGTCTCCAGTACACGTCACAGTGAGGGTAGCCTCATGATAGACTCCTTGGCCGTCTGGAACGCATGAATAATGACCACCGGTACAAAGTTCACCATTAAACCCTGTGCCGCTGCTGCTCACGGGTATCGCTTGAGGATTAACAGTGCATGGGTTATCAATCATACAGCCTGTAGTGCAGGTAGCTGAGCAGCTAGAGCTCGCAGAGGCAAGAGAAGGAATACTTAAAATCATTAAACTCAACAAAACTAACTTTAGGATTCTTTTTTTCATATTTTCTATTGCTCAACCACAATAAATAATACCATATACAACAGCATTATATAAATACAATATTCAAATTATTTTAATACACAACTTTAAATAAAAATAGATATCAACTTAATTCTCTTAATATCAACCTTGATCTTAATCTGTGCCCGTGTCAGCTGCTTCTGTTGCGCCTGCGGAGGTGGTTGTTGAGTAAGAAATGCTCGTGGCCACATTAACGCTAAAATCACCCCCCGTTGCAGAACCTCCTGTTGTAGCGGAGGCGCTTGCCGTAACACTCACCGTCACCTGGGTTGTTATATCAACACCGCTCTTGCAGTCACAGGCTACGCATGAAGAGCCTGTTCCGCAGACCGGCAGACCCGCGTCTCCGCACTTTTCTCCTGAGTCCGCTATGCCATTTCCGCATTGGGACTCGCAAGCGCTGCAATCAGATTTGCATGTCTGGTTGGATGGACAACTTGTTGAAAGCGCCTTATCGCAAACTTCACCTGCATCGACTGTCTTATCGCCGCAAACCGACGCGTACCATTGACAGCTTGCATTGCACAAAGGTTTACTCGAGCTTTGATTTGCGCAAGGAGTAAGAGGCAATTTTTTCTTGGGAACAGGCGGCTCACAATCTTCTCCCTTGTCGCAGGTTCCATTTCCACAAAGAGGACATGGATTAAGAGATGTGTTGCCGCAGGTGCCTTTTCCGTTGCTGCCAATGGTACACAAATCTTTGGTGCAGGTGTCCTGGTCATTGCAATCGGCATCTACGGTACACGGCCCTCCACCCACGCAATTTCCCGTTTTGTTTTCGCATGTTTGCGCAGGCGGACCTGCGGGACACTGCAACGAAGTATTCGTGCAAAAACCGTTGCTGCCGCAGACATCTGTTGTGCAAAGATTACTGTCGCTACAGTCAGCCGCTGTTGTACAAGTTTTTTGCGGACATAGCCCTGTCTTGATATCGCACTGCAGTCCTCCTGCACAGGAAATGAGCGTGTTAGAACAGACGCCGCCGGAATTACAGTTGTCAGTGGTGCAAGGATTTAAATCCTTACAATCGCTTGGAGTTTTACAAGTGGGAAGATAATAGGCATTGCATTTGAAATTACAAAGCCATCCTTGAGGAGCTCCAAGTGACGAATTGGGAGGATCGCAAATTTCGCCTGCTTCTATTATGTTATTACCGCATTGCGGCGGACTAAAGTAGCCGTTGCAAGTCGCATTGCAAACTGATCCTGGTACCTTACAAGTAGAGCAGAGTTGCCCGGGGGGATCGCAGGTTTCGTTTTTCTCCACGACTCCGTTGCCGCATGCAACAGGAGGAGGATTTGAACATTTGCACATCCCATTACATACCAATCCCGTAGCACAGGTGCCCTGAACACCTGGCGGATCGCAGCCCTCGCCCGAATCTTTTTTCCCATTGCCGCATAAGGGATTGTTCAAACAAAATCTACAATTCCCGCCGCAAGCTTTGCCCACTCCGGTGCAAGTGCCATTTTGGAAATTAGGAGGGTCACAACCTTCGGCTGCTGCCGGTCCCCAGATGGTTACACCGTAAACGGTAGTCCCCAATGAAGACGCTGGTTCGATAAGGGCGTTACCACAAACAGATACCTTGGGTAAACATCCAGTACAGCCACTTTTGCAAACATCTGTGGAGTTAGGACAGCCGCCTTGCAATCCCGGCGGATCGCAAACTTCCTTGCCTTCTTTTACTCCATTACCGCAAACAGGCGCGGGCGCATTACAGGTTTTGCAGTCTATTGCACAGATTTCACTTGTAGCACATGCCCCCTGCAATCCCGGTGTATCGCAAACTTCTCCCGCATCCAGTTGCCCGTTGCCGCAATTTGAGACGCACAAACAATTATTGCAAGTTTTCCCAGCAGAACATGAAAGACCCTTTTCACCGCACTGCTCGCCGGCATCTATTTGTCCATCGCCGCAACCTCCGGAACAATTGTAGGCAGCAACGGTTTTACTGACTCTACCGGAACATTTTCCGGTGGCCGTAACAGTTCCCGTCCCTGTAGACACGCATTTAACCGTCACATTTTTCCCGCTGCTGCTGACGATTTGAACAGCCCCTGAGGCAACCCAATCATAATCTTCGTTTTGACAATCATCTGCCCAGGCATCCTTAATTCCCAGCCAATCAAATAAGGCAAAAGATACGGCCGCAGTAACACTTGTGCTGCTGCTACTCGTAGTACACTGTGTCTGACCTGTCAGGGTACCTGTGCCTCCTACCGGAAGAGTCGCGCCACCTACGATATTCACACTACAACTTTGTGCTATGCATTTACCGGTTGCCGTATCGCATATCTCGCCGTTGGCGCAATCCGCATCGGTAGTGCATGCTGCTTTACATTGACAAGAAACGCAGTTAGGCGTTGCGCCCGAACATACAACTTGATTTGGCGCGCCACAACTTCCTAACGCTGTTCCTTGACAGGAGGCATTTAAACAAGCGTCGTTTCCAGTGCACCCATTTGCATCATCGCAAATCGCAGTGTTATTGGTATGAGTGCAAACGCCGGTGGCGCCGCAGGTGTCGTCAGTGCAAACGTTAACATCATCGCAATCTGCTTTCGTAATGCACAGGCCCTGGCATTGGCAGGAAATGCAATTAGGTGTTGGGTAAGTGCACGCGCCTTGAGTCGGAGCTCCGCAATTTCCGCTAGGCATTCCTTTGCAAACACCGCCTGAACATGTGTCGCTGGTCGTACAAGCGTTTCCGTCATCGCAAATACTCGTATTATTGGTATTGCTGCATTTGCCGCTGGCGCAAGTGTCGTTGGTACAGGCATTCTTATCATCGCAATTAGCATTGGCGGTGCAAGCAGGTGCTGTGCACTGACAATTCTGGCAGGTTTGGCCGCTAGGACAGTTGGATAATCCGGGTTCGCCGCAGGTTTCACCGGCATCCTTTTTCAAGTTACCGCAGGTAAAAGAAGTGGGAACGCAATGACAGAGCTTGTCGCATGTTTGACCTGCGCTGCAAACGCCTTGTTTTCCCGGAGGATCGCATTTTTCTCCGTAGAGAGAATCGACCGTGCCATTACCGCATTTAGGAGGCAGAGTAGTGTTGTACTTGCACGTGCTGTTACAGACAATTCCGGGGCCGGTTGGGCTTCCCGGAGGATCGCAGTATTCTTTCCCTTCCAATACGCCGTTGCCGCAAAAACTTTGGGGGATCACCCACTGGCATAGCGATCCACAGACTTGGGTCCCGGATATGAGTCCCGGAGGATCACAGGATTCACTGATATCTTTTTTTCCATCGCCGCATGTCGGAGGAGGAGTTTGACACATCAAGCAGTTTTTACAGAATGTTCCTGCCGGGCATCCGCCCTGCAGACCAGAAGGATCGCATATCTCCGGTAGTTGCCCTGGTACTCCTACCTCAATGATGCCATTGCCACAAGCGGAAGGTGGGGTAAAACAAGTGCATCCCCATTTGCACATTTGGCCTGTGGGACAAAGGCTAGAAGGCTCATTGGGTGGATCGCATTTTTCTGTTCCTTGCACAATCCAGTCGCCACAAGCAATGCATTGACAGTTTTGACAGGTTTCGAACATATATCCTGGAGTAGAACACTGTGGCAGTCCTTTCTCGCCACATTTCTCTCCTGGATCAATCTTTCCGTTGCCGCAAACGGAAGCGGAAGCGGTACATTTACAACCCAGACACGTTTGGCCAGTGGGACAAGCCGCGAGTCCCGGCTCACCGCAGGTCTCACCCGTGTCAACGGTTCCGTTGCCGCAAACAGGAATCGTTACACACTGACAGTTCTGGCAGGTTTGTCCAGAAGGGCATTGTGGGAGGCTGGGCTCGCCGCAAACTTCTCCGGCTGCGGTTTGGACGGTGCCGTCGCCGCAAACATTGGGTATGCAACGCCAACAAGTGCTTGCGCAAACTTGACCCGCAGGACAAGTACTGGGATCTCCCCAGTCGCAAGTTTCGCCCTTACTTACGAAGCCATCCCCGCACCAGATGGGTTTGGATACGCACATACAGCCTTTGCCACACATTCCACGACCCACTGGAAAGTTGTACTTGGGTGGACCACAGGGAGCATCGGGATTAGGCGCGCTCCAATCGCAATATTCTTGAGGCTGAGGAGTAAAAACGCCGTCTCCGCAAGAAGGGTAAATCTTGATACTGCATGCAGTACATCCAAAGTTGCAGGTCCAGC
>CAYJTB010000020.1:33681-36340 GCA_964372875.1 uncultured bacterium
CAAGAAGGGTAAATCTTGATACTGCATGCAGTACATCCAAAGTTGCAGGTCCAGCCAGGCTTGCAGATGCCTCCAGGAGGATCACACATTTCTTGGAAATAGGTACCTCCAGGCCCCACTGAATTCCCTTCAATGATGCTGTTACCGCATATTCCTAAACGTTCTTGACATGATTTGCAATCCGGTGCGCAAAGCTTTTCCCTTCCTAACGCATCCAGACCACAACCTGCTTTCGTACCTTCATTGGGCGGATCGCACACTTCAGTGGGACCTTCCACTATCCAGTTACCGCAAACAATCGATTTGCATTGGCAATCTTGACAGCTTTTTCCTGTGGGGCACAGCGGCAATCCAGGCTCACCGCAAGTTTCGCCTGTCTCCTTGATTCCATTTCCACATTTGGGTCCCGTAACACATTGACAGCTCTGGCAATTTTGCCCTGAGGGACAAGACGCGAGTCCCGGCTCACCGCATGTTTCGCCCGTTTCTACGGTTCCATTGCCGCAATTCGAGACGCATTTACAGGCCTGGCAGGTTTGTCCGGAAGGGCAATTTGGTTGGCCTGGGGCATCGCAATTTCCAATATTGGTTCCCTTGCATTGGCCGCCGCTGCACTTGTCATTTTTAGTGCAAGCGCTGTTGTCGTCGCAGATAATGCTATTGTTAGCATGAGTGCAAGCGCCGCTATTGCAAGTGTCTGTGGTGCAAATATTGTTGTCATCACAGTCTATATTGGTAGCGCAAGCTTTACAGTTGCAGGCAACACAGAAGGGTTTCGCGCCCGAGCACTGAGGTTGACCAGGCGCACCGCAAGTCCCGGCTGCAGTTCCCTGACAAACTCCATTGGAACACTTGTCATTTCTAGTGCAGGCGTTGTTGTCGTTACAGGTGAGCGTATTATTGGTATTGGCACACTGCCCATTAACGCACAAATCATTAGTGCAGATGTTACTGTCATTACAATTGGCGTTGGTGGTGCAAGGGATAATCACGCACTGACAATTTTGGCAAGTTTTCCCTGGGGGGCAGGTGGGCAAGCTCGGCTCACCGCATGTTTCGCCCGTTTCTACGGTTCCATTGCCGCAATTGGCAACACATTGACAGCTCTGACAGGTTTTTCCAGCAGCACATTGAGCCTGTCCTGCGCCGTCACATTGCTCACCCGAGTCAACGGTGCCATTACCGCAGTTGGAAACGCACTGACAGTTTTGGCAAGTGTTACCGGCGGAGCATTGAGCCTGTCCTGTTCCGTCGCAGGTTTCGCCCGGATCCACCGTGCCGTTGCCGCAATTCGAGATGCATTGACAGGCCTGACAGATTTCGCCTGCTGGACACTGCGGTTGTCCTGGGGCTCCGCATTGGCCGGTCGGATTAAAGACGCATCCATTCGCCGGATCACAGGAATCGTTGGTGCAGTTGTTTTGGTCATCGCAGATAAGAGGCGTCACGGAATCGCAGATTCCGGTTGAGGTGTTGCAGTGCTCAACACCGTTGCAAACATCGTTATCGGCACCGCAGTCGGCGTCAGTGGTACAGAGGATGCACTGACACTGGGTACAGTTCGGAGCAGAGGCAGGACACTGCGGTTGTCCTGGGGCTCCGCAGATTCCAGTGGGAGGATTCTGACAGCCTTGGACCGCATCGCAGGAGTCGGTGGTGCAAGCATTGTTATCGTTACAGTCTAAAGGCGTGCCGGGCTTACAGAGTCCTGTGGAGAGCTCGCAACTTTCGATTCCATTACAAAGATTTCCATCATCACACTGCTGATCACTCGTGCAGATTTGTATGCATACACATGAGGGCATATCACAAGTTTGTCCAGTTGGACACTGCCGGCCTATTCCGTCGCAGTTTCCGATAGGTGTTCCCGGCCGACACAGATTGTTAACACATTTTTCAATACCGTTGCAGTTGTTGTTATCGCGACAATCAGAGTCGCTCGTGCAGCTGCATTGGCAAGAGGCCATATCGCAGGTAAACGGCGGGTTACAGGTTTGTCCCGGGGCACCGCAAGTTCCGGCCGGAGGATTCTGACAGCCGAGGCTCGGGCTGCAGGAATCACTTGTACAGTCATTTTGGTCATTACAGTCTAAAGGCGTGCCGGGCTTACAGAGTCCGGTCGCGGTCTCACAGGTTTCCGTTCCATTGCAAAGATCTGTATCATTGCAATCGTTATCGGTGGTGCATTTGATGCACTGACACTGGGTACAGTTCGGGGCAGAGGCAGGACACTGCGGTTGTCCCGGGGCTCCGCATTGGCCTACTGCAGTGTTGATACAGCCTGTTCCGGGATCACAACTATCCGTGGTGCAAAGGTTGGAATCATTGCAGGTTAATGGAAAATGCATACATCGGCGGACTGAAGAAGAGCCGCGTCGCTGGTTAGTGGTGGCACAGATGTCTACAGTACAAAGATTACCGTCATCGCAGTCGGAGGCCTGGGTACAGGTGCACTGACAGCTGACACAAGTGGGTGCTGTGGCAGGACACTGCGGTTGTCCCGGGGCTCCGCATTGGCCCGCTGGAGACCCTTGACAGGATCCACTACTGCACTGATCGTTTTGCGTGCAGGGCTCATTGTCATCACAGGGATTGGTGTTATTAGGATTGGAGCAAAGTCCTGTAGTCGTGTCACAGACATCATCTGTACAAGGATTGT
>CAYJTB010000021.1:0-23988 GCA_964372875.1 uncultured bacterium
TCTTTGAGATTTTTGTTTTCATGATCTTTATTTTTCTCCTTTGATTTATTTTTTTATACTCCTGTTAGGAGATTACCCCCCCCCTTAGAATTACAAGCCTTCAGAGCGAGATGTTATATTTTGCTGTTTCTTAAGGGCTTTACAAAGTCAGGGAGAGGAAGAGCTCTCAAGCACCAGGGCGGTGCCTGTCAACTATCTTTTTTAGGCTAGGTAAGATTTTCAGGAGATAAAATCCGGTCGAGTTGAGGCTCGGCATGGACGTTCGCAGTGATTCCATCAATGAACATTAATTGTAACTGGCCTTCCCCAAATGGAAGTTCCGTTTCTCGCCTAATTTCTCTATAATAAGAACTCCTATGGCAGAAGATCAGAAAATGAAGGCCCGGGAGGTCTTCCAAAAGGCTTACGAATCCCAGCTGAAAGGCGAGCTTGATCAAGCGGTCAAGCTTTACCGGGAATCCATTCAAATCCTGCCGACCGCGGAGGCCTATACCTTTCTAGGTTGGACTTATAGTTTTATGGGAAAATATGACGAGGCCATCCAGGAATGCCACAAGGCGATCCAAGTGGATCCTGAATTCGGCAATCCCTACAATGACATCGGCGCCTATTTGATTGAAAAGGGCAGCTTGGATGAAGCGATCCCCTGGTTTGAAAAGGCGATCGGGGCCAAGCGTTACGATAGTTACTGTTTTCCTCATTACAATTTAGGGCGCATCTGGGAGACCAAAGGGGACTGGATCAAGGCCATGGAATGTTACGAGAAGGCTTTGGTCGAAAACTCCCAATACACCCTTGCCCGCAAGGCGCTCAATCATTTGAAAGGTCAGATTAATTGACGGGAATCCTGATTACATTTATTTTTGCGGCGTCGATCTCCGGTTTTTTTATTTTTCTAGCCACCGTCCTCGGTCCTAAAAGACCCAATCCGGCTAAGTCCGGGGCTTTTGAATGCGGAGTCAAACCGTTTGCATTGCCTGAGGGGAGGATGCCGGTCCGGTTTTATTTAGTGGCTATGCTCTTTGTGCTCTTTGACGTCGAACTTATTTTTCTTTTTCCTTGGGCTGTGGTCTATCGACAGCTCGGCATCTTCGGTTTTTTTGAAATGTTAGTCTTTCTTTTCTTCCTTACTTTAGGATTTGTCTACGCATGGAAAAAGGGGGCGCTGGAATTTAAATGACAGACGAGACGTTAAGCCCAACCGCAGGATTTTTTACCACCAAAATTAATGAGATGCTCGGATGGGCGCGCAAGTATTCCATCTTTCAATATCCCTTTGTCACGGCGTGCTGTGGAATGGAATACATGGCCACTGCATGTTCGCATTACGACATGGACCGATTCGGCGCGGGGCTTCCGCGTTTTTCGCCGCGTCAGTCGGATGTCCTCATGGTGGTGGGGACGATTTCGCATAAACTCGCTCCTGTTTTAAAACAAATCTATGATCAAATGACCGAACCAAAATGGGTCGTGGCCTTCGGGGTATGCACGTGCACGGGCGGCTTTTATGATAATTACGCTACGGTCATGGGAATTGATAGGATCATTCCGGTCGATGTTTATATCCCCGGCTGCCCGCCCCGGCCAGAAAATGTCTTAGACGGTCTCATGAAGCTGCAGGAAAAAATACAAAAACAGAAACAACTGGTTTGATTCATGCCGCTTTCCGAACAAGTTAAAGAAAAATTCGGTCCCGCTATTCTAGGAACGCATGATTTTCGTGGCGATGAGACCATGGTTGTCGGCCGCGATTCCCTCCACGAGGTTCTGCATCATCTCAAAGAAGATCCGCAGTTTTATTTTAACGTCCTCATGGATTTGACCGCGGTGGATTATCTCGCTTACCCCTCACCCTTCCCTCTCCCCCGTGGGGGAGAGGGTGGCGGTGAGGGGGTTAGAGGCCCTCGTTTTGAAGTGGTCTATCATCTTTATTCGATGGAAAAAAATCACCGTCTGCGTATCAAAGTTCCGGTAGAGGAAACGGATTCTGTCATACCGACCGCGGCCGGCCTCTGGGCCGCTGCGAATTGGTACGAACGTGAAATCTGGGACATGTTCGGCATTCGTTTTGAAGGCCATCCCAACCTCAAACGCATTTTGATGTACGAAGAATTTGTAGGTCACCCTCTTCGTAAAGATTACCCCGTCAATAAAAGGCAGCCCCTCATAGGACCTCAACACTAAAATTGTGACAAAAATTATTTTAAATGAATCCTAACCTAGCGAATCCCAATCCAAGCCCCGCGTTCCCAGTCACACCTCACTCGTCATCTGTCCCAAGTCCCACGCCACCCCTTCAAACACGAAGCATGATGCTCAACATGGGGCCCGCGCATCCGGCCATGCACGGCATCGTCCGGCTGATTCTCAAGCTGGAAGGGGAAAACGTGATGGATGCCGAGGTAGAGATTGGCTATCTCCACCGCTGTTTCGAAAAGATGTCGGAGCAATCCGGTTATCTCCAAGTGCTTCCTTACGCAGACCGGCTCAATTACGTGTCGCCCTTGATTAATAATGTGGGCTATTGCATGGCCGTAGAAAAACTTTTTGGGATTACAGTCCCGGAACGAAGCCAATACATTCGTGTCATCTTAAGCGAGATCTCACGCGTTACAGATCACCTTACGTGTATCGGCGCCTCTGCCATGGAGCTCGGAGCCTTTACGCCCTTCCTTTATATGATCAAGGCGCGGGAATATCTTAATGAGTTGACGGAGCTCGTGACCGGAGCCCGGCTCACCGTTTCTTATGTCAGAATCGGCGGTGTGAAGGCGGACCTTCCCGACGAATTTGAAGAGCGTACGCTCAAGGCCATTCGCGAAACCCGCAAAGTATTAAAAGAATGCGGCCAGCTTCTGACGCGGAACCGAATTTTTGTGGACCGGATGAAAGATGTTGGGGTCATCACTAAAGAAGAAGCGCTTGCGTATGGAATCACAGGCCCTTTCCTGCGCTCCACCGGCATTTCCTTTGATGTACGCCGCGCCTCGCCTTATCTGGTTTATGACCGTCTTGATTTTGATATTCCCGTAGGAAGCAAAGGAGATAATTTGGACCGCTATCTTTGCCGGATGGAAGAAATGGAACAAAGCATGAGGATGATCGAGCAAGGGCTTGCGCAAATCCCCAACGGTCCGCTGAATGTCGATATGGAAGGCCGCGTCATTCCGGCAGCCCAAGCCGTGGATGAGGCAAAAATGGGGCATGCGGAAAAACTAGCCGGCAAACGTGTTGAGGTGGATCCTACACTGGAAGGCGCTCATAAAGATCAATACCCGGCCATCGAGTCGTCTGAAAAAAGGGCCGTACTTCCTGCCAAAGAAGATACCTATGGCAACATCGAAGGCCTGATGAATCATTTCAAATTGATCATGATGGGCGGAGGCTTTGGCATGGGCGGACACGGCATTTGCCCGCCTAAAGGAGAAGTCTATTTTCCTGTGGAAGGCGGAAACGGAGAACTGGGATTTTATGTGATCAGTGATGGAACAGGAAAACCCTACCGCGTTCGGGTGAGGCCTCCTTGTTTTCCGATCATGGCCGCACTGCCTCTTTGTATTGTGGGTGACACGATGGCCGATGTGGTGCCAACATTTGGATCCGTCAATATGATCGGAGGAGAGCTCGACCGGTGAACAGAGCGGCCGAAATGAAATCACAACTCGACCCTATCGTATCGCGTTACGAGCAAAAACGCGCCGCCATCCTTCCAGTCCTTCGTCTTTATCAGGAAAAATTCGGTTACATCTCTGAAGAGATTGAAAAAGAAGTGGCCGAATATCTTGACCTTCCTCCGATCGATGTGCGCGAAGTCGTCACTTTTTATACGCTGCTTCGAAGAAAACCCGCCGGCAAAATTTCGGTCAGTGTCTGCCGCACGCTGGCATGTCATTTAAGAGGAAAAGACAAGCTCTTGGCCGGTCTCGAATCCAAACTCGGCATCCGGCCCGGGCAAACAACCCCGGACGGCCGTTTTACTTTGGAAGAAGTGGAATGTCTCGGGGCATGTGAATTTGCGCCTATGCTTCAACGAAATGATGATTATGTGGGCCCGCTCCGTGAAGGATTGATTGAGGAAGTTCTTTCGGAAGATTTAAAGTGGCCCAAGGAATGGTTTTTCCGCGTCGGCGAGACAAAACCCGAACACCAAATGATCTCCAAATTTTTTCAAACGGGCAAACCTCATTTGATGGAGGAATATTTAAAAGAGGGCGGATATGAAGGCTCCCGTCAGGTGTTTGAAAAATTCACCCCCGAGGCGTTGATTGAGGAAGTCAAAAAATCAAATTTGTGCGGACTGGGCGGCGCCGGATTTCCCGCGGGAGTAAAATGGAGTTTTGTCCCCAAAAATACGGGCAAACCGATTTATCTTGTGGTCAATGGCGACGAAGGCGAGCCGGGGACTTTTAAAGACCGTTATGTGATCTCGCACGCGCCGCATCTCGTCCTGGAAGGCATGATCATTACCTGCTATGCCAATCATATCCATAAGGCTTATGTTTACCTCCGCGGCGAATATCAGGAAGCTTACGACATTCTCGTAAAGGCCATCGAGGAAGCTAAAGCTCAAGGTTTTTTAGGAAAAAATATTTTTGGAAAAAATTTTGATTTGGAAGTTGTCGTGCACCGGGGAGCCGGCGCTTACATTGCAGGAGAAGAGACCGGGCTTTTAGAGTCCCTGGAAGGAAAAAAAGCCTTTCCGCGCCTTAAGCCTCCTTTTCCGGCGGTGGTGGGTTTATTTGGGTGTCCGACTGTGATCAATAATATTGAAACTTTGTCCTATCTTCCTTTTGTCGTTAAACTCGGTGCAGAAAAATTTGCCTCACTCGGTTCACCCCAAAATGGCGGGATGAGACTTTTTAGTGTCTCAGGCCATGTGGTTCGCCCCGGCGTTTACGAACGGCCGCTCGGTTACAAACTTCGGGATTTGATTGAGGATGCAGGCGGCATTCGCGATGGCCGCATACTCAAGGCCGTGGTTCCCGGAGGACTCTCGGCCGCCGTTTTGAAACCCGAAGAGGCGGGGGTCGGTCTTGATTTTGATCAGTTAAAAGCCCTCGGTACCATGGCCGGGTCTGCCGGAATCATGGTGATGGATGAGACGACTTGCATGGTGGAGGCGCTCTACATTACCATGCGTTTTTACGCCCATGAGTCGTGCGGCCAATGTTCGCCCTGCCGCGAGGGGACGGGCTGGGTCGGAAAAATTCTTCAACGCATCTGGGAAGGCCGCGGCCGGCAGGGCGATGTCGAGACCTTGCTGGATTTATCCGGTTACATGGGAGGCACCACGATTTGCGCTTTGGCGGACGGCGCGTGCATGCCTCTGGTGAGTTACCTGAAAAAATTCCGCAGCGAATTTGATTTTCACATCCACGAAAAACGCTGTGACGTGAAGCAATTGAAAGAAGCAGAATGCCCACACTGACCATTGACGGTAAACAGATCACGGTTGAGCCGGGGACAAAAATTATCGAAGCGGCCAAGAGGCTGGACTTTTTTGTTCCTTATTATTGTTATCACCCCGGCCTTCCCATCGCAGGCAATTGCCGCATCTGTATGGTAGAGATTGAAAAAAATCCTCATACCCAAATTGCCTGCAACACCGATTGCCAAGACGGAATGGTGGTCCACACTCAATCAGAGATGGCAAAGGAAACACGCCGCCGCATTTTAGAATTTCTTTTGGCCAATCATCCTCTGGATTGTCCGGTCTGTGATCAGGCGGGAGAGTGCTGGCTGCAAGATTACTACATGAAATACGGCCTCTACGACGGCCGTTTCTACGAGCAAAAAGTTAAAAAACCCAAGGCCGTTTCTATCGGACCGACGGTGATGCTCGATGCCGAACGCTGCATCCTTTGCTCGCGCTGTATCCGGTTTTGCGATGACATCACCAAAACTTCAGAGCTTGGAATTGTCAACCGGGGGGACCACTCAGAAATTGCGGTTCATCCCGACAATGAGCTCAATAATAAATATTCCGGATGTGTCGTTGATATCTGTCCGGTAGGCGCTTTGACGGATAAAGATTTCCGCTTCAAATGCCGGGTGTGGTATCTCAAAAAAGCGGATTCTGTTTGTCCCGGCTGTGCGCGCGGCTGCAACACCGAAATTCATTACAATCTCGACCGGCCCCAGCACGGCGAGGGTGAGCGTGTGATGCGTCTCAAGCCCCGTGAAAATCCCGAAGTGAATAAGTGGTGGATGTGCGACGCGGGCCGCTACGGGTATAAAAATATCGATGAAAACCGGATTCTTTCCCCTAAGATCCGAAATACCGCAGCTTCACCGGCCGTCAAAGAAGAGACTTGGGATGAGATCCTCACCCAGATTGCTTACCAAATCAAGGAGAGTCGGAAACCCATCGGAGTTTTCCTCTCGCCTCAACTGCCCAATGAGGAACTTTCCCTCGCTAAGAAATTTTTTGGGGATACCAAAAAATACCGCGCCTTTCTCGTTTCTCCTCACCCCGAAGGCTATCAGGATGATTTTCTGATCCGCGCGGACAAAAATCCAAATTCAAAAGGCGCGGAACTCTTAGGCCTCTCTTATAACCCCGAGGCAGTCTCCGGTTTTCTCAAAGAGGTGGATGGGGGTAATGTCGAAGGGCTTATCGTATTCGGACAGGACGTTGCTACCAAGATCGAGGGAGTGGGGAGTAAGGCCCCACTCGAAAAATTGAAATGGTCGATTTTTATCGGTTCGAACAATAATCTTACCTCGGAATCTTCTACCTATGTTCTTCCTTCAGCTACTTATGCTGAAAAAAGTGGAACCTTTACGAATTTTGAAGGCCGCGTTCAAAAATTCAATAAGGCGTTTGAGCCACTCGCAGAATCCAGACCCGAAGGGATGATCCTTACGGATCTCTCCGTACGGCTGGGTGCTCCCTTGTCCGATATTTCAGACCGCATTTCTATTGGAAATCCAGTTTAGTTTTGCCTGGCCCAAAGGTGCATCTTTTCTCAAAATTCTCTTCGTATAAAGCCGTGGCAGTTTCAAAAATAGGATAACTTATTTAACTTTATATAAAAGTTTTTTAATATAAAATTTATGAAAATATTTAGACAGTCATGATAATTTTTATATTTAAAGATATATAAAGTTATAAATTGATATATAATGCAAATCATAATGTCTTAAAAATGAGATAAAATTTGTTGCCATCGGGAAGGGGTAACGCTAAAATACGACTCACTATGACAAACACAACACGGACAATCAACAAGGTTATAAGCTTCATCCTCACCAACGCATTAGTTTGTTGGTCAGTCACTCCCGTTTTCGCTAATCCAGAACAACATTCGCTGACTCTTGATTCTATCGGTCAGGCAGTAGCCGTAGTTTCTGCCACCAACCCGGTTACTCCCGTAACTGAAGAATCAGTTTTCCCCGATACCACTACCGACTTTGTTGCGCAAGACCAAGAAAGCCCACTTTCACCTGTCGATCCAAACGATCGCGTGCAAGAAGGTTTGGTCAGTATTGCGTCGGACGATCCGTTTTATTCCACCTCAGGAAGCTGGGGACAATCTTACGATGATTTGTGGTGGTTCAAGCAAATTCAAGCCGAACAAGCTTGGTCTTATACTAAAGGCGGAGGCGTGACGGTTGCTGTTATTGATACCGGTCTTGATTACAACCATCCTGACATCGCTGCAAACCTTTGGACGAACCAAAAAGAACTCAACGGACTTCCCGGAATTGATGATGATGGAAACGGATACCTTGATGATCTTCACGGTTGGGATTTTTCCAATTGGGACAATGACCCTTTGGACGATCACGGACACGGAACGCACGTGGCCGGAATTATTGCCGGTGTTGCAAATAATCAAACCGGAATTGCAGGTATTGCACCCGAAGCCAAAATTATGCCGCTTAAAGTTTTGGCCTCTAATGGGAGCGGATATGTCACGGATGTGATTGCTGCGATTCGATATGCCGCTAATTTAGGCGCAAAAGTTATCAACCTTTCCCTGGGAGTTTTTAAAAATTTCTTATCCAGAAGTCTTCAAACATCCTTCCAGAGCGCGGTAACTTATGCGAAAAGTAAAGGCGCCATCGTTGTCGCCGCTGCCGG
Organism: uncultured bacterium; assembly: GCA_964372875.1. Taxonomy (GTDB): domain Bacteria; phylum Omnitrophota; class Omnitrophia; order Omnitrophales; family JACQLI01; genus CAYJTB01. Next base: position 8,087 of record CAYJTB010000021.1, read on the forward strand.
AAACGAAAATTCTAACGTCAACAATGTTTATCCCGCGGCACTTACCGATGTGATTTCAGTCGGGGCAACGGATGTTACAAAAACCCGCGCTTATTTTTCAAATTTTGGAACTCTGCTTGATTTTGTTGCACCGGGCGTGGATATCCTTTCACTTAAGGCCGCCGGAGTATCATTTGGAGCGGACAGTGTGCTCGATCCCAACTATGTACGCGCAACGGGTACGTCCATGGCATCGCCGATGGTGGCGGGCATTGTCGCATTGCTGAAGGCTTATTTCCCTACGTTTAACTTTACCCAAATCAATGACCGCCTCAAAAAATCTGTGACAGATTTGGGTACAAAGGGTTTTGATAAGTATCATGGTTGGGGACTGGTGGATGCTTTAAAAGCCTTCACCTTAGGAGTCACACCCAGTACCAGTGTGTTAACCCGCAGTATTTCGGTGAACCCAGGAGCGGGCCTTCTGTCACCCGTTGGCTCAGCCGCAAACACTTTCATGGTTACCATTGAAAACTTTGATGCGGTTGAATCAAGAATGCCCGCTGTTTCGTCTACCCACGTGACAAGACCCGAAGTCGCGGGTTATTATGATGTGTGGGAGCGTTTGAAAGATAAAGATAAAAAAGAAGATGCGTTTAAGAGCCAATTACTCAAACAGCGCAATAAGAAGAGATTGGTTCTTCACCAGCTTACGCCTCCAACGATCGCGCTCTAAGAATTTTTTTCGGCCGCTTCTTTTCCTCACGTTCTTCATTCAACTTGCAATAGCGTCTTCTCCGGCGCAAAATAAAACCGATATGGAAAATAAGAATGACCACAAAGCAACCTTTGCAGGGGGTTGCTTTTGGTGTATGCAGCCTGTTTTCGATAAAATAGAAGGCGTGGTTTCCTCCACCGTGGGCTACACAAGCGGCGCCAAAGAAAATCCTACCTATGAAGAAGTCTCCTCGGGAAAAACGGGACACACCGAGGCGATTGAGATAGTTTTTAATCCCGCCCAAGTCACTTACCGCGAGCTTTTGGAAGCGTTTTGGAGAAGTATCGATCCCACCGACCCCCGGGGCCAATTTGCGGATCAAGGCTCGCAGTACCGGACCGGCATTTTTTACCACGACGAAGAGCAAAAGCGGCTTGCCCAAGAATCTAAGGAAGCGTTTGCCAAATCAGGGAAATTTGACCAACCGATCGTCACCGAAATTACCCCCGCCTCAAAATTCTACAAGGCCGAGGAATACCATCAAAAGTATTACGTGAAAAACGCAGGCCGCTACGCTCAATATAAGGTGGGCTCAGGACGAGAAGGATTTCTTAAACGGCTCTGGGGAAAGTAAATTAGGGCTGCCGCGTCTGAAGCCGACCCGCCTCAGTAATTTTAGATGACACCGATTCCTTATTGTTTATAATTTACCCGTGATGAGCTTTCTTATCCAAGCCGTTTTGGCCGGCCTTGTGCTTTTTGCCGTCATTAATTTTGCCGCGCTCCATACCTGGCTTGAACGCAAACAATCCGCCGTGATCCAAGACCGGATCGGTGCCAATCGTGCCCAGATCTTTGGTATCCGGGCCTTGGGACTTTTTCACCCGTTAGCGGATGCCATTAAGATGTTCACCAAGGAAGACTATATTCCGCCATTCGGAAATGCCTTTTTGCATACCTTGGCGCCTTTTCTTTCGATGACCTTTGCACTCGTTGCCTTTGCGTCGATTCCCTTTGGAGATATCCTCCGGCTGGGAGATTTGGAAATCCCGCTTCAAGCGGCACCCCTCAATGTGGGGATTATTTATGTTTTTGCGATGCTCTCCATGGGCGTTTACGGTGTGATCCTTGCCGGTTTTTCCTCAAACAGTAATTATGCTTTTTTAGGCGGGATGCGGGCCTCCGGTCAAATGCTCGCTTATGAAATCACGCTGGGCGCTACGATTTTGGGACTGGTGATGATTTATGGAACCTTGGATCTTCAGGAAATGGTGAGAAGCCAAGGGGAGCTTTTATGGGGCTGGATTCCCAAATGGGGGTTTCTGCTTCAACCGGTCAGTTTTTTTCTTTTCCTGGCGGCAGGAATCGCGGAGACCAAACGCATCCCTTACGATATCCCGGAAGGGGAGTCAGAAATTATCGGTTATTTTGTGGAATACAGCGGAATGAAATTCGGGATATTTTATTTTGTCGATTTCCTGGAGACGATCCTTCTCGCCTGTCTTACAACCACTCTTTTTTTTGGAGGCTGGCAGATACCGTTTCTGGATCGTGCCGGGTTTTATTTCCCGTGGGTCAATGGCGGTGCAACCCCGGCGGTCCTTATGCCGCACCTGGTCGTGACCTTTCTTCAAGTAGGCGCTTTCATTTTTAAAGTGGTATTTTTCTGTTGGCTTTTTATGATGATCCGCTGGACGCTGCCCAGGTTTCGCTATGATCAGCTCATGCATTTGGGCTGGAAAATCATTTTTCCCATCGCCCTTCTCAATCTTCTCGTCACTTCAGCCGTATTAATACTCGTCTGATCATCACCCGAGGGACCCCTTGATTCATAGACTCCTGATCATTTTCTTTTCTATCACCGCCGTCATTCCGACAGGCTTTGCCCAGCCCCCTGAGATCTCAAACGAAGACCGCCAGTTTCTAGAGCTTGTCCAGCAAAAGGCCTTTCAGTATTTTTTAAAAGAGCACCACCCCTCTTCCGGTCTCGTCAAAGACAAAGCCAGTAATTTCGCTCACGATTCAAGCACGATTGCAAGCATTGCGGCCACGGGTTTTGGGCTGACAGCGATGGTGGTTGGGGCCGACCGGGGATGGATTTCTCATCAAGAAGCTCAGAAATATTGCGCTAAGACCCTTCGTTTTGCACTCCAAGGTTTGGAAGCCGAGCACGGTTTCTTTTATCATTTTATCCATTGGCAGACCGGTAAAAAAACGAAAAACACCGAGCTTTCCTCGATTGATACGGCACTTTTCTTAGCGGGCGCTTTGACCGCCGGGCAATACTTCAAGGGGACTGAAGTGGAGCAAATGGCGGGTGAGCTTTACCGAAGGGTCGATTTTTCTTGGATGCTCAATAATGGTAAGACGCTTTCGATGGGGTGGGGGCCCCGGGAGGGATTTCTCAAACAGCGTTGGAGCGATTACAACGAATCCCTGATTCTGTATGCCTTGGCCGTTGGTTCGCCAACGCATGCGATTTCGCCCGGAAGCTGGCGCGAGGTCAATAAACGAGTCGGAATTTACGGTTCCTATGTTTTGGTTTTTTCGCCGCCTCTTTTCACTCATCAATATCCTCTTATCTGGCTCGATCTTCGAAATAGAAATGACGGCGTTATTGATTATTTTGAAAACTCAAAAGTCGCAACGCTTGTGAATCGCCAATTCTGTCTCGACCAGCGCGAGAAATTTAAAACCTATTCCGAAAATATTTGGGGACTGACCGCTGCAATTGGCCCGAATGGTTACAAGGCTTACGGTTCGGGCCCGGGCCAAGCGGTGCACGACGGTACGGTGGCTCCTACGGCCCCCGGCGGCTCGATCGTTTTTACACCCGAACTCTCTTTGGCAGCGCTTAAATCCATGTATGAAACTCACAAGGATAAACTTTGGGGTAAATACGGTTTCAGCGACTCCTTTAATCTCGATCGTAATTGGTTTGCCCAAGAGGTGATTGCCATTGATCAAGGTCCGCTGCTCCTCATGATTGAAAATTACCGAAGCGAACTGATTTGGAAACTTTTCATGCAAAACTCTGACATTCAAAGAGGGCTTGAAAAGATGGGTTTTAGAGCCGGCACCTTAAAGGCAAAAATACCTAAACGCCCGCGGGTGACGATCAAGCGTGCAAAGCCTTCTCTCAAAATAGACGGCCTCCTTGATGATTGGAATCAAACAGATTTCGTCATTCAACTGGCGCCTCCCTATCATCGGGAGCTGGGCGAGATCTCCGGACCGGGAGACTTATCGGGGCGGGTGGCCTTTGCTTGGGATCCTAATTTTCTTTATGCTGCAGCCCGCATCCATGACGACGATATTGTCGCGAGGGTAAAAGGGGCACAGATTTGGCGAAACGACCTGCTCGAACTTTTCATCGATCCTGCGGGCAACGGTTTTGAATGGAAGAATCCCAAGGATTTTCAGTTGGGATTGGGCCCGGGAACCGGAGACAGAGATCAGAGAAGTTGGGTGTGGCCCAAAAATTTCGATCCCGAGGAAAAAGGGTTGGTCAATTTTAACGTCCAAAGGCGAAGCGGAGGTTATGATGTGGAGGCTCAGATTTCCTGGAATCTTGTCGAAATAAAACCACGTCCCGGCGTCCTTTTTGGGCTATCACCCGCCTTGCATGATCAAGACCAGGACCATACAGAAGGCAAGCTTACATGGTTTTTTCTCCCGGAAGGAAAGACCGGAAAAAATCTTTTAGGGGAAGCGACCCTTTCTCATCAACAGGAATAAATATCTATTAGGACTAAATAATTATCCTTTCTGAGACGACAAACAAAGGTGCGCGCGAAATAGAGCTTGCTTGTAAGGGTTACCGGAGGTATGATATCAACATTTTAGTGCCTTTTCGTTCGGTAGTATTACAAGTTTTAGCGCAAGTCGAAAAGCGGCTTGGGCTATTTTTTTGCAAGGAGGCTTAATGAAAAAATACAATTTTTGGGTTATTTTATGGATTGTCCTTATGCATATAGGTGCCTTGGCGGCACCATTCTTTTTTACCTGGAATGCATTTATTCTTTTTGGAGTTCTTTCTTGGTTAACAGGCGGTGTCGGTATCTGTCTTTGCTATCACAGGCTTTTAACCCACCGGTCTTTTAAAGTACCAAAACTCGTCGAATATTTCGTGACCCTACTGGGAGTTTTAGCGACTGAAGGCGGTCCCATTAACTGGGTTGCCCGGCATCGTCTGCATCATACCTATTCCGATACAGAGCTAGATCCTCACAGTCCTCGGAAGGGTTTTTGGTGGGCTCATGTACTTTGGCTTTTTCGTTACAAGCCCGTTTTAGATGACTACGAACTTTACAAGCCCTGGGCGAAAGACTTGGCGAAGGATCCTTTTCACCGGTTCATCAACAAAACTCACGGCTTTTATAATATTCTTTTGGGAGTAGGGCTTTATTTTTGGGGCGGGCTTCCTTTTCTTATATGGGGCCTCTTCGTGCGAACGGTTTTTGTCTATCACATTACATGGTTTGTGAATTCGGCGACGCACGTGTGGGGTTACCGGACTTATGCCGTCAATGATGACTCTACCAATCTTTGGTGGGTTGCATTGCTCTCTTTTGGTGAGGGTTGGCACAATAATCATCATGCATTCCAGCGTTCCGCGAGACACGGATTGAAATTTTGGGAATTTGACCAGACTTGGCTCACCATCAAATTGATGTCCTTTTTTAAGCTTGCATGGAATATTCACGTTCCCAAATTGCTAAGTAATCCGGGGACGATACGCCGGGCCCCGGCCTTACCGGCGCTTCCCAAACTCCCTCTTTCCGAACTCCAGCCGACAAGATAAAATAGGGTCGTGTCGATCCAAACCAGAGTTGTCCAGCGCCCCGAACTTTCTTTTTGGGAGAGGCTTTATCTTCCGCAGGTGTTCTCAGGCCTCAGCGTAACTTCCCGTCATTTTTTTAGAAATCTAACTTTCCATGTCCTTCACAGGTTCGGTCTTTTTAAATACATCCGCGCGGCTGTAACTTACCAATGGCCGGAAGAACAGAGGCCGCTGGCTCCCCGATCGAGGACTCGGCACCGGCTCACTAAACGAGAAGATGGTTCTCCTCGCTGCGTGGCCTGCATGATGTGTGAAACGGTTTGCCCGGCCCGCTGCATTTACATCAAGGCCGAGGAACACCCGGACCCCAGCATCGAAAAGCGTCCGAAGAGTTTTGTGATTGATTTGGGGAAATGCGTTTACTGCGGCTTCTGCGTGGAGGCGTGCCCGGAAGATGCGATCAGGATGGATACCCAAATCCTTGATATTGCGGCTTATTCGCGCGAGGGGATGATTCTGGATATGAACGAACTCTTAAATCCTAAGTCTGCGGTAGTTCTTCCCGCCAAAAACGGTTGAAATCGATTATAGCTTCGTAGCGTTTACTATTTTGATATCGTTGGTCATTTTTATACTTGTTTTATCCACAAATCGAGCCGTCAAATTCAGCCGGTCAACATCTTCTATGGCCCTTTGATATCGTAACTCGGCTCCGTCAAAAAGAGATTTGGCCGCGTCTCTGTCAACCTTAGCCGCAGCCAAAGCAGCCTCGGCCGCCAGGATTTCACTTGCACTCCCGCCTTTCTTAGCCACCTGGTCAAGATACTTCTGCCTGGTCACTACCTCTGCTTCTTTAGACTTAAGGGTCTCATTACGCAGATCACGCGCCGTCTTCAGGCGCTTCATTTCCTTTACGGCTGTCGTCTTAAAAGTTCCAACGGTCTGGGCGGCTGAGACAAAAACATTGAGGGAGTCACTCATATAAGTGATGGACGAATCAGGAGGAAACTTCAGCACGTTAGGTGCTCTACCATCAACCGCGCCTTTGGGGATCTGAGCAAGTAAACTAAAGGGATTCTGAGAAGGTCCGGCCAATCCATCTTTAAAGTTCTGAAGTGCCTGCAGATGATCTCGATGATTCGTCCAAACCGTTTCCTTATAAGGACGCATATTGCCTAGATACTCCAAATATTTTTTGAAAGCTTGATCAATGAGAGTATCTATCATGCCTTGAGAGTCGCTCTTTGCTTTAGCCATGATGATTTTGAGCGTGTCAGGCCAGGACATGGCAGAGGGAAGTGATCCGCTAAGTAAGGTAATATTCCCAACCGCGTCCGTCGCGAATTGGGTAAGAATTTCTTTCAAACTCTCACTTTTTGGTCCGCTTTGGTTCTCTACAAATCCCGCAAAGGTATTGTATTCTCTTTTAAGTCTTTTGGACTCGGCTGTTTCTCTGGCAATGAGATCGTCGAGATAGGAATCGAAAACCTTATTTTGCATATCGAGTCTCTGTGTGGTATCAAATTTATTTTCATGCTTCAAAGTTCCAGTATTGGCATAAATGTAGCGGGTATTTTTCAGACCATAGGTGAATATAATATTACTGACTACCCATCTGAGAATTTCATTGACCTTTTGACGCGCCGCGTTAATTTTGTCGAGATCGGTTTGTGCATTATCAAGCCGGGTCTTTGCTCCGCGCACCGCTTCCTTTGCATCGGATAATCGCCCCCTTTCCGCATTCAAATCATCCAGTGCCTTTTTAATCTCGTCGCCATTTCCGCCTTGGAGTGCGAGTTTATAGATTTGTTGTTTAGTATTTACCACCTGTTGCTGATTTATGACGGCCTGCTTGCGGGCCTCCCAAGCGCCCAATAGACGTCTTACTTCGTTTTCGCCCGCGATTTTCATGGTGGCTAGAATATCCCTTATCTGAATAAAGTAATCATTTGCGTTATTAATCAGAGGGACATAAGAGCTTGGAGGAAAATCTGCATTGGTAAGTGTGGGAAGTGGAGGCTCGGATCCCATAGGGGGCTTTTGACCCACCATCGTGTAAAAAGCACCTGCATCTGCAAAGTTGGTATTTTTGACTGAACTAAAATAGGTTTCCATTGCGCTTTTGTAAGAGCCATAGACTCCAAGAACAACATTGAGATAACCCTTCCGGCTGTTCAAATCTGATTGATATCCGGTGAGGGCCTCAGGCATTCCTGTATCGATTAAGCTTTGAGCCGCCGTCCTATAAGTTTCTCCCAAGGTAACCAGGCTCTGAGGAAATGTGTATCCCGATGGAAGAGAGGCGAGTATCCCGCTGATGGAAGTTTTGATATTTTGGACGCGGGTTTGCATGTTATTAGATAAGAGGTCGCTGATCACCCTATCCGTATTATCAATCTGACTCACTTCTTTGTTGAGCCTATCCGTGAGGCCCGCTAACCCAAGAACATCTTTTTGATTTCCCTCAATTTCTAGTTGAAGCAGGGTGAGATAAGCATCCTTAAGATTTCCTATTTTTTTTTCTTCTTCAGTGAGAGATTGAACAGGCGCTGCGGCTCGGGTTGATTGACTTGTGATTTTGCTTAAAGGACCGGTCTGCTGAGCCGAATAAGACGCCGCCTTACTTGAAACTGGGGGCTGGGGGCTTGAAGCATTTTTGGGAATCGAGACCGTGGGCTGATTGGGCGGGTCACCGCCCAAAAGCGTAGTGTCTCCGGCAAATGCCGGTTGGTTTAAAAAACTCAAAAGAAACGGAAAAATAATAAGCCGCGCAACTAACTTTGAATTTTCATGATGGCCGGAAGTTTTCATTGTTTTTTAGTTCTCCTTTTATCTCTTGAAATATCTGCTCTATAGCTTCGCCTTATTGATAGAGGTGATAGCATCAGCCATATCCTTAACAACCCCACCCTGATACTTGGGGCCGGACCCAAAGATATATTCCAATGTACTCGTCAAATAGCTTACGTCTTCTTTGTCATTCGGTATTTGATGTTCTTTCAGACGTGTAATCTCGGCATTTACAGCGTTAAGATTCCCGTCTGCCGTGGATACAGCAGTTGCATCATCGGTTAGTATTTTTATTATTTGACTCGCAGTTTTACCATTTTTTACTATAAGGGTAGGTTCAAGACTACGGTAATATTCGACACCTCCATCGTATAGATCCGTGTTAATCTTCTGGTATTTCTTGGCGGCCTTGAGAGTACCTTCCCTTGCTGGGCGCTCAATATCAGTAGCGATAGATAAGCGCCCATTGTCCGCGGCTAATACGTCATTAGCGGTTTTTTCGGCGGCTTGAAGCCCTTTCTTCATATCCATGAAGGCCTGCTTCGTAGTCGTCAGATAACCTATGATCGTCCTAGGAGGGAAGCTTACTTGGCTCGGCTTAGCAGCAGGATCCGCGCCACCTTTCGGGATGAGGGACAAATAACTACTAAGATCAAAATTGGTAGGAGGATCACCATACGGCCACGTCCGTTGTAACTCGTTTAGGTCGTCAAGGCGCTTTCGATGATTGTCTGAAAGGGTTTTCCAATATTTCTCCACACTGCTCAGATACTCCGTGTAACGTAAATAGTCATTGTTGGGGACGCCGGTAGTAGCAATAGCATTCTCGATGGACGCCACATTAGTGGCAACAGTTGCGTTCTGGGTTTTGTAGTCGCTCGACGACAAGTACGACGACGACAAGCCGCCATTCCCCTTAAGATAGCCGGCGATAACTGTATTATATGTTTTAGCATTGTTTGCGTAGTCTCTAATCTGTCCTGTGAGGCTTTCTGCGGCGGCGGTCAGTGTTGCTTTTTCCCCGCCTGGCTTTGTAAAATCATCCAATGACTTTAGGAAATTGGAGCTCGCCGTATTTTCTTCGGCTATTTGGGCCTCCACATAGGCATGTAAAACATTGTATTGCATTTTCAGCCTTGATTTTTTGAAATTTTCAAATTGGGGAACTTCGAATTGATTTTTTGAGCCAGCGAATAAATAGGTGAATCTATTTTTCTTTCCGTACTTCACCCCATTCGACACCACATCTTGGGCGTCCTTGACGCCTTTAAGTTTTGAAGTAATTTTTTTAAGGTTGTCTTGTTCCGTGTCGCGGAGAGATGTTAAACGCTTCCATTCTATGGTGAGTGATATAAATTTTTCGTTGCTTTCGATAGCCGACTTACACGCAGGCTTTTTACAACGATTCCATAATGCGACATAATACGCTCTACCATAGTTATAATGGACATGATTTATGTAAATATCGTTACCATCGACATAAGTTAAATTCTTTTGAGCGGTGCCTAAATTGTTCTCAGCCGTTGTCTGTAAAGTTGTAAATTCTTTTTCCAAGTCTGTCAAGATATTGAAATCCTTAAAGTATTCCGCAACTGAATCGGGAGGAAATGGGGGAGGAGCCTTCACATCAGGCTCCTGTTTGACGGACGGTTTTTTATTTACTTGATTGTCGAAATCCTTTGCATCCGTGATTGTCTTGGGGATTCCATTGCTGTATGCGGGCATACTATTCTTATAATTCGTGTAATTTCCAGAAACAGTCCCGAGATCAGTATTGCGATCTTCCAAATATTTTTGGTAGGCCTGAAAACTTGGAATAATTTCTTTATCAATCAGAATCTGGGCCGAGTCTTTGGCGTTGGTCAAAGTGTCGTCCGATATATAAGAATATTTGTATCCTGCGGGCAGGTTCAGAGCGTCATTTATTAAGTTCTTAACGGTTAACACGCCTGCCGTTAACGCTGAGAACAATGAATAGGCCAACGGCATATCAGTTTTAGTAATTTTGTCTTGTTCTTCCTTAATTTTTTTAATCAAGCCCACTATTCCGGGGATGTCTTTATTTTTCTTATCGCCATTGATTTCCAAATCGAGTGCGGCGAGATAAGTTTTTCTCAAAGTTTCCAGCCTCGTTGCTTCGGTTGCAATTATGGGCTTGGCAGCACCTCGCGCCATGGTCCGCGCCATGGTCGTTGATTTCGTTGCCTCGGTCAAAGGACTTAAGGCACTTAGTTGCAGCGAATCGGGCAGTGCATTACTCATGGTTCGCTGCGCCCTTGTTTCGGGCAGATTCTTTGGAATAGAAACCACCGGCTGCGCACCGGAGAGACTTACACCCGTAGGAGTCAAATCGTTTTCTCCGGCAAATGCCGGTTGGTTTAAAAAACTCAAAAGAAACGGAAAAATAATAAGCCGCGCAACTAACTTTGAATTTTCATGATGGCCGGAAGTTTTCATTGTTTTTTAGTTCTTCTTTTATCTCTTGAAATATCTACAATAAAAACTAACATAGGATTGACCAAATACAAGGCCATGTACCTAAAATGATCAAAGGAGCGTCAAAAAGCTTCAAATGCAAATCCACCCAGAAGTAGACTTTCTAAACCTCCGTTGTCACTCACAACCCCATGCAAATAAAGACACATGCCTCCGTTTTAGCCTCCCAGAAAGCTTTTTCAAATTTTTAATTTTTATCCTTATTTTGTCGCCCGCTTTTACGGGATGCGCCAAAAAGTGGGATGTTTTATCTCCGAAAGAAAGGAAAATCTATCAGGGAATTTCAGATCACTGGGAAACCTGGATGCCTCAAAAAAAGGAAGAGGGCAGTGCGCCTTTAATCACTTTTGAGGAGTTGTATGAGGGGCTTTTAGCGGAAGAGAGGGGTTTTCTAGACCGCGTGCGGGCACTCAAGCCCCGTAAGGAATTTAAATTTCAGGGCCTGGATTCAACAGGCGTAAAGTTTGAGAGAATCGAAGGACAGGAAGTTACCAAAGATGGAAAGCAAAAAATTCTGGGTCCCCAGTATCTGCCAGAACCGGTTTATGAGGCCTATCAAAAGATGATGCAGGCCATGAAAAAGGATCTTGGAAAAAGACTTTATGCGGATTCAGGCTACCGCTCACCGGCGTACCAACTCTATACCTTCCTCTTTTATCTTCCCAAGCATCATTACTCTTTAGCCGAAACGGGCCAATGGGTGGCGCTTCCTGGCTATAGCGAACATGGTTCTCCCGAAAGGCAGGCCATTGATTTTATCAATGAAGATGGGGTTGACGGCGATGAAGATCCGGAGGATTTCGCAAGGCTCCCCGAGTACGACTGGCTTGTCCAAAACGCAGGAAAATTTGGTTTCGAACTTTCCTATCCCCGTAGCGGCAAAGGCATCACTTTCGAGCCCTGGCACTGGCGCTACATCGGCGCTCAATAAATCTTTTTATCCGCGAAAGGCACGAGTCTCGTCGCCTCATAAAAAGATCCCCAACCAAACTCCTCCCATGCCGTTCCGGGTACGTTCGACGGATGGAGACGAAATTATCAGCCGCTGCAGGACAACGGTCCTGTCGCCACTCGTAACGTCCCTGCGAGACGTCCCTCGTTCGTGCGTCCGGCACTCGCTCCTGGCCACAGAGGAGAAGAGGAAAAGATTGGGTGGCCAGTCCCTGCCCGCTCGGCCTTCCGAACGCGCCAGGACGTGTCCTTCGCGTCTGAAATTTTTATTCTATCTTTTTTTTGGAGAGCACAATCTCCTTAGCCAGGCGGCGACGTGGGGCCGTCTCGGAAAAATCCGGAAACAGATTTTTCCGAAGGCCCTCGAGCGAGGATGACTCTTTGTCCGTTTCTATCCTCATGTCTGTTTGCATCTTTTCAGATTACTTCTGTTTTCTTTACTTCCGGTTCATTTGGAATGAATACCTTATTGTTTCCTCACCCGTTCATGTGTCGGCCGAGCGTTCGCCGACGGCAGGAGATTGGGCTTATTGAGTGCGGAGTAGAAAGTTGGCCTGCAGCGGATGAGAAATTAAAAAAGGCTCCGGGCGGCGGAGGAGGCGAAGCGGAAGAAGGGCGCTTGCCAGGTGCCTACGAGAACGATCCCGATCATGAGAACGATCAGGACCCACTTGGAAGATGTTTCAAGCGTCAGGGTTGTTGCAGTAGCAGGTTTGTCGAAATAAATAATTTTTACGACATTCAGATAGTAATAGAGAGAAATCGCGATATTGACCGCCGCAAAAAAGACGATTCCGAAGAGCCCGCTTCGAACCGCTGAGAGCAGGATAAAAAATTTTGAAAAAAATCCAGCCAAGGGCGGGACGCCGGCCAGTGAAAGAAACGCGAGAAACATGGCTGCGGCCAGGAGGGGCGAGCGTCGCGCGAGTCCTTGATAAGACTCTAAATGATGAGAGGCCTGGGTTTTTTCGATGATCACAACCACGAGAAAGGCCGTAAGATTTGAAACTGCATAAGCGGTCAGGTAATAGAAGAGTGCAACACTGCCCAGATCAGGATGCGATGCCATGGCGATCAAAAGAAACCCCGCATGCCCAATCGAAGAATACCCTAGAAGCCGTTTCATATCTTTTTGCACCAAGGCCCCGAGGTTTCCATAAAGAAGTGTGAGGCTGGCGAGGACAGTGAATAAAATCTCTCTTTCACTATGGAGTGGAAGGAATGCATAAAAAAAGATCCGCATAAGGCCCGCGAAGCCGGCGGCTTTTGAAGCCACCGATAGAAAAGCAACCACCGGCGTCGGAGCCCCTTGGTAGACATCAGGAACCCACACCTGAAAAGGAACCGCCGCCACCTTAAAGCCCAGCGCCGAGAGGATCATGAGAACGCCGGCCAGAAAAACCCACGAGAATTTTCCTTGGGCTAAAACCGCCGCCACTTCTTCAAAAGCAAGCGTTCCGGTAGAGACGTATATCAAACTGATCCCATAAAGAAGAAAAGCCGAAGCCAAGGATCCCAAGACAAGGTACTTCAATCCCGCCTCAATCGAAACAAGTTCGCTTCGCGTGTAAGCCGTCAGGGTATAAATGGAAAGTGTCAAAAGCTCCAAAGAGATAAAAAAGAGAAGAAAATCCTTGGAGGAAACCAGAAAAAACATTCCCAAAAGGGCACTCCATAGAATGAGAGGAAATTCCCCTCCTTGACCTAAGAAACGGGTTTCTTTTCTCATGAAGGTGACGCAGGCTGCCGTACCAAGAAAGAGAAATTTAAAAAATGCCGCAAAGGCATCGGCCGTGAACATCTCCTGGTAAGCAGGGGCCTCTTTTTGAGAAATGGCCGTGAGCATACCCGCCACAATCAAGATTCCCGCAAGATTAAGCCTTGTTGAAAACCGGTGTGAGAAAGAGGAAAGAAAAATTTCAATGAGTGCAAGGACTGCAATGATGACAACAATGGCGATTTCAGGAAGAAGAAAAAAAAGGTCGATTTGCACCTATCCTCCTAAAAGCGCCGTGACGCTGGGTTGAATGATCCGGAGAAGTCCTTCGGGCCAAAAGCCGAAAAGGAGCAGGGCTCCCAAAAGAAGCACAAAGGGAAATTTCCCCAAAATTCCTTTAGGGTCTTCCAGTTCGGGCCAGTGCCGCATGAGCGGTCCAAAGAAAACTTTCCGGACAGCCCGCAAGAGATAAACCGAAGTAAGAAGAATTCCAAAGACCGCTAAGATAGCCGGCCACCGGTAATCTTTCCAAGCGCCGATAAGGATCAAAAGCTCAGAGACAAAATTTGAAAATCCGGGAACTCCCGCCGAGGCAAAAACCGTCATCACAAAACAAACGGTAATAAAAGGGACCTTTTTGGCAAGGCCTCCAAGGTCGGGGATCATCCGGGTGTGTGTTTTTTCATCAACATATCCCACGAGGGCAAAAGCGGAGGCCGCCATCACGCCGTGTGAGAACATCAGAAGGATGGTTCCTGAGAGGGCAATTTGATTGGCTGAGACAATTCCCAAAAGGATGTAGCCCATGTGACTCACGCTCGAAAAACCAATGAGATACTTAAGATCTTTTTGGTCGATCGCAGCAAAAGCGGCGTAAAGAATGTTCACTGCGGAAAGGCCTGCAATCAGAGGAAACCAAACTTTTGCGCCTTCCGGGAGAAAAGTAAAAATGAGGCGGATCATAAGATAGGGCCCCATTTTTTTGAGAACGCCCGCGTGGAGCATGCTCACCGCTGAGGGTGCGGCGGCATATCCAATGGGAGACCAACTGTGAAGCGGCCAGAGGGAGGCGATCACTCCGAATCCAAAGAGAAGAAAAGGCGCGATCCAGCGCTGCGTCTCAAACGCAAGCGGCTCGCGGGCGATGGTTTCCCGAACCAGAATCAAATCAAAAGTCCGAAGCCCGGCGGCCCCGTAAAAACTTAATATTCCTGCTAAGGCGAGTACCGCTCCCGCGGTGATAAAAACGGTCAGTTTCATGGAGGCATATTCTTTATTCCGGCTTCCCCAGATGCCGATCAAGGGATACATGGGGATCACTGACATTTCATAAAAAAGGTAAAGAAAGAAAAGATCCAAAGAGGTGAAGACGCCGTAGATGCTTGCGGTGAGAATAAGATAAAAAATAGAATATTCTTTTACCCGGTCCCGAATCCAAAGAGAAATAAAGGCCCCGCTGGTGGAAACAAGACCCAGGAGAAGCACCAAGGTCATTCCAATCCCGTCGACCCCCACTTGATATTGAATGCCGAGTTCAGGAAGCCATGAGTAGCGAGAAACAAAATGAAATCCGGGACCCTCTGCCGGAAAACGAAGGAAAAGAAAGATGGCCCCGGCCAAGCAAAGGCTCATGACCCAGAGAACCGTGTTTTGAAAAACCCCTTTTTTTTCTTCAGGAAAAAAGACTAAAGCAAACGCCGCGGCAAGAGGGAGTAAAGGAAGGAGAAAAAGGATCAATGCTTCCATAAAATGACACCGTAAGTAAGAAGGGTAACTCCCAAAGAAAATAAAAGGGCATAGAACTGCACTTGGCCGGTTTGAATCTTCCGGGCGAAATCTCCGGCAAGGTGCGTGAGTTTGGCCGTTCCATTCACTAGAAGCCCAACGATCACCACCCGTTCGAAGACATCACACAGATGGGCGAAGGTGTCTTGGCCGCAGCGAATCAAGCCGTCATAGATCTCATCGATGTAATATTTCTTTTCAAGAACCGTGCGCGGCCCGCTGAATTTTTCGGCGAGGCGTTGGACTTGCCCGGGTTTAAAGAGATAAAAGTAAATCGTTAGGAGAAAACCTCCGGTACCCGTCAAAAGTCCTAAGAGCGTGACAAAAAAAGGACCGTGGACTTCGTGGGAAGCGGGGACAAAACTTTTCAGGAACAATCCGGAGATAATGGAAAAAACCGCAAGGATACCCAGCGGCGCCTTCATGAATAAGCCGGGGTCTTTGGCGTCTTTGGTTTTTTGGCCGTTTCTAAGAAAAACGATTGAAAAAAGACGGCCCATATAAATAGCGGTTAAAAGAGCGGCTAGGAGAAGGATGATAAAAACAAAGGGATGGCGGAGATAAGCCGCCATCAAGATTTCTTCCTTACTCCAAAATCCGCTGGTGGGAAAAATGCCGATAAGGGCAAGGGTGCCGGCCAAAAAAGTCCAGGCCGTAACCGGCATTTTTTTAAGAAGCCCGGA